>JBFXLI010000009.1:0-43552 GCA_050187915.1 Candidatus Woesearchaeota archaeon
AACACTGCAAAAACAATTGTAAATATTAAGATAAATGGAAGTATAACGTCCATAAATCCCCAGTTGTCAAGAGTATATATTAAACTTTCAAAACCCATAATTAATCACCTTTTTCTTCTTTCTTAACGGGTGTTTCAGGATTTGGACTCCAAGTAATCCAAACAATGAATCCCACAAACACAATAACTAAAATAAATGCAGCTATATTTGCTTTATACCACGCACTTAAAACAAAATTATATATTTTATCTAACCAACCTAATGAATTAAATAAAATTAAAAATACACCAATTAGAGATACTATTGAAAAAATTGTTTTTTGCCAACCTTTAACTTCAAATTCTTCTGGCCCTGTATGAAAAATTCCTACTGCCAACATATAAGATAATCCTAAAACAATCAAAATAACTACATTAGCCATTAAATCACTAATTATTCTTACAATTTGACTAGAAGCAATAACAAAAAATGCAACTGTAAATGCAATCATACTATTTAGATTTTTTCTTGAGAATGAATGTTCTTTACCGGCTGAATCTCTTATTATTTCAACACCTAAAATTTTTGTTTTTTCAAGAAAAGCAAAAATTAATGTGAAAACTAATAAAAATGGTAAAACTACATCGTATATACCTAAATCGCCAAAAAAAGTAACTGCTTCTCCAAGAATAGTGCCTGCCATATTAATACACTATTTTTTGGGAATATTTCATTTATAAAGCTATCGGTTAAAAACAAATATTTCATTTAAAAACACTAAAAAAACAACTTTATATTAAAAAAATGTTGTGTGAGTAACTTTATAAATAATTTAAAACTATCAAAAAACATGATATTAAATCAAAAAGAATTAAAAAAAGAATTTGATTATTTGTTAAAGCAATATGAGTTAGATGATAAGTTAAGAGAAGAAATTATAATCTCAACTAGAAATATAACTAAATTGTCAAAACAAGCAATATATTCTGTTCATAGAGATGAATTAAAACAAGCTGAAAAATTAATATTAAATGTTGAAGAAGAAATAAAAAAATCTAATAAAGTTATAGACAAAGCTGAAATATATTTGATAAATAATTTTAAATCAGGAATACAAGAATATGTTGAAGCAAAACTTTACTTTGCATATATTACTAAAAATATTGTAATTACTAGAAATGATTTAAAATTAATTAAAAATATTCCTTATGAAACTTATTTGGAAAGTTTAAGTGATTTCACAGGAGAGTTGGTGAAGAAATCAGTTACATTAGCAACGAATAATAAATTAGAGGAAGTTTTAAAAATTAAGGAAACTATTGAAGAAATTTATGGATATTTACTTAAGTTTGACTTACGAAGTGGTGAACTAAGAAAAAAATATGAGAGTATAAAATATAATTTAAATAAAATTGAATCTATAATTTATGATTTGAGTATGAAAATAAAATGAGTAAAGAAAATAAATTAAAAAAACAAAATTGGAAAGATAAATTAGAAATAACTGCAATAATTTCTTTTTTAATAATTGCTTTTCTTGTAACTGGGTGGATTAAAATGAATGATAATCAATGTGATGAGTTTTCAAAAACAATTGTTGAAATAAATACTAATAAAGGTAAAATTACCGCTGAAATATATAATGAATATGTTCCAATCACTGCAACAAATTTTTTAAATTTAGTTGAAAATAAATTTTATGATAATTTAACATTTCATAGATATGAACCTAATTTTGTTATTCAAGGTGGAGATCCAAGAGGAGATGGAACTGGCGGAAGTAATGCAACAATTCCTTTGGAAATAAATGAAAATTTAAGACACGATGTTGGTATGTTGGCTATGGCTAGAAGCAGTAATCCTAATAGTGCATCAAGTCAATTTTATATTACTTTAAATCAAGCTCATTTTTTAGATGATAATTATGCTGTTTTTGGAAAGGTTATTGAAGGTATGGATATTGTTTTAAAATTAAGAGCTAAAGACAAAATAGAATCAATTAAAATTATTAAAAAAATTTGTAAATGAGGGATAAAATGTTTAGAACACATACTTGTGGAGAATTGAGAAAAGAACATGAAAATAAAAAAGTTATACTATCGGGATGGATAGATAAAATAAGAACACATGGTGCTTTAACATTTATTGATTTAAGAGATAGATATGGAATTACACAAATTACATTAAATAAAAATTTAGAATCAGATGTTAGAAGAGAATCGGTAATTAAAGTTGAAGGAGTTGTAAAATTAAAACCTGAACCTAATAAAAATTTAGAAACTGGTGAAATTGAAATTGAAGCTGATAATTTTGAAGTTCTGAGTAAATCGAAACCTCTTCCTTTAGATGAAAATGCAACTGAAGATACTAAATTACAATATAGATATTTAGATTTACGAAATCAAAAATTACAAGAAAATTTGAAAGTGAGAAGCGATGTTGTTTTTCACATTAGAAATTTTTTTCATGAAACTGGATTTTTAGAAATTGAAACTCCTCTTTTAGTTCGTTCAACACCTGAAGGAGCTAGAGATTTTCTTGTTCCTTCAAGAATTAATAAAGGAAAGTTTTACGCACTTCCTCAAAGTCCACAATTATACAAACAAATTTTAATGATTGCTGGAATGGATAAATATTATCAAATTGCAAGATGCTTAAGAGATGAAGATTTAAGAGCAGACAGACAGCCTGAACACACTCAATTAGATTTAGAAATGAGTTTTGTTAGTAGTGATGAAATAAGAGAACATGTTGAAAAAATGTTATATTATGTCTTTAAAAAAGTAAAAAATATTGGTATAGAAACTCCTTTTCCAACATTTTCATATAAAGATGCAATGGAAAAATATGGAAGTGATAAACCAGATATTAGATTTAATATGTTTCTTAACAATTTAACTGAAGTTGCAAAAAAAATAGATTTTAATGTATTCAAAGAAGCTGAAGAAATATATACTATTTTTGTAGAAAAAGATTTTTCTAGAAAAGAAATTGAAGAATATACTGAACTTGTTAAAATTTACAAAGCAAAAGGACTACCTTATGTTAAAATAAAAAACAATGAATTTGAAAGTGGTATTTCAAAATTTTTAAATGAAGAATTAAAAAATAAATTAATTGAAATTTCAAATAAAAAAGAGGGCACTTTTTTCTTTAGTGCTGATAGAAAGAAAATTGCTCAACTTTGTTTAGGACATTTAAGAAATCAAATAGCAAAAGATTTAAAATTAACAAATCCAACAGATTTTAAATTTTGTTGGGTAAAAGATTTTCCTTTGTTTGCATTTAATGAAGAAGAAAATCGTTGGGAACCTGAACATCATGTTTTCTCGATGCCTAATTCCGAATTTGTAGATAATTTTGAAAAGAATCCAGAAAAAGTTACAGGTAATTTATGGGATTTAGTTATGAATGGTTGGGAAATGTCTTCTGGCTCAATTCGTGTAAGTAATCCTGAAATTCAAAAAAGATTGTTTAAATTCATAGGTTTAAGTGAAGAAGAAGCTAATGAAAAATTTGGATTTTTAATTGAAGCTTATAAATATGGAGCTCCTGTACATGGTGGAATGGGTATTGGTATAGATAGATTAGTATCTTTAATGCAACAAACTACAGATATAAGAGATGTTATTGCGTTTCCTAAAAATAAAAATGCACAATGTCCTATGGATGGTTCTCCAAACGATGTTGATGAAATTCAATTAAAGGAATTACACATAAAAAAGAATTTTTAATATGTAACATCTAAATTTAAATATCTGAAACTTATGTCACAGACTAATTCATCGTCAACTATTTAAATAAATACTTCTAAATAAAGGTATGATTGAAAATATTCCTTTACGTGCAATAAATTATCAATGGGAAACTGTTTTATATTCTCCTAAAATTGAACCTAAAAAAGAATATAAAAATAAATTTGGTTACAAAGTCCTTGAAAGAAAAGAAGGTAAAGCAAAAAAAGTTGAATTTAAGGTTTATTCAAAAAATATTGAAGAAGATATATATTTAATTGGTGAATTTAATAATTGGGGTAAAAAAAATCTTGAAAATTTTAAATTAAAAAAACAAGAAGATTTTTCTTCAATAATTATTGATTGTATTAAACACAATGAACCTTATTTATATTTAATTGATGAAAAATATTTAAGAGATCCTGCTACAATTTTATTTGATGATACAGGTAATAGTATTTTTTGGGACTTTGATGATGAAACATCTTACAAATTAAAATTTAATAAACCTGAAAGAATTCATACTAGTATAAAAATTTTACAAACAGACATAATTGGACTTGTTGCTAAATGGTTTGAATTTGATAAAAATTCAAAAACTTTGGCTGAAAGTAAAAAAGATTTATTTACATATATTTCTGAGTGTGGAGTTCTTGAAAAAATAAACGAATTAGGTTTTAATGCAATTCAATTTTTACCAATAGCTCAATCAATAGATGGAGATAATTGGAAATATAGATATTTAGTTACTTATCCTTTTGCAATTCATAAAAATTTTGGAAATCCTAATAGTTTTTTGAAGATGATTGATAAATGTCATGAATTAGGAATAATTGTTATTCTTGACGCAGTATTAAGTCATTGTCCATATAAAGATTATAAAATGTGTAATATTGAAGGTAAAGATATTGGTTTGCACAATTGGAAAACTAAAAATAATAATGAAATTTATTTAGATGAAACAACAACTTGGGGAACAAAACGCTATAAATATGATGATGAAAATGTAAGAAATTATTTAATTGAAAGTGTTATAAATTTTTTAACAAACTATTTTGTAGATGGATTTAGAATTGATAATGTAGATGGTATTTTAAGATTTAATGAAAGTGGTGATGGTAAAGAACGTCCTGGTGGATTAGAATTTTTACAAAAATTAAATAAGGAAATATATTATTATGATTCTAGTGCGATTATTGATTTAGAGGCTCATTATTTTTATGGAGATAATGCAAAAAATTTAGTGGCACCTTTTTCTTTTTCAAAAAAATCTTTAGGAGCTACAGCATATAATAGTTCAAGAATTACTTATTATTTACATAGTGAGTATATGCCAAAATCTGCAGATAAAATTTCTATATGGAAATTGGAGCATATTAGAGAAGAAAAAGAATGGGGTAAATCAAATAGCACAGTTGGTGATTTTCATAATCATGACGCGGCAGCTGGTTTAATGTATGGTAGAGCAACAGGAAGTTATGCTTATGATGCTTTAACTTTAAATAAACCTGAATTACATAATCATGCAATAGGAAAAATAAAAGTTATGGAAAGTTTTATTGCGTTTGGATTAGAAGGTAGAATTTTGGATATATTACAAACATTTTTGCTTCAAAAAGGGACATTTGAACATGATAGTAGTATTGATTGGAAAAAGTTGAATCAACATGAAATTGAAGAAGTAGTTGAATTAAAAAAACAAATAAATATTATTTTAGATAAACCTGCATTTTGGATTGAAAATGCAATTAATAGAAAATATATTAATGTTGATGATAATTATAAAATATTGGTTATTGAAAGAAAAGATTCTACTCAAAAAACAAATGAAACCTATTATATTTTAATTAATTTTTCTGGTTCTGAAATTCAAAATTATAGTTTTGGTGTTGAAGAAGAAAATAAACTTATTCTTGTATTAGATAGTGAAAATTTAAAAGAAAAATATGAAGAAAGTATATTACCAAAAAAAAGTAATAAATTTGAATTTTTCTCAAGAGAAGTTAATTTAAAACAAATAAAACCATATCAAATATATGTATTTAAAAAAATAAATTAAAATTCTGCACCTTTATCTTTCATCCAGAATCCTTTGACATCATCATCTGGTAAAGCTCCTGTGTATTTTTGTAATGCATAATATATTTTATCAGATTCTTTTGAAGTTTCAACTTTTGCAGCATTGTAAATTCTTTGATTTAATCTACGCCAAAATCTTTTTTTCAAAAATCTAAATAAACCAAAAAATTTATTTGAGTTCCAAAGTGAACCTCCTTTTTCTCCATCTTTATCTAGTTCTTGGGAAAAATAAACTCTTCCTACAAATTTAAATTCACCTGTATCTAATTTAACTTTTCTACCTTTGTGCATAACTTCAATTTTTTTTGAGAATAAAACTTGTACATTTAAAGCAAAAAATAATTTCATATATTCTCCACCTGATTCCTTAAGATTTTTAACAGCTCTCCAATAAACCCATTGATTTTTAGCTCCTTCACCCATATCAATTTCTTGAAGAAATGTTTCATATCTATCTGATTGAGTTTGTAAATCTACCCAACCTTCTACCATTAGAAAATTATGTAACCATTTGTATAAAACAATCCAATTAAAATAGGTATCTTTAACGACAAACTCCCAATTAAACCCCCAAGATAAATCTGGACGTTGACTTGGTAGTGGTGGTAGTTTTATTATTGGCATTACAATCACTCATACTAACTCATATATAATATTTACTTTTCACTTAATATAACTAAAGTTAAATTTAATGGTAAATAAACAAAAATTAATAGTAAAACTATTATTTTAAATAATATTATTAGTCCTAACAATTGAGCTACTAAAGCTCCTAAAGGCACTAATACTAAATAAGGTAATATCATTACAAATCCTATTGATTTATAATATATTTTTAATTGTGTTTGATCTAACAAATTTTTAACAATATAATGTTGAGAATAACTAGCCATAGTAGTTCCAATAACAAATACTGCATTTGCTACAATTACAACATAAAAATGAGGATTAAAAATTAAAACTAAAGGAAGTATTGCAGATAATAGTGTTCCAAACACAACAATAGGTGAAGAACCGAAACGATTTCTTAAAATATTTGTAAATTTTAAGCTAATTAAAGATATTAAAATTGCAATGGAATAAATTAAGGCTATGTTCAAAAATCCTTTGAAAAAAACATCTTTGAATTGTAAATAAATATAATAACCATAATAAGTATTTGCAAAAGTTTGAATTACACTTATTAAAACTACACCTACTAATAAATATTTTAATTTACTGTTTTGTTTAAATATTTTAATTTCTGAAACTATTTTATGTATATAAGCTGAAAAAAATGAATTAAAAGGATAATGTTCTTTGGACTTTAAATCTGGTAATTTTGACAAAATAAAACCTGAAATAATAAATAATATTGCTGCTATTTCAAAAATAATTAAATAAGCATTAATTGGACAAGAAAGTGTATTTCCTAAAATTGTAAATGTGTATAAAGTATCGTTTAAACCTACATGATTAAGTATATATCCTGAAATTAAAAATGCAATTACCGTTATAATTAAGCCATATTGTGTTATTTGTTGTAAAAACCAACTTCTTCTTTCATATTTTATAGAAGTTTCCATCAATTTTTTATATAAATGTCCATAAGTTACAACTCCTACTGAACTTATTAGAAAAGATACTGAAAACAACCAAACACTTTTTAATCTTATGGCTAAAGCCATAAGTAAAAAACTAAAACCAAATAATATTCCTGCTTTTGAAATAAATATACTTTTTATGTTCTTAAATTCATAATATTCTTCTATAATTGATGAAAGAAGACTTGTTAATAAATCTTTTAAACCTGAAATTAAACCAACAAGAAATATGGGTGCTCCCATTAAAAAGAAGAAAATAATTATGAATTGATAAGCAACGAAACCATATCCTAATCTATCAAATAATTCTTTTGAGGAAAATAGAAAATTCAATTTGGAATATTTATTTTTTAAAGTATCGAAACCTTTATTTAAATCTTTATTTAATTTGTTTTCAGATAAAATAGATAAATTATTAGTTTCTCTCACCATAGTATTATTTAGAAACACTCCTTTTTAAAGTTTTTCTCAAAATATGTGTTTTTGAAAGGGAAAAGTTATAAATGAAATCAATCATCTTATAAACATGGCTTATTGTATTCCTTTAAAAAAAACACTTGAATTTGACAAGTCAATAGTAGGACAGAGAGCAATCGACTTTTCTTTAATTGAGGGAGAAGTAAAAATACCATTTAGTATGGTTATAACTACAGACGTATTTGATGAATTTGTTAAACACAATCAATTAAAGCCTGAATTAGACTGTTTTAGAAATGCTGAAACAATAAATGAAAGAATTCATAGCTTTGAAAGATTAATAATTTCTTTTAAAAATGCTCAATTTCCAGAACATGTTCTTGATTCAATAAGAGAATGTTTTGAATTAGTTAGTTTAGATACAAATAATTTAAACAATTTGTCTATGAGTTATGAATCAAAAAATTTAATGACTTTAATAAGAAGTTGTAATTTTGATGATGAAACAAATATATTAAATCCT
The DNA here is from genome assembly GCA_050187915.1 of Candidatus Woesearchaeota archaeon. GTDB lineage: Archaea > Nanobdellota > Nanobdellia > Woesearchaeales > SKGA01 > JAQUYS01. The sequence continues at coordinate 8,316 of JBFXLI010000009.1, forward strand.
ATTTTTAATACAAAAGAAACTTTTAAACAATTTATTGAAGCTATAAAAAAAGTTTATATGAGTTCTTTTAATCCTAGTTCAATTTTATCTAACGAACCTAAAATAGCTATAATTGTATCTAGAATGCCTGAGTTAATAGCAACCATAGAAACTGAATATTTTGTTTCGGATGAAAATATTTTTAATCAAGTGTATTTAGGATTTCCTGATACATATAATAATGTGGAAAAAGATGTGTTTGTTGTAGGTAGTAGTTTTTTAAAAGTTAATAAAAAATCCATAGAAAAACAAAATAGGGCAATTGTTTTTGATTCTCAAGCAAATACTTATTCAATAAAAGAATTTTCTGAATCTAAAACAAGTCAAACTACACCTGATGGTATTGTATTGGAAACATCAAGATTAGCTAAAAAAATATCAAGATTAACTAATTCTAGTTATGTTAAAGCTATTTTTTTAAATAAGAAAGATGAAATTTATTGTATTAACATAACAACAAAAAAAGAGCCTATAAATAATATGAATAATACTTTAATTAATGAAACTATATTTGAAACAGATGAACAAGATAAAGAAAATAAAGAACATTTTGATGAAAAAACAGATATTATATTAAAGCCTGAAGAGAAAAAATTTAAATTAATTGATTTGAAAAAACAATATGAATTTAGTAACTTTTTAAATTCTGCAAAAGCATTTATGTTAAAATACCAAAATAAACAAATGGATGCTGTAGTTCCTATAATGTTTCGTTCATTGGAAGAACCTACAAAAGATTCTTTAAAACAAACATTAGAAATTTGTAAAGATATAATTTCAGATTTTGAAGACATAGAAAATTAATTTTTTATTAAAATTGTTATTTTTCTTGTCATTGATTTATGTACGTATATTGAAAATTCTTTTAAAATTTTCCACGAAGTATTTTTAATTAATTTTTTTATATTTAAATTTGATGAGTGTCCAACTACAAGTGATGAAGTTAAATTTTGTGCATTAACAAAGAATTTAGTAAATAATTCATTTAAATTTTCAGAAACAAATGAATTTTTTCCAAAGGGTAAATCTGTTACAATTGCTTCTGATTTTATTTTCAATTTTGTTGCATCTTGTACTTGAAATTTAATTTTTTTAAAATCTTTTAAATTTATTTTTGCTTTGTTTATCATATACTCAGATATGTCGCTTGCTTTGACATTTAAATTCATTAAACTAGCTTCTAATAAAATTCCCCCCATCCCACAAAAACAATCTAAAATTTCTTTTTTGGCTTTAGATAAATTAATCATTGCTTTAGCTTGTTTAGGATTTAAACTTGTAGGATGATTAAATTGTCTTAAATGAGCTCTTCTTTTTGAAGGTTCATCTATATTTTCATAAATTTTTTCAAACAAATAAAATTTAGATTTAAAATAAAAAATATAATAAATGTGATTTGGATTTTTTACATCTACTTTTGGTTTTTCTAAATTGTTATATATATAATTTACAAGTTCTTTTTTATCTAAGGTTTTTTTTGTGAAAGATTTAATTTCTAATTTATATGTATTTTTAATTAAATTTAATTTAATTTTTGAGAAGTTTATGTTTTCATCTAAATATTTAAATATATTTTTTGTATATGCTAATCTTTTTATTTGGTTTAAATTAAATTTTTGAGAAGTAATAAAAAAATTATCTTTTAAACATTTTAAATTTATATTTAATAAGAATTCTGCTTCTGTTTTAGATAAATCTAAATTAGTTTTTTCAAGTTCAAAAATAAACATATTTTAAGAAAATATAATGTATTTAATTACTTTTCCCAACCTGCATCCATTTCGTCTTTGTATTTTTTCTTAGCATAATCGCCAAGCATATCTACGACAAACTTAAAGAATTCTCTTTGAAATTCAAAGTATTGAGTCATTATATCAATATTAATTATTTCTTCTCTTCCTTCAATTGTAGTTAACACTGCAACATGTCTTCTATATTCTTGTTCAACTGAGTGAGGTGCTCTTGATATTTTTCTTAAAAGAAAGTATAAATCTAAATTATCTTGGATTTCTTGTTGTCCATATAATTTTTTAACAATATTTCCTTTTGCTAAAGGTGTTTGAGCATCTTCTTGTAAATTTTTGGTATCTTTTGCATATAATATTAAAGCATCAATTAATAAAGAATAAGCATCAATCATTCTATTTAAACAATTAAACAATACATCTCCAGTTCTTGTATACTTTAAACTAACATAAATTAAGTGTTCTGCTCTTTTTAATTCGTCTCCTGCATCTTCTAATATTTCTAACATTTTAACACCTAATATTTCTCCATTAATAACTGAGCAATTATTTTCTTTGTTGTATTTAAATATTCTTCTAAATTTTCATATGTTAAGGTATGTAAATTATAATTTTCATCTGTAATTACAAATTTTTCTTTTCTTGCAAATTCCATTGAACTTAATTTATGTTCTTCCATTAAATTTTTAATAAATGTGAAAAATTCAAAATCATCTTCAGACAACTTAGATTTTTCTTGTCTTAAAATTGAAACTTTTGCTAAAAATGAATCCTTTGAACCAATTTTATCATTTAAAACTGTATTTAAAAGATATTCTAATGATGAAAATAATTTTAAAATAATTGTTAAAAATAACTTATTATCTTTTGTTAAAGCATATGTTCTATATAATAAGTCTTCAGCTTCTTCAATTGTTTTTAGAGTTTTTTGTCTATAAATTGAGATATCTTCCATCTAATTTATTCCTCTTTTTTAAGTATCATTATAGCTTGAGCCAAATCTCCTTCAGCTTGTTTTATTGCTTCAATAACATCTTCTTTATTCGCTTCAGTTTGTTGCATAACTATTTCAATATCTTCTTCTTCAATTTCAGCTTCTTTTTGATGTAATTCTTCTCTTGGTTCTCCAACTATTTGATAAGTTTCTTGTCCCATCATATTAACTTTAGAAACTTCAGGATTTTCAAAGATTAAATCTCTATCTGCCAATTTAATTATAACAACTTGGGCATCCATTTCATCTTGAGAAATACCCATTTTTTTCATGGCTTGCTTCATTTGTTTTGGGTTAATATTCATTCCAGGAAACATATAAATCACCTAATTAAAGTGAGTTTAAAATAATTACAACAACTACAATTAATATAGATATTCCTAATACCATTTGTGGGGAAATAGATATTCTCGATTTTGTTTCATTAAAATATTGAGTTATACCTGCACCACTTGATGGCATACTTATTCTGTCTTGACTCATTTTAATTCTAGAATGAGTTGCTTATTTATAAACGTTTCTTAAGAATTTTTAAAAATTTAATAAAAAAATAAAGTGTAGAATTACAATAAGCCACCTTCTGTAATAACCAAATAAAGCTTTTATAAACCTTACGATGTTATTTAGTGGTATTTGACTTAGCGTCTTAATGACTTGCATCAATTGGGTGCTCAATTTTCATCCTTTCTTCTAGAGACGTCAATGGGTTAACTCATAATCGTCACCGATTACTTCACCAATATCATTCCATTATCTAAAAGTGGTTTTTTTCTGTACGGTTTACCAGTTATATTCTAACTCTTGACTTTCATCAAGCAATTTTGCGCGAAGCATTGATGGGCGGACTTTCCTAAGAACTTATGTTCCTAAACCACTTAGTAATCCTACAAATATGGAAATGTATGTTTATTTATAAATATTAAGTCTTAGAAAATTTAATAAAGTTTTAATTGAATGTTTAAATTTAGTTATTTTAAATTTATCAATTAATTAGTAAATTTGAGAAGATATTTTAATAGGTAATAATTTCTTTAAAAACAACAATTTTATAAATACATTAAAAGCAATTCTAGTTTATAAATGATAGAACCTGTTTTTAAAATAGAAAAAATAAGTAAATCTTATTCAGGACATGTAGTTTTAAAAGATGTTAGTTTTGAAATTATGCCTAGCGAGATTTTAGGAATTATGGGTGCAAGTGGTAGTGGAAAGACTACTTTATTAAATACTATAATTGGTTTTGTTCAACCTGAACAAGGAGATGTTCTTTTCAGATTAAATCACCTTTTAACTTTCAAAAATACTTCTATTTATCGTTCTGTTTATCAAAAGCAATCAATTGTTAAAACTATTTATGGTTTTGCATCTCAAGTTCCTTCATTTTATGAAGAATTAACTGTAAAAGAAAATTTAGAATACTTTGGAATATTACATAATTTATCAAAAGATGCAATTAATTCAAATACGGAAACTTTATTGTCATTAATGAATTTACAATATGCAACAAATATTCAAGCAAAAAATTTATCTGGTGGTATGAAAAGAAGATTGGATATTGCTTGTTCTTTAATACATGATCCTGATGTTCTTATATTAGACGAACCAACTGCAGATTTAGATCCAATACATAGACATCAAATTTGGAATTTAATAAAAAAAATAAATAGTAAAGGTACTACTATTATTTTATCTAGTCATCATTTAACTGAATTAGATAATTTATGTGATAGAGTAGCGTTAATAAAAGAAAATAAAATATTTGCTTTGGATTCTCCTGAAAATTTAAAAAAACAATTTGTTAGACAACAAGAAATAATTTTAAGAACAAAATCTGAAAAATATGATTCTTTAATTAAAAAATTAAAAGGTAAATATATTGAACATACAAGAGTTTCTAATAATTTTTTACATATATATTCAACTAATATTGAAAAAACATTAATGGATATTATTGAAGATATTCAAAACTCTAAAGAAGAATTAGAATTTATAGAAGTTACAAAATCTTCATTGGATGATGTTTTTATTAATATTGTAAAAAAAGATGAGTTTGAAGAAAAAATCAAAAAAGAAAAATAAAAATATGACAAAAAGGTAAAAATATGAAGTTAATTAAAATATTACAAAAGAATTTTAAAATTTTATTTAGAAAGAAGACTTCTTTATTTACTATAATTTTAGGACCTTTATTTGTTATTATGCTTCTTGGTTTGGCTTTTAGTTCAAATACTAATATTCAAATTTCTCTTGGGTATATTTCTCCAGATAGTAGTCCTCTTACAACTGAATTTGTTGAAACTTTAAATAAAGATTATTTAGTTACTCAGTTATTCAGTAAAGAATCTTGTATTGAAGAATTAGAACAAGGATTATTACATGGATGTATTATTTTTCCTGAAGAATTTAGTATTGAAAATAATAAAACAAATAATTTAATTTTTATTGTTGATAAGTCTCGTATGAGTTTAGTTTATTCTATAATTGAAGAAATTTCAAGTGATATTGATATTAAAACTGATGAAGTTAGTAAAGATTTAACCAATAAAATATTAGACACTTTATTTGCTACAAGTGAAAATTTAAATGAAGTAGTTGCTTTAATTGTGAAAAACAAAGCTATGATTGATGAAGAAGTAGATAATTCTAAAAAAATTGAAACTGAATTAAGTAAAATATCTTTAGATTCTTCAGATTTAGGTTTATCTGATTTAGATAAAGATGTAACTAAATTACACACATATACTAAAAGTGTTTACGAAGATGTTGAGTCTAATACAGAGGAATGTTTGGAATACATTGCAAATATAAGAAGTGCAGGCGTTAGTAGTAATGTTAGTTCAATGCTGAGTGATATTGAAGATAATTTAGAAAGTTTAAATTCTAGTTCGTATGATGATTTTAATACAAGTTATGCTAAATTACAAATTGTGCTTAGTTTGGTGGATTTAATTGATGAAAAAGTATCTGAAGTAGAAGATATAACTTCTGCGCAAAAAAATAGTTTAACTGGTTTAAAAACAAGTCTTGAAAAAATATATGATGACTTGGAAAAAATAAAAATAAGTGTTGAAAATACTCAAAAAGGAATAAAAAATATTGAAGTTACTTCAACTGAAAATATTGTTAATCCAATAAAAACAACAGTAGAAACAATTTCAACTACAGATAATAAATTAATTTTACTATTTCCTTATATGTTAATTTTAATAATTATGTTTTCAAGTTTAATTTTAGCGAGTACTTTAATAGTTGTAGAAAAACAATCTAATGCTACATTTAGAACATTTACTACACCTACAAAAGGAGAATATTTTATAATAACTAATTTTATAACGACATTTTTAATTGTGATTGCACAAATAGTAGTAGTTTTAGGAGTTACTAGTTATTTTATACCTAATTTTATATTAGAAAATATTTATGTTAATTTAGTTTTAATTAGTTTAGCTATTTCACTTTTTACTATGATTGGAATGATTATAGGATATATATTAAAAACACAACAAGCAACTAATATGGCCACAATATTTGTAGGTACAATATTTTTATTTATATCGAATATAATGTTTCCATTGGAAACAATTTCACCACTATTAAAAAATATAGCTTCATTTAATCCATTTGTAATAACTTCTGAACTTTTAAGAAAATCAATAATTTTTAAAATATCTTTTGATGTAATTATAAAAGAACTTGGAATTTTATTATTATATTGTGTCGTATTCCTTATATTAATGATTGTATTTCAAAAAATATCTCAGAGTTTATATTTTAATAGAATAGCTTTATTACGTGGAAAAAATAATAAATTTACAAGTGAATTCATACTAATATTAGAAGAAAAAATTGTAGATAAAGAACACCTTATTAAAAAATTAGAAGCAATAAGCGAAGAAGAATATAAATTATTTTTAAAAGATAATTTTAAAGAATTTAAAAAATTCTTAACTGTAAATTTAAATTTAAAAATAGGAAATTCGAAAAAATTACAAAAAGATAAATTAATAAAACTTTTACAAAAAAGTATTGAAAAACAAAGTAAAAATGATAATAGTAAATTAAAAAGTATATTAGATGAAAATAAAAATGATGTTTACAAGGATGAAAAAGAAGAACCATCTAAAAAATACAGAGATTTAAAAGAAGATTTTGAGGCTCCAAAAAACAATCAAAATAATGACTAATATTAGGAAAATTAAACTAATTATAAATTCTGAAGGTGAACCTACTTTAATTGGGCCGTTAATATTTAATCCAAACATAAATGGTTTTATTCCTTTTTTTGTTAACATATCTTCTATTATGTGTGATGAATATCCTAGTGCAAAAAATAAACCTGCATAAAAGTTAAATATTATAAATATAGAAGAAAATAAAATCAAAGAAAAAATTGAATGAAAAAAACCACGATGATTAAAAATCCATCCTATTAATTTGAATTTTTTTCCTAATATTGAATGTGTTTCATCTATATCTGGAAATAAAACACCTAACATAAATAAAAAGAAAAATAAATAAGATTTGAATAAATCTATAAATACCATTAAAAATAAATAAATTGAAATTCCCATTAAAATATGAGTTATTCCTTTCATGCTATGAACTCCTTATGTGTTATTTTTTTAGAATTTTGGGATTTTAAAAAAGATTCAAAATCATTTTTATAGTTCATTATAATATGTGTATGAAATGAATAACTTTTATAAGGATTAAAATAATTATTTAACATGAAAAAATAAATATTTTTTGGGATTTTTATAAATTTTAAACAAATATAATCGTCCAAAGGAATAAATAAAAATGTGGATGTTAAAATTTCTTTAATTAAAGGAGTATACGCAAATGAATAATATTCAAATATACTGGCATCATAAGTAAAATTTAATGATTTTAAGGCATAAAATGAAGAAACATCTAATTTTCTATAAGGAGCTCTAAAACCATAAATTTTAGTATTAAAATTTTGTTCAATGTATATTTTACATTCATTTATTTCAGTTATAACTTCATTATAATTTAATTTAGTTAAATCTTTGTGAGATTTAGTATGACATGCAATCTCATGATTTTCATTTATCATTCGTTCTATTAATTCAGGATTCATATTTACAAAATCAAGAGTCACAAAAAATGTTGAAGAATAATTATATTTATTTAATAAATCTAATAACATATTCATTTCTTCTTTTGTTGTTGGTGCTTCTGTATCAAAGCTTAAAAGTAAAACTTTTGGATAGAAAAATAAGTAAAGTAAAATTAAAAAAAATATTAAAAATAAATATTTTGAGAATTTAAAGTTCATCTTCCAAATCATCTAAATTAAATAATTCTTCGTCATCTGCAGTTATTAATTCTTCAACTACATTTTCTTGATTTGGTGTTGGCTCTTTGTTTTTAATTTTCACTGGAGCTTCTTTTTTGATTTCTGAATTATCTTCAATAGGACTTGGATCTTTATCTATTTTATATAACACCAATTCTAATTGATTGAATGCATCATTCTTTTTAACTTTAGCTCTTGCTTTAATTACTTTACCTAATAATTCATTTTTTAAATCTTCTAATTTTTGTTGATTTTCTTTTAAATCTAAAACTTCTTCATTAGTTAAATCTAAAAGTTGTTGAATTTGTTCTTTCCAAAGAGAAGCTCTTATATTATCAGAACCATCATCTAAAAATAAATTCATGACATAATTATAAGTTGGTTCTTTAATGCCATGTTCAGGACATTTAAATTTTCCACCATCCACTATTTGTAATCTTTTATTACAATCTGAACAAACTTCAAAAAATCTAGGATCATATACTTGCACTATTGTTGCCATTATATCTATATAATTATCATCTTCTTTTATTTCTTTAAGTTTTTTTAATTCTTCTTTATGTTCTGTTAATTTAGGTATATCTACATTTTTTCCTTCAGGATTTACTATGCAATTTGAAGAATTACCCATGTGAATTTCTACTCTTCCATTGTTTTCTTTTGAATAAGCATTTTGTATTTCAACAATATCTCCTTCATTAATTTTATCATAAAAATCACATTTATCATTCCAAAATGTTAGTCTTGATAAACCTGTTTCATCCCCAATTAAACAACTTCCAACTTTTCCTGTTTTATCTTCACCAAAATTTCTTAATTCATATTTTCTTAGAACTTTGCCTAAAATATTGACACTTTTCATTCCAGGACTTAAATCAGACATTTTAATAGTAGTCCCTTCAGGAACTGAATTTGTTGTTTGTACACCTAATTCTCCTGCAACAATATGTGCTGCTCCTTCTTCTGAAATTAAACCTGATAAAGCTTTCAATTTATTTTGAATTTTTTTATCTAGTTCTTCTTTATTTATTTTACCTGAATCAAGAATTTGTTGAATTATTTCGTCTTTCATTTACCACACCTTAAGAATGTTTTTTGATTTTAAAGTGAAGGAACTAAACACCACACACCCTTCAGCCCCTTCACAAATAAAAGTAAACCTTCATTGCTTTTTAAGTGTTTTGATAAAATGTCCAGTGCATTTATATATAATTATTTAATATATTCTATAAAATATATTTTAAAGAACAATTTATTAATAATAAATATATTATTTATAGTTTGGAGTTGATAAAACAACTGTATCTGGATAAGTTATACAACAAGTAAATTGTGAACCTAACAAATCATTTAATTCATTAAGTTTTGATAAATCAACGTTTTCAACACCTTCTAAATCTCCTAAATCTATTCCTGCTCCAAAAACATTTGCCCAACTTCCTAATATTCCTGCAACATATCCTCCACAAAGACTTGCAGATAAAGTTTCTTTACTTATTCCCATACTAGATGCATAACTTTGTATTATTATATTTTGATTTAAATTTTCTTGAATTTTGAAAGCAACATTGTTCATTAAATGCATCGATATATCTATATCTAGTGAGTTGTTGTAATTATCAACGCCTGCAATTGAAAAGGTATATTGTTGATTAGGATATAATTCAATTTTTCCTATTTTGTTTGTTAAATAATAAAATGTTTTGTTTGATTCATCATAATATAATTTATTAATTATAATTGGATTTAAATTTTCTAAGTCTTCTTTTGTTATTGATTCATATTGAGAAATTATTTCTGTGTTTAAGTCGCTGGTTGTTCCTGATTTTGCAAATATATTAAATGCATATAATGGTTCAGTTGGCTCTACAATTTTCCAAGATAGTAAAACTGCGTTGGTGTTCATGCAATTATGTTGAACTGCGTTTAATTCAGATTTTTCAACATTATATTGAGGCATTTGTTTATCTTCTATTGCTAAACTGAATTTTAACATATCTTCTTCATTGAAATCTATTGCAAATCTATGATATGTTTGTTTGTTCATACAAAAAGGAGGATTGAAAGGATTATCTTCATAGTAATACCATTGTAAATCTTTATTTGTTTTTTTGTATAAATAAATTGCATTTGAATTTTCTTTAATTTTCCAAGATTTAATTTCGTTCGTTAATTTATTTTTAAATTTCATTTCAGTTAAATTTTCATTTAAATTTGTTCTTGTAAATGTAAAATTCAATTCTGAACTTTTATCATCGATATCATTACCTATAGTTTGAAGCAATGGATTGAAAGATATTTTTAATGATTTACTTTCAGGATTCAAAAATAATTGGTTATTTATTGTAATTAAACTATCTGCAACATATTCATTATTTGAATTTTCATAAAATTTTATTATTTTTTGATTATCATATGTACCATCTAATTTTTCTAACAATGAAAAATCTATATATATTGGACAAAGACAATTTGATTGTTCTAATTCACGACAATTTAGCATTTGATCTACTATTGAATCTTTAAATTTATCTTCATAATTTAATGCACCTAAACTAGAAGCATAGTAAGAACCACTTGTAAATAAATCTGAAAATATTGTTGATGCTGCTGTGAAAAAATCTTTAAATAAATTTACACCATAAAATTTTGAATAATCACTTAAATAATATACTTTAAAATTTAAATTAGATACTTCTTTTATAGAAGTTTGTATACATTCTTGAAGGTTTGTTTGTTCATTACAATTTGATTTTATTGCTGAAACAAATTGATTTACTTTTTCGTATTTTTTTAAATCAAATTCAATTTCTTCTTTAAGATTAGGTTGTATTTCAATATAACTTCTGGAATATGTTTCACCTGTTACAAACATTGCCAAAGGATCTCCTGAACATTGTAATGATAATGCTTTTCCTACCATGTTTGGATAACCATAAACTTCATTTACTTTGGCTTCATCATTTGGAAATTCTTTTCTTATATCTGCTTTTGTTATGTGACTCCACTTCAAAAATTCTTTAGTTGTTCCAGTTCTATCCATAGCATGTTCTAAAATATCTATACCATTACCAAGTCCTGCGTTGTATAAAAGTGCTGTAAAATAATAATTCGGTTTTTCGGGAGTTGTAAACCCATTGATTTCCAAGTGTTTTATTATTTGATTGAGATATGCTGCACCTGATTCAACACCTAATTGTCTGAAATCAATAACTCTATTATTTGCTTGATAATCAGTTCCTGTTTTCAAACTATCCCAATTACAAATAAATTTAACATCAGAACAAGCACCCGAACCCATTTGCATAAGTCCACAATAACCTACTTGAGAACATTTTGTTTTTCCAGATAAATAATTATCAAATTCGGCTCCAGCAGTTTCAGCATAAATTATTGATTTAACTAATTGTGTTGGAACATTTGGATTATTTATGTGTGCTTGTTCTAATGATTTAGTAAATAACCCATTTTCATATGTCATTAATTGTTCATTAAATTTATTGAAATCTATATTTTGCTGTCCTGCTCTTATGTTTTCATTTTTCCAATCGGAAGTATCAAAATATAATATACATTCTTTTGCATCTTCATTTTCTAATTGTGTATTTTCTGCTGAATCAATAGTTGGTTTTTCAATTAAATATCTTGAAATTGCTTGTATTCCTTGATAATAAGTATTAGGTATTGTTTCTTTAATTAATCCTTGGTTAGGTGTTGAATGTATTATTTCTAAATTTCCTACATAAATCATTACATGTGTTATTTTTACATCATCTATATCTTTATAAAAAATTATATCTCCAGGAATTAAAATCTCTGAAGCCAATTCAGGGGTTAAATCTTTATCTATTTTTGCCCATTCAAAATTTTTTGAATTTTTAAAATCTTGATAATATTCATCTGCAGATTTTCTATTAATTAATTCTTGTACATTTGCATGTTTACCAACCCACCAAACCCAACCAGAACAATCAAAACCTTGTTTAGTTAAAATATTATTTCTTGGAGGTGGTTCAAATCTTGTAATTGTACTTTGATCGAAAAAATCAGAACAAGCACCATTTAATGATGTATCTTCATAAGTATAAGGAGATTCTCCTCCCCAAACATAAGGAAATTTAAGTCCACTTAAAGAATATAATTGATAAAAAGTATTTGCAACATCTGCAATACATTGATTGTCTTTACAATCTTTTATTATTTCATTTCCACAAGTTCCTAAAGGTCCTATTGGATATTGTGCTTTTTCAGAGTTTTGTGTACTTTCGCCTATAGGTATTTTTAATTTTGAATTGGGTAATGAAACAACATTAACAGACAATGTTGGTTTATTAAAATTTGTTCTTTGATTTGTTAAAATATAATAATCCCAACTATAAAATGAAAATAATTTTGAATTTGAAAAATATTTTTGAAATTCATTGTCAACATTTGATTTAAACAATAAATTGAAGTCAGGAACACAATTTTTTTTATTACTTGTAAGATATATAGGATGAACGTGTTCTCCACAAAAATAGTCTAATTGTATTTGATTTTTATTTGTTTGAAAAGTATTTATTGAATTTTGTAAAGCATATTTAAAAGATTGTTCAAGATATATTTTTGCAATTTCTGATTTTTCATTTGCTTCTAGAAGTTTATATTGATTTTCTCCTAATGGTGCATCTATTATTATTTCCGTATTTATAGCAACAATCAAATACATTGTTACCATTATTAATGCTAAAGCTAACCAAAATCCAATGCTTATTCCTTTTTTATTGTTTCTTAACATTGTTTAACCATAATATATTTTTAAAAAAATGTTGTCTTGATTTATTGGTTTTGAATAAGGAAGTTCTAAAGTATAATACTTGGAATTAAAATTTATTGAATCTTTATCCACCATAGTGTTTTTTCCTACAGTTTTCCAATGAACTGAAGAAAATAAAACAATTTCTTTTTCATTTGTTTTTGATAGTGTTAATTTAATTAAGGTGAGTCCATAAAATTCTTTTGCCTTTTCTTTTATTTCTCTTAAAATCAATTCAGTTTTGCTATTTCTTTGTTTTTCATCTATTGAATCATCTTGCAAAGTTAAATAATATTGATTTAATGCGTCTGCAACAATCATTTTTTCACCATCTATAAAAATTTCTAATTGTGCGAAAGTTCTAATAGATTGCGTATGTATATATGCTTCTCTTTCTTGTTCAATTAAATTTGTTTTTTCAACTTTTATAAAATTTTTATATGATAAAATAAAGAAAAGAAATAATGCAGCTACAATAATTAATACAATAATTCCTGTCCAATCTAAAAAAAACATTGCTTTTTTATTTCTCATTTCTCCACCTTTATTTTACAAGGAATTACTTGAACATTAGCTTCATTCAATGAATTTAATCTTAAAGAACATAGTTGAGTTACATCTATTTTAGTTTTAAAAGTATTTGTATAAACTTGGTCTATCGGTACTTTTGAAATTATTGTAACTTTAACATTATCGTATGTTCCATCATCAAATTTAAAACAATTTTTTAAATTTTCAGAAGTTATTTTAGAAATATCTAATTGATTTTGATATACTACGCCTGTTTCTTCATCAACATAAGCAAAACAACTATTTACAATTCTTGATAAAGTTATATCTATATCTAAATATTCTGGTATGGGATTAGCTTCTTCCACAAAATTTGAAACGACTGAAATTGTAGCAATCATAACTAATGAAAATATTATTATAAAAACTACATATACTCCAACTTTTTCACTGGCGGAGCCTTTTTTATTAAAACATCTCATACTAACAATTATTAAGTAAGGTTATTTATAAAGATTTTGAGTTCAAAATGTAAATAAAACTTAATAAAACTAGTTTAAATACTATTAAAAAAGCTTGCAAGACGTTGTCCTAGAATTTCTTGATAATTTTTATTATCTTCAGAGTTTGTGGCCATATTTTTTTGTAATTCTATTAAAATAATATTATCTCTCTTTAGAGTGTTTGAAAAATCCTGTTCAAATGTTGCAGATTTTAAAGAATATATTTCTTTACCAAGTTCTTTGTTTAAATTCAATAAAGTATTATGCATTTCATCTGCAAATGGCTTTAAAATTTCTTTATTTTGTTTTGAATAAGATATTTTTATATTGTCATCTTCAGAAATTGAAAAAATTAAAAAAATTATATCTTCATTTAATTTACTTTCAATTAATTCTTTGTTTAAAGTTTGATCAAACCCAACATATAACCCTGACAAAACATTAAATAATCCTTCACCTTGTTCATAAAATAAATAATTTCCTTTTTGAACAAAATCAAAATTTAAAATTGATGATGATGGTTTTTCATATTTTTTATTTGAAATAGTTATTGATTTATATTGTTTATCAAAAACTAAATTTGCTAAATTTATGTTTTCTTCAGAAAGTATAAATATATTTGAAGGTTTAGAGAAACTTGCAGAAGCAAAACTCTCATATATTGTTTTGGAATTCATTGTACTTGGCATTACAGAAACAACATTTCCATTTATTTTTGCACTTAAATCAGAATAAGAATAAGGCATTTCATAATGAATTATGGAGGGTATTCCTGCCATAACATTTACTATACCTACAGTATCTCTAGCGACATATAAACTATTTGCAACATCTTTATTTATGAAAACTGAAGCTAAAGAAAGAAAAGTAATTATTAGAACTGTACCTATTCCTGCCATAATTAAATAATCTTGTATTAAATCTGCTCCACCAGCTTTTTTACTTTTTAGTAATCTCATTAATTCCAACCCATTAAAGCATTAAATTGTAATAAACCTACAAGTTCAGGATCTCCTTCAAAATAAACTTTATCTGCAGTACAAGAAGTTATTGTTTCTTTTAAAGTATGACCACAATTTTGATATTCTTCTATATTTGAAGTATATAAAATATTTCCATCAAAAAATTCAACACCTGCAATTATTTCAATTTTTTCATCTGCACTTTTACCGCATAAATCTCCTGAAATTTGAGTTTTTTCTACATTTAAAATGTTATTAATTGTTAATGTTTTTTCACTTTCTCCTGATTTGAAAACAAATTCATAAGAATAACATTTAACACTTTCTAAATCATAAGAAAATATTTGTATTTCATCATTTAATTTTCTAAATAAATAATAATTTTTATTGTCACATGATTTAAAGCCTTGATAACCATCTGTATTTATATAAACTGAATTTAAGCAAATAGAATCTGGCATTTCTTCAGTAAAATAAAAATCAACATCTGTATTAAATGGTTTTACATACGTATTTAAATATATTTCAAAAGAATCAAATTTTGTATCTTCTTTTGTTTTTTTGTTATTAAATATTTTAACTTCAGGCTTTAAATTTGAATTTGCATTAATATCTAAATATTTAGTTATATATACTTCTTTTAATGGTTTTGAAGATGAAGACAATGAATCAAAAGTTAATTTAGCTAAAGAAGATTCTCCTTGTTTAGGACTTACATAATTATCTTTTAATAATGGAACAAATTTTAAAAAAGAAAGTTCAGAAATACTTTTATCTTCAGATTTTAAACTATAAATTGTATTTACACTAACTCCAACTATAGGTATTTTAATATCTGTACTTATAAAATATGTTAAATATAATTTAAATTTTTGAGAAAAATCATTTGTTATTTTATTTCCAGTAGAATACCCAAAATCACCTATAACAACGCCATTTTCCCATTTTTGACTGAATAGAAAATCTGAAATAGGTTTATCTTGTAAATTGTTATTATATGTACTTAATAAATAATTTTTAGTTGTTTCTTCTGGTAAATAATACGCGATTGAAATAATTTCTAAAGGTAACGGAATTTTTTTCCATTCTTCTAATTGTGTATCTTTTATTGTGAAATATTTGTAATCATCTGATTTAAAATAATTTCTAGAATTTAAAAAAACTAAATTTTCTCTATTTATTATTTCGCAAACAGGCTCTTTTAAATCAAAACCATTTTGTAATTTTTCTTCATCAATTATTATTTTTTCATTTTCAGTTTTCCATAAAACTAAGTCACTAACATAACAAATACATGCATTATCCATACATTGTACAGGTTTATTAAATTTCAATTCAGAAATTTTATCTTTATAATTTGAAGTTATTAATTTTATTGGCTCTGAACCTGAAGAGAAAAAAAGGAAAAATTCATTTTTACTTAGTTTTAAATTTTGGACTATAAATCCTGTTAAATCTACATCATATAAAGGCAATTCATTTTGAGGGATGTTTTGTTCTATAGATTCTTTGAAAAGTTTATTTAAGTTTCCTGAGTTTAATGTACTTGCTAAACTTAGTACATAACTATAATTAGGTATTTCTACATTAGGTGATTGAGCAAATAATCTATCACAACTACCAAAAATAAATGCAACAATAATTACTGTAATTATTATTCCAAACATATTTGTCATCGTAAGTGATGTTCCTTCACCTTTTTTATTCATATTAATAACCTTTAATCATCTAATAAGTAACATACAATAACAAAATCTCCTACTTCTTCTTTAACAGCCGGAGGTAAACCTAATTTTATATTATTTATTGCATTACCTAATTTTATATTATTTATTGCATTATCCGATTCTCGTTCAAACACAGTTAATTTAAAAAGATTAAAATCTGTTTTATCTCCTTGTATAAAATCTTTTGAATTATCTTTTAAACATTTCAATTGATCATAAGTTGGTTTTAACCCTGCAACAACATTTTTTTCTTCTACTAAAAATAATTGTTCATAATATTCAATATTTCTGGCACTTACAAAATTTAAGGGTTCATTGTTTCCCCAAATATCTTTATTTAACACTGAAGTAAAATGTGCAGAACATGGTTCAAAATATTTTTCTTGAATAGTATAACCATAATTATCTATATTACTACAACCTGGTTTGTATGTTGTTGTTTGAACAAAATCATTAAATGAATCAAATATATTTGTAAAAATGTCTGTTCCAAATGTAAGAATAAGAACTGCAATTATTAAACCTACAACAATAAATGTTGCGTCTCCTTTTTTATTTTTTCTTAACATAATTTCACCTTATTTAATCACAATAATCTATGTGATTTATTATTGTATCGACTGACTTATCAAATGGAAAACCGATTCCTTCAATTTTAAAATAACCATTGTCAAAATTTATTAACGTACCCCTATCTAAATCATACCATCCACCTTCTTTTGTTCTGATTGGATCTAAATCCTTCGCAAGTCGAAAATTGTCTGTTGCATAAGTTGAAGGGAAAAATACAAAATATTCTGTATCCGAATCTATATTTAATTTTAAAATTAAATGTCCATTTTTCTCTACAGATTTTAATCTGTTGAATTCAAGTTCATTACTTTTGTCTTTAACCCAAGCTAATTCTGGCATTTTATTATCTTCTTCATCTTTTGTTTCTTTTAGCCATTTTTTCCAAGAATCCCAATTATTATATTTTAATTCGAGAACATTTCTAGGTGCAAATTCAATACTTTTTAATGGATATATAAATCTATCATAATGATTAAAATTATATGTATTTTCAAATGTATTAAAATGGTAAGTTGCAGATTCAGATTCTTTTAAATCTTCATTAATTCGTTCATAAGAATCATCAAAACCAATAAAACTTGATTCTAATTTAAAATCTAAACCACAATATAAATTCATTAACCAAGTCATAGCAAATTCTGGAACTCCTGCTTCATCAACATCTTTTTTATTAGGATTTCCTGCAATTATATTTATGTGTTTATTTTTAAGAAAATCAACATTTTCGTGAGACATATACATATATTGATTATTCTTTTGATCTATAATTACAACAGATAAACCTATTCCGTCATCATATATTTTAAATCCCCAACCATAACTTGTTAATTCAAAATAATTATAATATCTCATAAATTTTTCTCCATTTTCATTTGTTGGATATTCGGGATCAAACATTTGATGTATAACTAAATCAACATATGTTATAAAATCAGGATGTACTTTTTTTAATTCATCAATAGCATTATATCTAATTTCTTCATCATACAAACTTACACCAATAAAGTCTGCTAGTTTTTCTGCATCTATTTCATCATTTGTTGTATCTACAACATTTCCAGTATTTGTTGATACTGAAAAAACTATTAAAGCAACGATTATTACACCTAAAATAATTGAAACTAAAATTGCAAAATCCATAGCTTTTTTATTTTTAATCATAAGATGGTGTCCCCTGAAATTTTAATTTATCTGCTAATTCAAAAATTTTCTCTCCCCAACCAGATATTATGAGAAGAAGTATTAATCCCACTATAACTATTGCTACAATCATAATTGTAGTTGTATCTGCTTTTTTGTTCAAAAATATTTTTGAATAACTTAATTTTAATAAATTTAGTATCATTTTTTTTCCACCAAGCTAGCTATTTTTGTATCATCTGGTTTATCACCTGAGTGAATTTCAACACAACCCATGTTTGTTAAAACATCTTTTTTACCTATAATTATAAATGAACCACCTGTGTTGTCTGCTTCATAATCAATCTTTTTATACAATTCAGTACTTGCTTTTCCTTTTAATATGGCTTGAGTTTCAGCTTGAGAAAAATAATCAACATGTTCAATTGCAGAACTTAATTTCATTTCTTCTCCTACATTATTACCTATTGTACTTCCACAACCTATTGAACCAAGAATACCTGCAGTATATCCTGCTAAAGAAAATACTGCAAATGTAGCGGGAACTGCATACGATACCGCTCCTACTCCTGCAGTTCCTGCAGTTGCTACAGTTGCTGCCGTTCCAGATGCTGCTGCTGCTTTAGCTGATATTGAACCAATCGCAAATCCTGCAACTGCCACACCACAAGATATTGCTGAAACACTTAAAAAATTATTTACATCTTTTGGAAGTCTTGCAATAGCAATTGAATATTCTTCTCCTGCTTTTAATTCACTATTTGGAGCAATCATTATTCCTCCTGAACCAACGCCTGCATACATAGTCATATATTCATAATATGTCATTAATTGTTTTTTACCGTCGATATTAAATGAACGATAAGTTGTGTCTCTTAAATAAGACATTAATTCATATGAAGATATTGATTTCGTGTATTCAGTTGGTACTATTTTAAAATTCATGAAATTTATACATGCCCATTCAGCCATTTCATCATTTTGTCCTACCCAATATTTAAAAAAAGTATTATCATCCCATAAAGAATCAATGGTACCTGCGCCTGTCATATACCAAATATATGCCATTCTATCTGCTACTTTTTTCATTAAAGCTTGTTTTTGATTTTCTTCTTCATCTCTTGGTTTAACTACATTTTCTCGTTTTATTTCAAGTAGATTATTGTTTGTTGAACATTGATCTTGAATTAATTGTACTCTTGTTGATATTGTATGAAAATTATCTGAATTTGCAGTTGTATAATCTTTTAATGTTAGTGTTGCAAGGCAAAGTTGTCCTGCGTCAACCCATCTTTCTGCTGCATCTAAACTTTCATTTAATGCCATAACTATGAAAATAAAAGCTACAATTAACAAAACTAGAGACATAACAACTCCCATTCCAACATTCGCTTTTTTCATTTTAAACCAAGTCTAACTATTCCGTAAATTGCTGCGATGACTGCAATGCCAATTAATAAAGATAACATTAATCTAATCACAGTTTCCATATCATTATCTAGTGCTAAATCCATTTTTCATTTAAGCAGGGACACAACTACTTCCTGACCAAGTGCATTTAATTCCACAGGCTTTTGGAGCATCATGTTGACATTCATCTTTATCAAAATATCCACAAACAGGATCTGCCGGACAAATTTGACAACCATCAAAAGTAAAAACTCCTGATTCATCCCAATAACAACCTTTTGATACTTGTGGTAAATTCTTATTACAATTTGTACTGTCTTTAATATCTGAACAAGTGTATTGCCCTACATTCTTACAAGGAAGTCCACCATCATCGTACCAGAAACATTTTTGGCTTCCTAAACATTGATTGCTTGCACATGAGTCGTATGTTTTATAATCATCACAAGTTGAAATTGGAAACTCTTTACAACCTACACAATCTAAAGTAGATTGAAAATACTTTTCATAATAACTATTTTCTAATGCGCAAGTGGAAGATATACTTAATCTTGGTTTCCATACATTACATGAACTCAATGTGATGGTGCAAGGATTAAACTCATTCTCAAAAGGATCTTTTAAAACGAAAGAATCACAATAAGATGGAATTTTAAATGTTCCAACTGCTTCGATATAACCTTCAGTTACTTTATTTGAAGTTATATCTACATATACACAACTATCATGTTTATCTTTGTTAAAATCTTTTAAATCAACATATGTGTTTACACCAAAAGACTCATAATTAATTTTATCATGAGGACATGTTGGAATTGCTTGAGATATTTGATGATATTTTCCAAAATAAAATAATCTTGTCTCTTCGTGAACTTGAGCAGGTATTCCTTGTATTTCAATCAAACAAACAACTTCATTGTCTCTATAATATTTTGTTGAAGTAAAAGATAAAGGTGTAGGTGTTGTACCATCTTGATTTGTTGTTTCTCCATTTTCTCCTGTTCCTGTACTACTTCCATCTGTTCCTGTATTTGTTGTTGGTTTGTCTGGCATATTTACAACAACTGCTGTTGACTCAACAGGCGTTCCACCTTTTTTATCATAAACTATAAATGTGAATTTGTATTTTTTTCCAACTTCTCCTCTGAAGTCATAAATTTTGTAAGCTTTTAAAGCGCAATTATCGAATGAATAATCTGAAGATATTTTGGTATAATCTGATTTATCTTTATCAGATTGATGAATTTCTACTTCACAATAAGTTCCTTTTATTTCTTCGTTTAGTTTTGTACTTCCTGAAGTTTCACAACCATTTGCGAATTCTAAATTGAAATCTGATTGAGTTGTATATTCTATTATAGGTAAATTGCTACCACTGCCTACAATTGAAGTATATGTTTGAGAAGATGAATCATATTTTCTTGCATAAATTCTACATTGTTGTGGATTTTCTTTTGAATCTGAACCTTTAATAAATCCGTTTTGTGGGATTTTCCAGTCTTCAAAATATGCTATTTTCGCAGTTATTCCTGTATCACTTACTATAACGGGTGCACTTACTTTTTTAAATGATTCCCATTTTTTCTCATCTCGTCCGTTTGATTTGCAACATTTTAAATTAGTTCCATCTGGAGTGTCAAAGACAAACCAATACTCGGTTGAAAACTCAGAAGGGCAACCAACAGCATAAACACCATCATGACCTTCACAACTGAAATAATCTAATATTTTGTTGTGAAAATCTCCTATATACATAATACCTATGACTAAAATAATACCCCAAAGGATAATTTTTACAATTGTTTTCATTCCTTTTTTTGATGAGACTAATTTTTTCATTTTCAATTACCTAATTTTACACAACAATATGCGAAATCTACCTTTAATTTTTTAGCGCAATCTCTATCTGGTTGTGGAATCGCTCCAGGCATATCTACACTTCCGCAATTTGAAGATGGAGAACATTTTTTATTATCTCCTTCACAAGAAATTGTAGAATCTGCATTTCCAGAAATTTTTATTATAAAATAAAGTCCTATAACTAATATAATTACAGCAACTATAGCAAAAACAATCAAAGACATGGACATTTCCATGCCTTTTTTATTTTTAAAAAACATTTTTATATTTTAATGCAACAATATCCGCCTTGAGCTTCACATTCGCCCATTGGTCTTGGGAATCCCCAACCATCACCTGATAAAGTGTCACACTTCATATTTGAACATTGTCCACCTAATGAACTACATCCTGTTGCATCATTTATATCTCCACTTTTATTCAATAACATAACTGTTAATATAACTAATATAAGAAGAGCAATTGCTGCTATTATTATTATGTTCATTGACATTTCTGAACCTTTTTTGCTTGAAAACATTTTTACACCTCACATTTAAACACATAATATTAATATGTTAGTATAGTTTTTACTAAACTAGTATTTAAATATTTCCTTTATTTTTTATTTATAAATAGACTTAATATAGACTTTATAAATATAATATAACGTGTTTTTAAGACTTATCTACAAATTCCAAGTTCTATTAAGGCATCTTGTCCTGTTCCTAGATGTATTGGATAAATTCCAGGAGCTGTTTGTCCTACAATTATTTTTCCTGGTTCGCAATTAGGTGTAAAATAAGTTAAATTATATTGAGAATTAAATTTTATAACAAAGGAATATTCAAGTCCCCATTTATCTAAAGTTTGATTTATAATTGTTGTTACTGTTTCATTTATTTGTTCGCAAGAATTTTTTCCGCCACAATTTATTCGTTTAAATTTTGCACAATCTTTTATTAAACCTTCAATACTATCTCCACAATTTGAAGTGTAAAGTAATGCTTGAACAAAACTGAAAGATACTTCTGTGTTTTTGTAAGTTTGTAAAATACTTTTTTCTGGATTTATTTGTTTTTCGACAGAATAAGAAAGATAAAAAAGCATAACTACAGATATGATTATAATTATAAAAATAAAACCAATAATTTCCGTTTGTGCTTTTCGTTTCATTTTTTCTTATATAATGTTATTTCCATAACACCAAAATAATATCTATCATACACTGGTTCGTATAAAGATACAGGAATCATCATAGGATTGCCTAGACTTATTGCAGTTTCACCAACATCAAAATTATTTATGTAAATTTCCCATTTTCCTTGGTTATTTTGAATTTCTTCTTCAGTTAATTTAGGATAAATTTGGGTTATAGTTATATTTACATTTCCAAGTTTTTCAAAATAATATTCTCTTGATATTTCTGGGTTTTCATTTAACATTTTTTCAAATGCAGTTAATTTTGCAATATCAAAACAAGATTCTTGTTTAACGCCAGAAGGATAATAAATTATTTCAGGAATATTTGTTACTAATTTTCCCATTGTTACTGCATCTAATTCAAAGAATTCAGATTGTTCTTCATTTATAGAACGTTCTTCTTTATCTACCATAAAAACAAAAGCCAATACAATTAAAAGTATTATAAATATAACTACTAAAATTGTTTCTCCCATTTGAAGTTGTGCTTTTTTGTTAAATTTCATTTTTATTATTAATATAATTCAATACAATTTGAATATGATGCTAGGACTCTGTTGTAAGATTGTAATTGTGTTAAAATATCTGAAATTCTTTGTAAATCAAAATCATCATCAGTAAATGGAGTTTCCAATAAACTTTCAGTGGTAGATTTTTCTGGATTTGAAAGTTCAGTTAAAAGTTTTTTTGGGCTTTCTATGTCAGATAATAATTCTAAATATTGTTTACATTTTAAAACGTCTGAATTTGTATTTCTCTCCATTGAATCACTATAATATGTTATTTTGTTGTATTGTAATATTGCTGTAAGTCTTAACTTTTGAAATGCTTTGTTCATCATACATTCATAAGTTTGTATGTCATCAGAAAATATAATTCCATATAAACTTGCTTCTCCTAAATAAGTTGTATGTTCTCCATCTATTTTACATTCATTTTTAAAAGGTTGAGTACTTTGTTGAAATATAATTAAATCTATTTGATTTTCAAATACACAAGCTTCTCCTATTTTAAAAATATCATTTACATCTAAAGGATTAATTACAACATATCTATTATTTTTTCCTTGAACTTGATTTGGAATATCTATTTTTTCATTTTTTACATCATCAAATAAAGTAATAAAATTATAGTTATCATAATTATAGTTTTCAAAATTATTACTATTTGTTGATAAGTGAACATTTTTATTTTCTGGAAAATAAGTATAAAGTTTTTTCATATCATCCGAACTAGAATTTATAAAAATATATCCTTGAAAATCATTTGATAAGTAAAGAAAATTTGTAACTGAAAAACCTTGACTATTAGGTAAGTCCCATTTTCTTGTTATTGGAAAGATATTTCTTCCTTTCATTTCTGTTGGAGAAAAAATAATATCATATTTTATATCTGCAACTTTGACATCATTTAATTTATAATTATAAAGTCCTCTTTCATCATTGCACTCTAAAGAATATGTAAATGGTGCAGGAAAATTATATTCATTTAAAACATCAGATTGTTGCGAAACTGAATCTATTATTGCTTGAAAATTTCTTGTTAATGTTATTGAAACTTTTTGTTCATTGGAACTTGATTGAGAAATTAACATCATAAGAAAAAAACCAAGAAATACCATTCCAACTATAATCACAAAAATCCAATTAAATTGTATTTCAACTTGAGCTTTTTTATTAAACATTATTCCCTCTAAGAAGTTCAAGAAATATCTTGAGTTACTAAATTAACATATCTTCCTCTTCCTTGAAGTATAAATGTGAATCTTCCATTTTTAATAGGAATACAATGATAATCTTTATTTTCTTCTTCTATTCTTAAATCTTCAATTAAACCTGTATCTCTTACTTCTTCGCCATCAAATAAAAAAACATTTCTTAAAACTTCACTTTGATCATTCATGGCATTATCCATAACTATTCTTAGTTGATATGGTAAAGTTTCCGGATAACCTGAATTTAATCCCATAGATTCAGCATCTATAAAACAAAGTGTATGAAAATTACAAGGTGCAATTAATCTATATTCATCTACAACTCCATAATCTTTACTTTTATCAAATGCTGTTTTAATATCGTTCTTGAATTCTATGTAATCTGCATTACATTTATCTTGTAATAAACCACCTATGCTTTTTGTTGCTATTATTACTATAGTTACTATTATTATAACTGCAAAAATAATTCCAAATATGTGATTTATTTGAGCTTTTTTCATATTATTAACACCTATAATTTATTGGCTTGTTCAGGATTTATTAAATTTTTCGATATTAATTTAGTTATTATATCTTTTTTAGTTTTATCATTCAATTTGCCTTCGTCCTTTAGCATATTAAATAACAAGCTTAAAGTAGTTATATCTAATTTTAATTGTGTTTTAGAAGGTGTATTTTTCATTGCATTTTTAAATAATTCATCAACGAATGAATCTATATCTACTTTCTTTTGAGTTGGTTTTTTTGGTTCAACTAAAGTTTTGTTTTCAAACACTTTAACAAACTCTTTAAGATTTAGATTTTTATTTAATTCTGCTAATCTTGAAATATTTGAACTATTTTTAGACGATGTAGATTTGGTAGTATTTTTAGTATCATTAGTAGGTTTAGTTTCAACATTTTTATTTGTTTTTTTAATAGGTTTATCTTTAATTTCTTCATCTACACCTGCTAATTTTTTCAAATGAACAAATGGATCTTTATCAGTTAAATCGTGATACTCAGATAAATCAACATATTCTGTATCTATTCCTTCATCTAATTTTCCTTGATTTATGTATTTAGCTTTTCTAGCTAATTCTTCAGAATCTAATCTTGTTAATTTATCTTCTTCTTTTTCAATTTGTTTTTGAAGTTTTTCTTTTTCTTCTTCATCAACATCAAATGCATTTAATAATGATTTTCTTGCTCCTTTTCTAGCATCAACTTTTTGTTGTCTTAATTCTTGTTGTTTTTTTAATCTTTCTTTAAGTTCTTTTATTTTTTTTCGTTGTAATTCTTGTTGTTTTTGTCTTTGTTCTGCTGTTTGTTGTTGCATCATTTGTTGTTGTCTTAATTGCTGTTCTTGTATTTCTTTTTGTTTTTTATCTTTGGAATAATAAACGTAATAACTTCCACCACCCATCATTAATAGTCCTAATATAATAAGTATTATTGCAAGTAAGTTTGATTTTTCTTCATATATTGTTCCTTCATCATTACTTGTAATTTCAACACACTCATTGTAGTAATTACATTCATATCCTTCACCACAATCTGTGTTTGAAGAACATTCATCACCTTTTTCTTCACAAATTCCTGAATTACAAAAATTAGAAACACATTCGTAATTAAAATTACATGAATTTCCATTTTCTTTTTTAGGTGTAGAAGACGTATCTTTACATTTATTTTGAACACAACTTAAATTTCCTAAGCAATCGTTATCAGCAGTACAATAATCTCCTTCTACGCCTTGAGTAAATTCACAAGAAATACATTCTCCACCGCAATCAATATTTTCTTCTGTTCCATCTTTTATTCCATTATAACAATGCGCTATTAAAGTTATTTTTTTAGAAACATTATCTTCATTTCCATTTAAATCAAATACTTCTACACAAAGTAACTTTGGCTCTTTTATTACAATTGGATTTGAAGTTCCATTATAATAAAGATTAGTATTTTCTTTGTAATCGTTTGCTTCACAAGTATTGTTTGTTCCAAAACCATAATTAAATGTATTTGAACAACCAACATTATCTATACAACTAACTTCTGCAAGTTTTCCTTTTATTGAATCAGTTAATTGAATTTTACCTTCGGGTGGTGTGAAATCGCAAATCAAATTATTAAATTCTGTTGCTTTAAATGTGTCTGATGCAGTTTTACTATTTCCTGCTTTATCAAATGCGGTTGCAGTAATTGTGTATGTTTTATCTTTAGTTAAAGAAGAAACTGTTATTGTTTGATAACCATCATCATTTAATGTTCCTGTTTTTATTAGTGTGTTGTTGCTATCTTTAATTGTATAGTTTATGAAATCTAAAGCTGAACCATTTAACAAATCAACTTCAAAATTTATTTTTAATTTTGTTAATGAACAAGATTCGTCTGGTGCGATAATTTTTAAATTTGGAGCTGTTCTATCTATTAATACTTTTTTTCCTTTTGCTCCTGTTGTTCCCCTATCTGAAAGACAATAAATATTAAGTGTATGTAAACCTTCTGAAATAGAGGTTTCCTTAGCATTGTGAGAATATGTTGATGTAGAGGATAGTGTTTTATTTGTTGCTGAATTTAAATTATATTCACAAGTTGCTAAAAGAACAGTAGTTGCATTAACATTAAGTCCACCATCTGCTCTTGTGGTATCTGGTGTTAATATTGTGATTCCAACTGCATCTGTGTATTTTACTTTAAAAGTTGTTGAACCATTTGTATCTAAACCTGCTTCGTTAAAGCACTCAACATAGGTTGTATAATTTCCTACATCTGGCAAGGTAAAAGTTAATTCTTGTTCTAATGTTGTTTTATAATTTTTTTCATAATAACCATCAAATAATCCTGATTTAAATAATAAAGATGAATTGTCGTCAAAAATATCATAAGTACAAATCACAGGATCATCAACTTTTACAACTATTTTTGTAGTTGGATTTGCTAAATCTTCAACAATAGGTTTAGTCATATATACATCTGTTATTTTTGGTATTGATGTATCATAACCTAATGTAAATCTTTTCATATGGAATAAACCACTATCATTACAAATAATTATCCATGGTTTTGAAATTTCTGCTGGTTGTCCATAGTCAAATTGAGGATATGTTGATGTCACTATTAAATCCCTATATGTTGGTGGTGGTCTAGTAGTAAGATAATTAAATGAACCAAATAAATTCTTGTAGGTTGTTAATATGTTTCCAGCACCTGAATCATAACCATGTTTACATATTGCTGTTGATGGCAAAAGAGGGTTTGTAGTTATTATTAATGTAATATTTTTTTTGTTTGAAATTCCTGTTGCTGGTGCTAATATTTCTATTATACTTTCAGCATTAACAAATTGATTTGCACCAGTTCGTAAACCTGCTTTGTTTTCTACTATGAAACATACTTTAATATTTTCTTCAGTTGAAAAAATTTCTGGATCATCATTATCATAATTGAAACTTGCATATTCAGGTAAATTTATATAATTTTGATAAGAAGGACAATCTTCATCTTGTTCAACCGCTAAATGATATATTTTTGAACAAACTCCATCTGTATCTTCACAAACAATATTGTAGTTCAATTTTTCTGGATTTGTTTCATCTGTTGAAATGTTTAAATAAGTTGCGGGTGGTGTTGTATCACATTCAGGATTGTTTGCTGTAAAAATTTGTATAGGCAAACTATTAATTAAGCTTTTATGTCCTACAACATCTTCAGCAAAAACGTTCCAAGTAAATTTATCTGTTAGTAAAACTACTTCATTGAAAAAAGTGTATGTGGCACTAACTAGCTCAGAAAAAGGTGAAGATTTATTTGTTTGATTAATAACTTGTGATTTTTTTTCAAGTGTAAAAACATATTTTGTAATAGAATTATCTGTATCATTATATTGTATAGATACTTCTAATGGTTGATAAAAATCTGTACTTCTTATACAATAATATGGACTTGAAGCAAATTGTGGTTTTGAAGGTGGAGTTGTATCTACTAAAATATTGAAAGATTGTGTGATTATGTCTATGTTATTTGAAGCTTTAATTTGAAGAACATATTCTCCATCTTCCAATTCAGTTTCAAATTCGTGAACATAACCATCTGTATAATCAACATCTTGGTATGTGTAATAATCAGAAACTGAAGTTATTCTATATTGAACATCTGCAAATATATTTGTTTCAAAAATAAATTGTTGCATAGGTGTTGAAAATAATAATGGACTAGAAGACGTTAAAGTTAAAGTTTTATTCAGATAAACTGAAAAATTTAAATCTTTAATTATTTCATCACCTGCTAAATTATAACAAACTAATTCAGTTCCGTAAATTAATTCTTCTCCAGGTGGAGGAAATGAATTTGAACCATAATTTGAAAAATCAAAAATATTTGTTATTGATGTTTTATAATCATCTGGAATTTTTATTTCAGTAAATAAATTAGCAGAAGTAGGATTATATTGAGGAGTATTCATACTTGAATTAAATTCATATTTACATACCAACCAATCTTCGTAAGAATCTATATTTAATTCTGTTATCAAAATAGAAGGATCAAATATTTGTTCAGGCGAATATGAAAAATCAATTTCTGCTGATTCGGGAGGAGTTAAATCATAACCAACATAAATTTCTTTTCCAAAATACTTTGGAGTTATTCCATCATAAATTTCACATAATACAACATAAGGTTCTGGGAAATCATCATACTTTAATTCAGATAATTGTAAATTTAATTTTGGGTCAGTTTGATCGTCATCATTTATACTTAATGTGTGTGTTTTTGTTGGAGATGTGGAAAGAACTTTTTGCAAATTAACAAACGTAATTGTGTTTAAATCAAAATTATCTCTATAAGGTCCTAAATGACAAACTGCATCACTATCTGTTTTTATTTCTAAATTGAATTCACGTTGATTACTAAAGCCCATTATATTTTCTTTGTCAGATACAAATTGATTGTCAGGTGAAGAAACCCAAATAGGCATTTCAGGAGCGTCTATAACAACATCAACACAAATTTTATCTTTGTTACCATCTTTATCTTCAGCTTCAACTGTAAAATCATATTCTCCATTAAACAAAAATATTTTGTCACCATAATCACTATTAACTACCGTAAAATTAAAAGTTCTATTTCCGTCATTTGAAGAATAATTTAAATTATAAGACTTTGAAGATTTATTTAAATATACACTTATAATTGTAACTGCTGAATCCATACTATTAAAATTAACAAATAAATCTGGTTTATTTATATCTAAAGTTAATGTTCCTAAACTAATATCTACTGGACAAGATGCGACAGAAAAATTTAAATTAATTAAAAGCATTAATAAAAATATTAAAATTAAAATGAAATTTTTTTGTCTCATACTTCCTCTTTATTTTTTAACAATAACTTGTTGGTTTGTTGAATTATAGGCATAAACTTTTGCTTCATCAAATTTAACATCTCTAACTTTTGGATTTACAACATGAATTAATGATTCTGTATTTTGTCCTTCATCATCTGAATAAAACATTAAATAACAATTTGAACATGAACCTAAATCATTTCTTATATAAGATATTGTTAAATCTAA
Source organism: Candidatus Woesearchaeota archaeon (assembly GCA_050187915.1). Classification (GTDB taxonomy): domain Archaea; phylum Nanobdellota; class Nanobdellia; order Woesearchaeales; family SKGA01; genus JAQUYS01. Next base: position 38,353 of record JBFXLI010000009.1, read on the forward strand.
TTCATTTTCAGTAGTTTGTTTTAAATTGTCATTTTGACAATAATTTTCTAATTCTTCTTTTGATAATGATGCTTTTTTATTGTTATTGAAAGTTTGATTTCTTGCCAAATTATTATCCGATAAACAATAATATATTTTATTGCAACCAAATTGATTATATGAATTTGGATTTGTATCATCACAAGTTAAAGTTAAAATTCGTTCATTAGCATACTCAACATAATCTTCTTGATATTGATTTTCATTTTCCAATACATTTGATGTTGGTGGTAAACCATCTATTGTTAAACTGATTGTATCTGCTGGTGATTTTTCTGTTAATTCGTTTGTATCTTTGTTTTGACATGCTGTGTAAATTGAATATGTTTTTGATTCTGGTGTTTTAGGTATAAATTCATATTGTAAATCAATCGCATTAAGGAAACTCATATAATGATAACTATTTTCAACTTCTTCATCTTCAATCGTTACTAAACCTTGACTTGTTAAAATAACTTTATCTGCTGATTGAGAATTAAAAACACAATTTTTACACTTAGTTTCCATATCCCTAAATGAAGGTAAACCGTTTGTTAAAGGATAATTAATTGCAAATCTACAAGTTGAATTAGCAATTGTAGATAATTCTAATAAAACATTTGATGCATCATTTGGAAGATAAACTTCTCCTCTAGGACTAACATTGTAAATACTTTTATCTCCTTCAATAAATATTTCATGATCTTCAACATTTATGTTTCCAAAAATATCTTTACAAGCAATATTCATATTATATAGTCCATCATAAAGATAATAATATGTTGTTTTGAACGTATCATTAAATTGGTAAACAATATCTGCAACTTGTATGTTTTGTAGTTGATTTTCAGTTACATATTTTGTTAAATTTGCAGTACAATAAGCCATTTCGCTTGTGTTAAATTGTATTGTTAAATTTGTTTTATAATTATCAATACTTATAATTCCTGTTTCTTGTAGTTCTGAGTAATTTATTTCTGGCGCTTCTGCATCAACATAAATTAATTTTTCTTGAACTTCTTCCATGTTTAAAGCTCTATCTTGTGAGAAATATTTCATTAAATAAATTCCTGAATTGCTGAAAAAGTTTTCCATTTTAACATCATAAATTTTAGTGTTTGGATATAATTCACATTTAGTTCCAAAAGAACTTTTGTCAGATGGTAATGTAACTACATCTGCAGTTGCACTTAATGTACAAATTTCATTATTTAAATTACAATTATAACAAACTAAATCTCCGTCTTCAAAATTTGAATCATTTACTTTTAAGAATGTTACAAATGTATCAATATCTCCAAAAGTTGGTGTATTTGATCCTGTTTTCCAAACATTATCTTCAACAGAGAAACTCATTAAATGAATTTGGTTTGCACCATATATTGGTAAGTTGGTTGGATAATTTTCATTATATTCTGTATAATCTACTTCTGATTCCCAATTAAATGTTGTTGTTGGTGTAATATTATCTTTAATACAATTTGAAAGAAGAATTAAATTTGAAAAATCACAATCATCTTCTATTAAAACATCATTATTATTAGTTATTTCATAGTTATAATCTGAATTTTTATGACAACCTATTTCATCGTTCCAAACACAAGTTCCAAATTTAAAATAATCATTACTTGATGTTTTTTCATTGTTTCCTGAAAGAACATAATTAGGATTGGAATTTATTAAAGCATTTCCAATTCCATAAGTTGAATCATTACTTTCATAAATTGAATTAAGTACAAAACTTTGTTCTGTAGTACCGCCAATACAATCTTCTTTTTTATCATATAAAACACAAGCCATGTCTTGTTTTGCAATACATCTTGGCGTATATTGATTTGGATTAGTATTTCTATTTGGTTCTAAATTTTTTAAATAATTTTTTAATTCACCATCTATACTTAAATTACTATTAACTAATTCATCTTTGAAATAACATTCTCCATAATTATTTTGACATAAGTCTTCATTACAATATCCTATTGGTGAATCTTTTTCACATCTAGTACATTCTTGGTGTTCTTCTATGGTTGATTTACAAACACCTATGCCTAATTCTTTATCATACCAAGTCCAAGCACATTCATTGTTAGCACTTACCCCATTTTGTATTTCTGAAAATTTAAAACAAGGATCATTTTCACACGCATAATTACTTTTGTAATCATAACAAGATTTAACTTGATTACAAGAATCAAATTTAGGAAGAGTTGTTAATGATTCATCTTTGTAACATAATTTAAATGGATTTTCTTCGTCTTCTAATTCACTTTGAGATGTACCATTTATATTTTGGAAGTCTTCACAAACAAAACCATCTTCTTTCTGTGTAGATAAACTATAAGTTGAAAATAAACCAAACAAACCATTACATCTCCAACAAGGTTCTTCATCTTTACATATTGCTCCTGGAGAAGATTGTGTTTCTACACATAATTCATCATTTGCACAACTTATTTTCGTTAAAGTTAAATTTGTTAATGTCTTTAAAGTTGCTGAACTAGTTGCAGGAATATAATCTGCAAATTGTGCACAGCCACCTTTTACTATTTTTGTTCCATCCCAAACACAATTCATTCCTTCAGGATGTTCATCCATACAATAATCTGCTTCTGTGGGAATTTTTACACAAATTCCATTTTCATAACCTTCGCCTAATAATTCGGAATAACAATTTTTAATTGGTGTGGTAGATGGTGATTTTATATAAGAACAAACATCAAAACAATAAGTTTTTCCTGCTTTTAAAGAATTTTCAAAAACCCAATTTTTGTTTGGTGTTCTTATAATGTCAAAATCATCTAGATTACATATATAATTTCCATTTGTTTCTGTAACTTCACACATACTTATTTCGTGATAAGCTAATTTTTCATTACAACTTGAATTGAAATTCCATTCTATTTGAACATCATTATTCATTTCAAAAAATTTAATATTTGCTAAATAATTTACTTTATTAATATTGAAAAGATAATTATCAAAAATATTTGTAATTGGACTTTGTTTAGTTCCAAGTTGAATTGTATGAGTTTGTGTGAAAGTTGTTAAATTTGTTTTTGATTCAAACATAAAAGTAGGATATTCATTATTACAACTTAAATCACAATTTGTAGCACCTATACAATTTGGACACACTTCACATTGAGTTCCTCCCAAACAAACTGGACCGCAGGCAGGTAAACAATTCAACAAATCTACTTTACAATTTTGTGAACATGTAACTCCACTAACTCCTTCTTCTGGATCCATTAATCCTGAATAATAACTACAACTTGGAATACCCTCATCATTTAATTGAACTGAAGTAGGATAAATTTCATCTCCTGTTGTAGCATCAAAATCACAATCTTCTCCAACATCTATTTGTCCATTGTGACAAAGACTTTCTTCTGGTTCAAAAGTATCACAATATCTTATTGTTGCTGGCTTTCCATCAATAATTCCACAATGATTTAAGTCGTGAATTTGTCTTGATTGATAAAAACTTAATCCTTCTTGAACACATTCTCCCCATCCATCATCTTCACCAACTTGAGTTGTTAAACATTCTTTAATTCCATCTGTATTTCCATAATTGTCAGTATAATCTTGACAAGAATTACTTATTGTATAACAATCATCATTATTTTCACAATCTAAAACCCACACAGGAGTACATGGTGCAGATAATTCTTCACAATCTAAAACTAATTCTAAATCATTTTTATCTGTTTGAAAATTAAAATTGTAATTATCAGGTAAATTACAATTTAAACCATTAGGATAATCATCTAAATATTCTGAATCATCAATTAAAGATGCTCTAAAAGTTAATACAACTCCTTTAGGTAAATCATCTCTAGCACATTCAACATTTTCATGAGTTGAATTAAAACAAAATTGATTGTCTAATAAATAATTATATTTATTTTGAACTAAAAAAGTATTTATGTTTGTATTTCCATCATAAACATCTATTGCAACATTAGATAATTCTATTTTTGTTCCATCTTCAAATTCACCGAAAGTGAAACCGTTTACTTGAACAAAATTTGTGTATGTTGGAGTTGTTGTTCCAGTTTGACCTGAACAAATTTGTGAACATTTTGTTGGATCAGATTCTTCAACAAAATTATATGAAGATGATCTATCTTCACATGCAACTTCAGTTACAAGATATAACTCACCATAATCATTAGTTGAAGTATAATCAAGGTATGTTGGTACGTTTCCATTACAACAACAACCCACTTTAGTATATACTGGATTAAATTGATTTGATGCATCGCAGCAATTTGATTGTTGAATACTATAATCTAAAATTGGTTCTTCACCACAAACAAAACTATATTGAGGAATTTGACAAATAGGAGATGGATGAAAGGAATCAAAAACTTGAGGAATACAACAAGGTAAATTATAATCTGCTGAAGCTAAGTCTGAAAATAAACTTAAAAATGTCATTGAAATTATTAAAACATACAGAATTTTTGAAATATTTGAAACCTTCACCCTCAAACCCCTCACAGCATAAAAATAAGACTAACTAAATCAGTCTGATTATTTATAAATTGATAAATTTATCATTTATAAAGCTTTCGGTTAGAAATTATGTGGTTGAAGGTAAATTTGTCCAATACCCGCCTTGACAACGGTATTTTGTTGTTCCACTAGTAAAAACAACTGAAGGATTAACATTAGTACTAGTCCAACCAGATGGAGCAGTTCCACAATAATAAAATTCATTATCGTAAAATAAAACATTAGAATTTAATTTATATAAATTTGTTGTTGATAATGAAATTAGTGTTAGACTTCCATCATTACAAACAATATTATTTTGATTTTTGTCATAAATATAAACATCATCTAAACAACATTTTGAAACGCTTGGTTCTGGAGTTAAAGGTTCGTAAACTTTATTTGTTTTTGAAATAAAATAACTATCATATGTTGGTGAGTCATATGAACCATAATTTGAATCTGTCGCTTCACAATAACATGCTTCAACTGAAGCGTCTGGATTGCTTTCAAATTCACAATCTTGCATACAAGCACCATTTGAAACACAAACAAAATTATCATTACCAAAATCATCACCAAAAAAATCATCGGCAGAAACGTCATTGCATTGAGGATCTTGAGAACAAAAACAAGCCCAAGAATCTTGGTAAGCACATCTTCCACTTCCACAAGTTGCATA
>JBFXLI010000010.1:0-7274 GCA_050187915.1 Candidatus Woesearchaeota archaeon
AGAATGTAGTGATTATTTCCTTGGAGTTTGTACTGAATATGAATATTACCCTAAGAATGATATTGTGATGCAACCTTCACTTTGGGGAGGTATTGAATTTACAGAAGAAAATCCAATTTATATTTCAAAAGAAAATTTATATCAAAATAATGAAATTGTTTTATATTTGATTAAACCTCCATTACCTAAATGTGTTAAAGATTTAGATAGAATGAGTAAGACTGAAGAATATACTTTACAATTTAGATCTAAACTTTTACCAACTTATGAACTAATACAATGAATTCGTTAAAAGAATATATAGAATCTACATTGGCGAAAGGTTATGGTAGAGAACAGATTGTAAATTATTTATTAAAAAATGGTTATTCTCAACAAACTATTGATGATGCTTTCAAACAAATAAATTTAGTTACTAAAAATAATGATCTTCAAAATTATGTTTATACTTATTTAAATCAAGGTTATACTCCTGAACAACTTTATTCTTTTTTGTTGAGTAAGGGATATAAGAAACAAGAGTTAATTTCTGTTTTTAAAAATGTTGATAATCAATATTATAATGGACAAATGCCTTTGGAAGTTATTCATAAACATGATGTTAGTTCTGGTGCTGTAATTAAAATTGGTGTTGCTTTAATGCTTATGTTTTTTATTGGTACTGGTTTTTTCTTTTGGGTACAAAATTTAAATGAAGGTGGTTTGGGTAAACTTTTGGATGTTACTATTAAGGATATTACTGAAAATGTTAATCCTTCTGAGAATTTGCAATTTACTGTTATGGTTACTAATATGGGACGTCCTGGAAATGTTGATGTTTATTTTAATTATATTTTGAGAACTGAGTATGGACAGTTGATTAAAAAAGAAACTGATACTCGCGCTTTTGATACTACTTTGTCTTATGTTAAGGAAGTTAGAATTCCTGGAGATTTATCTAGTGGTACTTATGAAATGGAAGTTTTAGCAACTTATGATAGGCAAACTGCTGGACATAAATTTTATTTTAATGTTGGTAATGTTTCTGTTGTTGAAGATGAACCTACTCCAACACCTGCTGCTACTGAGGTTGAACCGACTCCTGCTCCAACACCTGCTCCTGTTGTTACTAAACCTGCTGCTACTGAAGTTGTAATTAAGGGTGAAAGTGATGAACAATTATTTAGTATGGCTATTGATGCTGATGATAAATCTTCTTCTATTGGTTATTGTGAAAAAATTAAATTTGATTATTTACATAGAGAGTGTTTAAATCAGGTTGCTTTGTTGTATAATGATGAAGGTGTATGTCAATATGTTGAAGAAAATAATAGAGATATGTGTTATTTGGGTTTGATTGTTGATGGTAAATATGCTCTTTGTAGTTTGGTTAAGGATGATGTTTCTGTTAATATTTGTAATCAATATGAAAGTTTACAATTAGCTGAAGCTTATCAAAATGGTAGTTTAATTGTTGAATCTGATAGTGAAGAAGTTGATGATACTAATATAAGTAGTTCTGACCCATGTGAATTTATGCAATGTTAATATAACTATTATTCTGGACTTAAGAAAAGCTTATAAGCAAATAATTTTACTCTTGAAATATGGCTGAAGAAAGGAAAGGAAAAACTGCTGAAGAAATGGCTTTGAAACAAAGAGCTATTGGTGTTGCAGAATTTTTCGCAAAAAATAAACATTTGCTTGGTTTTGATAATAAAAGAAAAGCTTTGCTTACTACAATAAAAGAAGCTGTTGATAATAGTTTGGATGCTTGTGAAGAAGCAAATATTTTGCCTGAAATAAGTGTTGAAATTATTGAAATGGGTAATGATAGATATAGAATTATTGTAGAAGATAATGGACCTGGTATTGTTAAAGAACAAATTCCTAGAATTTTTGCAAAGTTATTATATGGTAGTAAATTTCATTCTTTGAAACAATCACGTGGACAACAAGGTATTGGTATTAGTGCGTCTGTTATGTATGGACAATTAACTACTGGTAGGGCTTCAAAAGTTATTTCTAAAACTGCTCCTGATGCACCTGCTCATCATTTTGAATTAAAAATTAATACTTCAACTAATGAACCTGAAATTGTTGATACTATTGTGAAAGAATGGAATAAAGAACATGGTACAAAAATTCAAATTGATATTGAAGCTACTTATCAAAGAGGTAATCAAAGTGTTGATGAATATTTGAAAGAAACTGCGGTTGTTAATCCTCATGTTACTATTATTTATACTAATCCTAAAGCTGAACAATTAATTTTTCCTAGAGCTACTCAAGAAACTCCTAGTTTGGCTAAAGAAATAAAACCACATCCTCATGGTATTGAACTTGGTGTTTTTTTGAAGATGTTGGAAATGACTGGTGAAGCTACTGTTGCTCAATTTTTAACTTCTGAATTTAGTAAAGTAAGTGCTTCAATTGCAAAAACAGTTTTAGAAGAATCAAGAGTTTTACCTAGAACTAAACCAAAAAAAATAAGTCATGATGAAGCTGAAAAAATTTTAGTTGCGTTAAAAGAAGCAAAAATTCAAGCTCCTTCAACTGATTGTATTAGTCCTATTGGTGCTGAACTTTTGGAGAAGGGAATTAAAAAAGAGGTTAATGCAGAATTTTATACTAGTATTACTCGTCCTCCAACTGTTTACAAAGGTAATCCTTTTCAAATTGAAGTTGCGCTTGCTTATGGTGGTGAACAACCTAAGGATAAATCTGCTAATATTATGAGGTTTGCTAATAGGGTTCCTCTTTTATTTCAACAAGGTGGTTGTGGAATTACAAAAGCTATTCAATCTTTGAGTTGGAAACCTTATGGACTTAATCAACCTAGTGGTGGATTGCCTGTTGGTCCTTTAACTATTGTTGTTCATATTGCTTCTGTGTGGGTTCCTTTTACTAGTGAGAGTAAAGAAGCGATTGCTCAATATCCTGAAATTTTAAAAGAAATTAAACTTGCTCTTCAAGAAGCTGGTAGAGATTTAGCAAAATATACTGCTAAGAAAAAAAGAGTTAAAGATGAATTGAAAAAAAGAAGTTATATTGAAAAATATATTCCTCATGTTGCAACTGGACTTAAAGAAATTTTAAATTTAGATGCTGCTGATGAAGAAGTTATTATTAGAAATTTAAAGGAAATTTTAGAGATGAAAAGGGGAAAACTTGATGATGTTGAATTTGATCCTACAAAAAATACTGAATATGATAAAGACTGGGCTAGTATTGGTAAAGATGAAGAAGTTGATGATGAAAACGAATATGAAGAAGTTGATGATGAAACTCCTAAAAAAAGAAAAAGTAAGTATGATGATGAGGTAGATAATGATGAATGAAATTATAGAAAATATCAAAAAAATTTCAAGTGGTGTTAATCAAGACATTGTGAAATCTAAAGCTCCTCATTTAAACATTCCTGTTCGTTCTTTAAGTAATGTTACTTTTAATAAGTTGGATGGATTTTTTCAAATTGCTGAATCTGTTAAAAAAAGAACTTTAACTGCTGCAACTGTTAAAACTTTTGCTCAAACTCTTAGAATGATGGCTTTATCTAAACAATTAATTGAAGAAGAAGATACTGCTACTAAAAGAGAAGCGTATTATGTTTCAAAAAATTGGGGTGATGCTAGATTTACTGAGCAACCTGAATCTGATTCTGTTATGGATGATATTGAAGCTATGCTTGGTGTTAATAGAGAGCAAATGGGATTTATTCCTGGTGAGCATGGTGGTGCTGTTGCTGGTGAATTAATTGTAATTGATACTGACTTTGATACTAAAAAAGAAATAAAAATTGATTGTACTAGATTTGGAAGTGGTGCTTATTCTATTCCTTCTTCTGTTGAACATTTAAAATTTGAAACTGATGCTAAATTTATTTTAGCTATTGAAACTCAAGGTGCATTTGAAAGATTGAATAAACATAATTTTTGGAAAAAACATAATTGTATTTTAATTGCTATGAGTGGTGTTCCAACTAGAGCTTGTCGTAGGTTTATAAGAAAACTTGCTGATGAAAAAAGATTGCCTGTTTATGTTTTTACTGATGGTGATCCTTATGGATTTGGTAATATTTATAGAACTTTGAAAGTTGGTAGTGGAAATGCTGCACACATAAATGAATTTTTTTGTGTTCCTCAGGCAAAGTTTATTGGAGTAACTCCTCAAGACATTAAAGATTATAATTTACCAACTCATCCATTGAAAGATGTAGATATTAAAAAAATTAAAGACTTAATTAAAAATGATCCTTTCATAAAAGAAAATAAAGAATGGATTGATGCTTTGAAAATGATGGCTGATGGTAAACAAAGAGTTGAACAGCAAGCATTTGCAGCACATGGTTTAAATTATGTTATGGATGTATATTTGCCTGAAAAAATTAAAAACTCAAAAAAATGGCTTCCTTAAGGCTTGAAACCACAATTTTCTTAATTTTTATTTAAAAAGAAAAAAAGAAACTTTTATATATACCAATATACAAAATTGGTACATGACGCGCGCATCTAAATTTGAAAATAAAACTGGATTTATCCACAATTCCTTGTTTAAATCAAAAAAAGGAATAGTAGAATCGCCAACAAGTGCTTCTAGTGCGGCAGTTTTAATTCTATTAATAACTGTTGTAATAGTTATATACTTGCTTTTCTTGCCTCCAGCAGAACGTGAAAAGCTATTAGAAGGCGGAGATATACCTGGAACAAACTCCATTGGAGTAAACTCCCACATAAATTTGTTAGGCACTAGTCCATTGAAAGAAATTCCCGGTAAAATCAACTACGTTAAAAACACAGAAATAGAACATGACCTTGCAAACTTCAGAATATATACAGAAACAGACGCGCAAATAATAACTGAAGTACAAAGTCTATATATTAAAAATTCAGCATTTGAAAAAAAATATTATGAAATGCCATTTAAAATAAATCAAGAATTAAGCGATAATATATATCTTTCATTTAATGTATTTAGACCAAGTGGAGAATTAAACATATATCTTAATGGAGTTTTAATATTTGATGGAGAATTAAAAGAAGGTTCAAATACACCTTTACTTTTATCAAAAGAACTATTGAAACAAGATAATATTCTTTACTTTAAAACTTCAACACCTGGTTTTGCATTTTGGAGAGTTCATGAATATACTTTAATGAATACAAGAATAACAGGAGATATTACAAATAAAGAACATTCATATAACATGCAAACATTTTACATTGAAAAAAGTGAAATGGATAATTTTGAAAAAGCAACACTTGAATTTTTTCCTGAATGTGATAAAACTGAAAAAAATGTAATTGCTATCGAGATAAATAGAAATACTGTTTATAATGGAATTCCTGATTGTGGTATGATTAATAAAATATCTCTTAGTGCAGATAAATTTTATGAAGGAGAAAATACAATTGATTTTTCATCTGAAAAAGGCAGTTATTTAATTGATAGTATTTCAGTTGATGTAGATTTAATTAAACCTGATTATCCAATTTATTATTTTGAATTAAGTGATGATTTATTTACAACTACTACAGACAATAATAAGTATTGTGGAAAAATTGATGGAATTTGTCCTAGTGGTTGTGAAGATTATGAAGATAAAGATTGTTGCTTTGCTGATTCAAGAAGTAATTATTGGTGTGATTTAAGAACAACTAATCCAAGAGATAGATGTGTTAATTCTGTTTTAGCTGAATACACTGATAGATGTCCTAGTGTGTATGAAGATATTAATGGTAATCCACATGAAACTATGGAATATAGATGTGGAGATGACACTGATGGAATTTGTCCTAAAGAATGTGATCAAAGTACAAGAAAATATTTAGATAAGGATTGTTGCTTTGCTGAAAATGAAAATAATTATTGGTGTTCTGATTTACCTTTAACAGGATATGAAAGTATTTGTACTGCAGTTGTAACTCAATCTGATTGTGATGCATGTCCTAATAAATATTATAATGTTGATAAAGAAACTCCTAATTGTAAAGCAACTACTAGTACTGAAGATGGTGAAGAGGAATTAAAATCTGATGTGGATGTTATTATGAAGGTTTATTTCACTGATGATAGTTATAAAAAAATTGATTTTATTGTTAATGGTATGACTGTTCCTGTAGATACTTATTATACTTCGTATCAAAGAACAATAAATGAACAAATTAGAAGTGGAACAAATTCAATTCAAATAAAACCAAGAAGCGATGTAAATATTGCACAATTAAAAGTTAGTGTTGAGTAAAATTTAAAATGAGTGATGAGACAACTAAACCGGAAGAAGACGTAAATATTCCTGAAGAAGAAAACACGGCAGAAGATTCAAGTAAATCAGAAGATGCAATTGAAAAAATAAAAAAAGCAGCAGAAGAAAGAATTAAAGAAAATTTAAATCCTGAATCTAGAAAAGAAGAAATTAAAGATTGGGGAGAAAAAGAAAGAAAACAAACAGAAAAGGAAAATGCAGAAATAGAAAAAAGAAATAAAAAAGAAGCTGAAGCATTAAGAAAACAAACGGAAAAAGAAATAAAAAATAGTAAAAGTAATTCTGGTAGTGATTCTACAAATGATATATTAAAAAAACTTTTTGGTAAAGATGAAAAACAAACAGAAATAACTTCAGCTTCTAAATTAATAACGTTTTTAGTTGTATTTTTATTAACTTTTTTGGGTCCTTTGATTTTAAATATTTTAGATGGAACTAATAGAATTTTACTATATATTGTTTTATTTTTCATCGCTATTTGTGTAACTTTTGTATTTGCGGATTTAATTAATAAAGGACAATTTATTGCAATTTTAATTTGTATTTTCTTTAATCTTTATTTAAATCAATTATTTAATGATGCTATAAATGGTTTAGTTAGTGGCAATACAATTTTGATTGTTAAAATAATGTTTATTACTATTATTTATGCTTTGATTGCTTTTCAAGCTGGATGGGTAGGTAAACATATTGCGATAACTATAATTATGATTATTGGTTTGTTAATGGCTTTATTTTTTATATTGGGTTTATTGTTGAATCCTGCTTTTAGAGAATCATTGAAAATGAAATTTACTGCTGATGAAAGTGAAGGAGTTAATATTTGGACTAATTTTAAGAGTTATATTGAATATCAATTTAAGCTTGGAAAAGGAGATATTGTTTCTGGTGCTGAGCAAGAAAATACTCATCAATTTATTGGTGTTGAAGTTTTAGGTGCAGCAGCAATAAATAAAGAAATTAGAGAAGGTAATGATGTAATAACTCAAATTTATTATAAAACGGGTTCTTATAGGGAATTGAGTATAAA
>JBFXLI010000010.1:7374-11750 GCA_050187915.1 Candidatus Woesearchaeota archaeon
AGATGGAAGAAATAAATTTGTTTATGATGCAACTCAAATAAGTGTTGGAAGTTATACTACTTTTACTTGTGATATTGGTGTTGAAAAGAATTTTGTAGATAAGTTAATACCAAATAGATATTTTTCAACTAATACTATTTTATTATCTATTGATTATGATTATTTAATGAAAAGAGCTTCATCGGTGATTGTAAAATGAAAATAAAATTAAATTTTAAATTTGTTTTAGTTTTAATAATTTTAACTTCGTTTATTTTTACTTCTTGTGAAATTTCTCCACGTTCATCTGCATTGTATGGAGATTATCATGTTGGGACTAAAGGTGTTAGTTTGGAATTTTTATCTCAAGCTCCTCCTGATGAAGTTTATGATGAAGAAGATTTTCAAGTTCAAACATTTATTAGAAATGAAGGTGCTTATAGTTTAAATAATAGTGCTGTTAAAATTGATTTTATTAAAGATGAATTTAATTTTGAAACTAAACAAACTTATTCAAATAATTTATATCAACAAATTCAAGGAAAAAGTAATTCTTTTCCAGAAGGAGAAAGAAGTGATTTTATTGTTGCTTTGCTTAAAGCAAAAAAAATGTATGCTAATTTTGAAGCTGCTTATTCAAATTTATTTTTAAAAATTTGTTATCCTTATAGAACTGAATTTGCTGAACAAGTTTGTGTTGATACAGATATTGGTGGTAGAAGTTTAAGAACTCAAATTTGTCATGCTGAAGAATTGAAATATAGTGAGGGACAAGGTGCGCCTGTTGCTGTTGTTAGTGTTTTACCTAAAATGTTACCTATTGATAATTATGTTGAACCTCAATATACTATTACTATAAAAAATGTTGGTAGTGGAATTGTTTTAGAACCAAAAAGAGAAATATATGAAGGTTTAAATCAACCTGAAGTTTGTGCAAATAATTTACAACCTAATAAAGTGAAAATAAATGCAAAATTACAAAATGAAGATTTAGTTTGTTTTCCTGAAATTATACCTTTAGTTGGGGGTGTTGGAACTGCAACTTGTAGATTTGAAGATAATACTATTCTTATGACTAAAAGTAGTTATTATACTGTACTTGAAGTTAATTTAGATTATAATTATGAAGAATCCTATTCTAAAAAAGTTAAAATTGTAAGAAAAGATGATTTAACTTATGCTAACTCACAAATTCAAGCAAAAAAATGTCAATCATGGGAAGTTTTAGTTGGTGATGTTTGTGAAAATAGATGTGAATTTTGCGCTAAAAATCCTGGAAGTTCTGAATGTACAATTTATGATGTTGATTTAGATAAAACTAAAGAAAGGGAACTTCATTCTTGTATATATCATACTTATGATGATTGTGATAATGCTAATAAAGAAGTTATAAGTAAAAATTTAGAAAATAATTGTATTTTAAGAGATAATTTATGTCCACCTAGTACTTATTGTGGTGTTCCTAGATGTCTTATATCTGAAGCTAATAATAAAATTCCAGAAATTAAAATTTTAGAATATCCTACTCATAGATTTGTACAATGGCATGTGAGTGATGAAAATAATGAACCTACTAGTAGATATTCTGATTCCTTAGGAACTTGCGGTATTAAAACTGAAAATGGAAAATATGTAAGTTATTATAAATTTATATCTGATGAAGAAAGTTGTTTGACAGATGGATATACTGAAATTGCAACGACATATGAATCTGATATTTATCCTCCTTTTTTCAGTGTTGAAATTCCTGGAGAGCCTAAATATGTATGTATAAAGGCAATTGATAATCAAAAAAGACAAGTAGTTTCAAAGTATAGTATTGAAATGTTGGAATATGAGACTCGTATAAGAAAATTGTCTTAAAAAAGATAAATTAAAATATGAAATATGCTAAAAAAATATCAAAGGTGAGAATTGGAAAATGGAAAGTAAAATAAAAAATAAAATTATTTTAATTATGATGTTACTGATAATTGGATTATTTTTCACATCTTGTGGAGAAGAAAATTATCAAGAAACAGATTATTATGTTGGCTCTGAAGGTGTTGAAGCTTTATTTAGACCTAATTCTCCACCTAGTAAAGTGTATTATTATGAAGATACTCCTGATGATAATTTCTTTGATATATTGGTTGAAGTTCATAACAAGGGAACTTCTTATACTAAAGGAGGAGTTTATTTGTCAGGGTATGATCCAAGTATGATTAAAATTGAAGGTATAGATATTCAAAAAACTGGTGGAGATTATGGAGATTGTAATGTTCAATTAGGTTTTACTAGTAATCCTTTCCCTGCTGGAAATTCAAATAATGTTTTATCTGGTTTTTGGAATGCTTTTGCTGGAAGTTTTGATTGTCAAGATGAAGGTGTCGCTGGTTATTATTCTGACCCTAATGTTTGGGGTGTTGAAATTGATAATTTAGGTGATTTTTTAGGAGAAGAATTTGAAGGTGTCGCAATAACTTATGATAATGGTGGCGGTTATCCTCAATTTGGACTTAATATTGAAGGAGAATATGGTATTGATTATATGAATCATGGTAAGGGTTTATTAATTATGTTTTCTGGAATGTCATTTAATTGGTACAATGGAAGACAATATTTATTAAAACCTGATACTATTGATTATCCTGGTGGTGAAAGAACTACTGAAGAATTTAATGTGCAAATATATAGTTGGCAAAAAGGATTAGATAGAATTAAAAATCAACCATTTTTAATGACTAATTGTTATTTATACACTACTTTTGCTAATGAAATGGTTTGTATTGATCCTAGTCCTTATGAAGAAAGAACAAAGGTTTGTACAAGTAAACCAATTTATAGTTCTAGTGGACAAGGTGCACCTGTTGCTGTAACTAAAATTGTTCCTGAACCAACTAAAACTAAAATTTTATTTGATATAACTATTGAGAACATTGGTAATGGAATTATTTTTGACCCTGGTTATATGAATAAATGTGGTCCTTATGGTCCTGGCTTACTAAAAACAAATGAATTAAATAAAGTTTATTTATTGGATGTAAGAATTGGAAATCAACAACTTGTTTGTGATCCTGATAGAGGAGAAGGTGTTGAATTAGTTAATGGAAAAAGAGATATAAGATGTACTTATTACATTGATTATCAATCTGTAAAGAGTACTTATGAAACGCCTTTAGTTATTGAACTTGGTTATGGTTATCAAGAAACTAGTATAGCTAATGTTGAAATTAAAAGAGTATGATTAAAGAAATGAATAAATCATTTCAAAAAAAGTTGAGGTAAAAAAAATGAAATTTAAAAATTCAATTGGTTTAATAACAATACTTGTATTAACAATGTTGTTTGCTGGATGTACAGGTGGTAATACAAATACAACTACAGCTACTTTCCAACCATATGTTGGTGGAACTGAGGGTGTAAATTTTGAATTTATGCCGGGAATGCCTTCAGATGTTGCAGGTACTATTTTAGATAATAAAAATTCTGTATTTGGTATAGGTATAAAACTAACTAACATTGGTGAACATAATATTAATGCTGGAAGTTTAAATGATTATTTGGTTTTAAAAGTTAAAGGAATTCAACCTAGTTTATTTGGTTTGAATAGTGAAGAAGATTTAAAGATGGTTTTAGATGAAGATTTAAAAGGCTCAACTAAAAATTTTGATGGAACTACTATTAAAGGAGACTTTACTATTTTAAGTGTTGAAGATTTAAGTTATCAATCAGATATTCAAGGAGATTTACCATTAAATTTTCTTGTAGATGTTTGTTATGATTATTCTACAAAATCTCAAACAAGAGTTTGTGTTGCAGATGATGTATATGAAGCTTTAAGAAATGAGAATAGTAAAGAAATTTGTGATGTAACTTTAAGTCAACCAACTATGAATTCAGGTGGACCTGTGCATGTTAAAAATTTAAAACAAACTCCTATGGGTGGAAGTAAAATTAATGTATTTTTTGACATTTTGAAGGTTGGTAGTGGAGATATTTATGCTTTTGAAAGTGCAAATGATTGTAGCCAAGAAACAACTAATAAAGATAAAAATAAAGTTCTTGTTGTTGTTGCTATGCCTGAAGGAAGTGAAGCTAAAATCGATTGTGGAGATAGTTTTGTACAAACAAATAAAGGACTTGAAAAAGTTGTAACTTTAGCAGATGGTATGAGTCAGGTTTCTTGTAAAATTGAAACTGGAAATCCAGATGGAAACAATATTTACTTTGAAACTTTAAAAGTGGATTTATATTATAGATATAATGATCAAATCCAAAAAAGTTTAGTTATCAAAGATTCTGGCTCTGCTTATGATTAATTTTTTTATTTTTATTTTTATTTTTTAATTATAAAATAAATGTGTGTGAAACTATATGGAAAATGTAAATTTGATAAGGTTAAAGAAAAGTCTTGA
>JBFXLI010000010.1:11850-42379 GCA_050187915.1 Candidatus Woesearchaeota archaeon
CTTCATATGAAAGTTGAAGTTAAAAATGAAACCATTAAATTATCTAATATTTTAAAGGAATTGAAAGAAAAACTTAATTTGAAATGGTATAATGATTATTTTATTAATACTCTTGAATCCTATGAAAAAAATATTAAAATAAATATAGAAGAATTGAATGATGTTATAATTAATTTAAAACAAGAATTGGAAAAAGAAATTAAATTATTAAACAGTAAAGTGGAAGAAGTAAATGAACTTAAATTAGAAAAAGAACGTGAAATAAAATCAATGAAAACTGAATTAAATGTTCTTAAGGATAAAATAAAAGATTTAGAAGATGAAATTGAAGATGTGAATGAAAAAATTCATTACGAAGATTTATTTGAAGATGCATTTGATGGAAAACCTAAACCTGCGTATAGCGGAATTTCTAGTTCAGGACATGGTAAGGCATTAAAATAAATTAACATAATATAATTTTTCGTCTGGTGTAGAATCTGAAGATTTTATTCTTAGTGTTGGTGTTGGTTTTGATAAAATTTTTTCTACTTTTTTAGATTGTTTAGATAAAATTAACATATCTTTTTGCATTTTTGATATTTTACTTGAAGAATCATAATTAAAATAAGGGCTTTGTTTAATGTCTTCACTAAAATCAAGATTTAATATTTCTGCATACTCTCTTGCTTGAGCCATATTTGCTGATTTTCTTGTTATAATTTGATGTAATAATAATGTGTAGTTTTTATGCATTACAGCTAATTCTTGTGGAGTATATTCTTTTTTTGGTGTTGGTATGCCTGAATATCTTAGCATTTCTTTTGCTGCTTCTTCAAAGCAAGAATTTATGTATGTGCTTAATTTAGATAAGATTGATGTTTTAGTCCCCACTCCTAAATTTTCGTCGATAGACATATGAATATTTTAAATGGGTTTGTATTTATAAATGTTTCGTTTTTGTTGTTACTTTAGAGTGAAAACAATGTATTAATTTAAATAATAGAAGTTTTTCTTTAAAAATGCGTACACAATGATCGCGTGAACACCCAATGAAGCTTCGGCTTATGATTAGCGGAAGTAACTAGAGAGTGTACGTACTTTTTTCTACACTATTGATTGATTAGAAAAATAAAATAAAACAATAAATAAATAAGAAATTAAACTAAATAAATAAAAATTAACCAAACATTTTCATATGTTCTTTATTTCCTGCTTCTTCTTCTCTTAAAACTACGTCATAAGCAGTTAAGAAATCATCTAATTTAATGTTAAATCTGTCGTTTCTAATTGCCATATAACCTGCTTCTGTACAAACTGCTTTTAATTCTGCTCCTGCTAATCCTAAAAATTTCTTTGCTAAAAATTTTAATTTTACATCTTTTGCAAGTTTCATATTTTTTGTATGAATTTTAAGAATTTGTTCTATTCCTTTTTCATCTGGAGTTCCTACTTCTATGTGTCTGTCTAATCTTCCAGGTCTTAAAATTGCTGGATCTAAAATATCTTTTCTATTTGTACAACCTATTATTTTAACGTTTGAAAGTGGTTTAAATCCATCTATTTCTGATAATAATTGCATAAATGTTCTTTGTACTTCTCTTTCTCCACTTGTTCCTACTTCTATTCTATTTGCTGCTAATGAGTCTAATTCATCTATGAAAACTATTGAAGGTGCTTTTTCTCTCGCTAAATTAAATATGTCTTTTACTAGCTTTGCTCCTTCTCCTATGAATTTTTGAACTAATTCACTTCCAACAACTTGTATAAATGTTGAATTTGTACTTTTTGCTACTGCTTTTGCTAATAATGTTTTTCCTGTTCCTGGTGGGCCATGTAATAATATTCCTTTAGGTGGATCTATTCCTATTTTTTTGAATAGTTCAGGTTTTTGAAGTGGTAATTCTATTACTTCTTTAAGCAAATTCATTTGTTCATCTAGTCCTCCAACATCTTCCCAAGAGGTTGTTGGTTTTTCTAATATTACGAATTGTTCAACGTTGAATTTTCTATTTGAAAGTATTTTATCTATTATTGTAAGGTTTTTTTGTTCTACTAAAACATTATCTCCAACTTTTAGTGTTGGATCGTTTTCTGCTCTGTTTACAAAGAATTTATTTCCATTAGGCATAGCTATAATTGCGTTTTGTTCATTTACTATTTCAGTTACTTCTGCTACTAATAAAGCTGGCATTCGATATCTGTCTAATTCATTTTTTAATTGAGATATTGTTTCTCTTAGTATTCGATTTTCTTTATCTACATCACTTGTAGAAGTATCGTATGCAAAGTTGCTTATGTCTATTGAATTTTTTTCCATAATTAATCAACAATAGTTGAAATAAAAAAGAGTATTTAAATATAACGAAATATCTCTATAATTGATGAAATTAGCTCATAATGTTGTTTTAAAGATGTTTCAAGACGATATTCAGACTATTGAAGAGGTAGATTTAAGTTTATTTGAAAATATTTTGCCTGAATACATAAAGGAGTATATTAAAAATTTAAACGAAAAAGAGTTAAAAGAAGCTTTAAAAAAGGAAAATATTTTTATTGAAATTGAAAATTTAAAATTAAAAGATTCTTTGAAAAGAACATCTGATGTTTCTATAATTGGTGGAAAAGATTTATTTGTTGTTGAATTTAAAATTGAGAAAGATAAGATTATTAAAGATATTTTAAAAAATTTAAAGGAAAAGCTAGGAAAAAAACAGTGTGATTTAATTGTTTCTCAAGAAAATCGTGTTGATGAAGATTGTAATTTTTTTATTAGATTGGATAAAAATGAATTGATAAAAAATAATTTTATTTTGACTGATGGTGGAAATTGTTTACATATTAAATTCAAGTTGGCTTGTTATCCTAATAAACGAGAAGTTGGATTGAAACTTGTTGAAGAAATTTTTTCAAATTAAATCTTTTTGTTTGTTTTCTTTATCTTCATGTATTGCATTTGGACTTGAACCACCATGCCATGTAAATCTTGGTTTTACTCTCATTGGATACATTTTTTCATTGTTATCATCAAATAATATTCCTGCTCCTTTTACTCTTGGTAATCTATCTGCTTCTTCTACTAATCCTGAACGCATGTAAGATTGCATTAAAAGTCCTAGTGCATCAACATCCATTTTTGCTGTAATTCTGTGGGATAAAACTGTATCTGATTGTGTCATAACATCTGTGTGTATTTTTCCTGGTTGTTGTGTTGCTAAAATTAAGGATATTCCTGGTTGTCTTCCTTCTCTTAGTATTGTTATTAATGCGTCACTTGATGCTACTTTTCCTTCAACTGGAAGGAATTCGTGGGCTTCATCTATTACTAACCAAACTAATGGCATGTTTTGTTTTTTCTTTGTATCTTGAGAGAAAAAATTTGTTGCATCTTTTACTGCGTTAAATTCTTCTTCTTTTCTTTCTAACATTCTTTCTATAAATAATCTTTCAGCTATGAGTCCTACCATTAGTGCTTTTATGTCCCAACCTCCTGGCATTGTTGCATAACATGAAACGTCAAGAATTGAAATTTGTCCACCTTTTGCTAAATCTTTTAATGGTGTACCGTGGTCTGAAAATACTCCCCATGTATCTGCAATTTTAAACATTGAAATTACTTCATCTTTTGTTGATTTATCCGCGTCTTGATTGTAATTTAATTTAGCAATTATATCTTTTATATTATATGGTTTGTTTGTTTGTTTTAATTCTGAAATTATATCTGATATTAGTATTCCTGCTGCAGAATATTTATTTAATTTAAATGCGTTGCACCAATCATCTTGATCTATTTCTTGGGGTGCTAGTGTGAATGGAACGTCTGTTGGTATACCTTCTTGTTTGTATTTTTCAAAATATTTTTCTGGAGTAAATATTTTTACTGGAATTGATTCTGGTTTTAATCCCCATTCTTCAAGAAGTAATTTATCTTCGTGATTTGGATATTTCATTGTCCAATAAATTCCCATTGTATCAAGTAATATTACTGAAAGATTTTGTTTTACGTCGTCGTCAAGTAAATGAAATCCTTCTGCTATTGTTCCTAAAGTATAAGATTTCCCTGAACCTCTTTTACCACAAATAAATACTACGTGTGCACCTGCTACATCAAGATATATTTTATTAGAAAGGGTTGTTGTTTGTCCCATGGAAATGTAATGTTTTCCTAGTAAAACAGTTCCTTTTAAACCATATTTTTTATAGTCTTCCTTGCTTCGTCCCACAACTATGTCATCCATGTATTAATTTGAAATTTGTGTATTTAAATAATTTGCCTTAAATAAGGGTAAAATTTAAAAGAAAGAGTAAATTTCAAAAATAAAGATATTAATTTAATTTTTATAATTTAATTTTATTTAAAAGAGGGGGATGTGAGGTTAAAATGAAAAAAGAAAATTCACGAAAAGCAAAAATAATTCATTATTCAAAAGAACAAAAAAATAATTTTAAAATCCTGGGATGGATCATTATAATCCTTCTTGTTGTTGCGCTTGGTTTTTATACTTATAAATGGATTAATGATTTTCAAGGTTTTAATTCTAAATCTAATAATTCTACTGAAGATAATGTTATAGTTTTAGTTAATGGTGAAGAAATTTTAGAATCTTATGTTGATAGTACTTGGAATAATATTCCTGTTGAAACTAAAGTATACTTTACAAGAGAAATGTTGATTGAAGAATTGATTGAAGAAAAATTAATTATGCAAAAAGCAAATGAATTAAATATAAAGGTTTCCGATGAGGAAGTTGATGAATATGTTATGATTGAATTGACTAATATGCAGATGACATATGAAGATTTTGAAGAGATAATTTCTCAACAAGGTTTAAATATTAATGAAGTTAAAGAAATATATAGAAAACAACTAACTATTGCTAAATTATTTGAACAAGAAATTCAAGATGATTTGCTTGTAACTGACGTAGAAATTCAAGATTATTATGAAACAAATAAAGAACAATTTTTTGAAAATGAACAAGTTACAGTTAAACATATTTTAATTGCTCTTGAAAATGAAACTATGAATAAAGAACGCGAAGAATTAATCATGAATAAATTAAATTCTGGAATTAATTTTTGTGATTTAGTTCAAAATTATAGTTCTGATTTTGCAAGTGTGGGAAATTGTGGAGAATATACTTTTTCAAGAGGACAAATGACTCAAGAATTTGAAGATACTAGTTTTAATATGAATGTCGGCGATATACAATCGGTTGAAACTGAATATGGAATTCATATTATTAATAAATTATCTGAAATTAAAAAAAGAAATTTAACTCTTGATGATGTTGTTAAAAGAGGAACTGAAGAAGTTGTTGTAAAGGAAGTTGTAAAGGAAGTTGTAACTCAGCAAAAAGCTTCACAAGCATATGATAATTATGTTGCTATTTTAAAAGAAAATGCAGAAATTGAATATGTAGATAATACTAATACTGAAAATAGCGATAATACAATTGAAACTTTTGCAAAATGCTTAACAGAAAAAGGAGCTAAGATGTATGGTGCTTATTGGTGTTCTCATTGTAATGCACAAAAAGAAAGTTTTGGTGAAGCTGTAACATATATTAATTATGTAGAATGTGATTCAAATGGAGAAAATTCTCAATATGAATTATGTTCTGAAATGAATATTGAAGGATTTCCAACTTGGATTATAGATGGAAAACAATATGCTGGAAGACAAACGCATGAAAAATTAGCAGAAATTACAGGCTGTGAAATGTATTAAAATATGCTTTTAGGCTTATTTATTCATTTATTTAATTTTTTGTCACTTAAAAGTTGTAAAACGATAGGTTTATATACTAGTATAATTTTATAGAAAATGTGTGTAAATGGGTTCCGTTAGAGCGGGTTAAGTTAACCTAAGCTATGACAAGACGGCCACTCTTACTCACTACAGCCTAGCACGAGAGTACTCAAAGGAGCTTACGGCAAAGCCAAGCCAGGATTTTGGGAGTTAGTGTACATGGGCATCATTACCTTTTGGGTAACAAATTCACAATCATTAAAAATATCAAAAATATTTTTAAAGCAAGAAGTGGGAAATTTAACAAATTCCTATAATAAAATAACGCTTTAATTAAATTTCATTTAGCGCGTAAAATCCATATCGAAGATTATGGTGAGGTTTGAATCCCTCAGTTTAAAACTAAAACGCTTGAATAAAGCAAAGATTGCAAAATTAAATAAAAACAGAATTAAAATCACGTTGTTCGAAAGAACATTCATTTAACAACTCATTTGTTGTTTTGTAGGCAAAAAGTATGACAAATAAATTTAAAATTGATGAAAAACACATTTAAATTTCATTAAATTATAAATTAATTTAGATTTCGCCTTAGCTAATTCTGTTTTTATAAAAATAAAGTAAGAGGTAAATAAAATGGCAAAAATAGCACAAATATCGTCAAAATATATAATTCATTCAAATATTATGATTGAAGGAGTAGTAGAAAAACCTGATGTAATAGGAGCAATATTCGGACAAACTGAAGGTTTATTGGGAGAAGATTTAGAATTAAGAGAACTTCAAAAATCTGGTAGAATAGGAAGGATTGAAGTTAATACTGATATTAAAAATGGTAAAACAAGTGGAGAAATAATTGTTCCTAGTTCTTTAGATAAAGCAGAAACAGCAATTATAGGCGCAGCTTTGGAAATTATTCAAAGAATTGGACCTTGTAATGCTAAAATAACTGTAACAAATATTGAAGATATAAGAGTTTCAAAAAGAAAATTCGTTATTGATAGAGCAAAAGAATTACTTCGTAATTTAGTTGATGGCGTTATGCCTGATTCTCAAGAACTAGCAGATGAAGTTGCTTATTCAGTAAGAGTTATGGAAATACAAGAATATGGTAGAGAAAGACTTCCTGCAGGACCTGCAATAGAAGATTCAGATGAAATAATTGTGGTAGAAGGAAGAGCAGATGTTTTGAATTTACTTAAATATGGTTTTAAAAATGCAGTAGCTGTTGGAGGAACTGGTGTTCCACAAACAATTATTGAATTATGTAAACAAAAAATTGTTACTGTATTTGTTGATGGAGATAGAGGCGGAGATTTAATTATTAGAGGACTTATGGGTTCTACTGAAATTGATTTTGTAGCTAAAGCTCCTGATGGTAAAGAAGTTGAAGAATTACAGAAAAAAGAAATTCATAAAGCTTTACGTGGAAAAATAAATATTGAACAAGCAACACTAGATTACGCAGATAATAGTTCAAACAAAACTAATAGTTCAAGTTATCAAAACAATAATTCAAGAAATAATTCTAGTGTTAATGATAAAAAAAGAGGAACTGTTAGTGTAAGTAATGTTTCAAGTTCAAATAATACACGAACTAACACTGTTGTTTCTAAACCAACAATAAGTACTCCTGTTGTTAAAAAAACAAGTGGACCTACTCAAACAGATAAAGAAACATTCAGCAAAATGCTTGAAGATTTAATTGGAACTAGAGGAGCATATATTTTAGATAAAAAATTAGCAATTCTAGGAAAAATTCCTGTTAGTGAATTAGTTAACACTATTAAAAGTTTATCTAATAGTATTTATGCGGTAGTTTTCGATGGTAACATTGAAAAAGATGTTTTAGATGTTAGTGAAGCAAGTGGAGTTACTTATTTAGTTGCAATGAGTAGCAAAATAAAATCTACTGGTAAAACACAAATATTAACACCAGAACAATTACAATAAATTTTTTTCTTTTATTTTTTTAATAACATTTATATATTATAAATGTAAATTAATAATATGAATAAACTAATGGATTTGATTGATGAAAACGACAATATTATAGGAAAAATAGATGTTGAAGAAATTCATGATAAAGGCATTCTCCACAGAACAACTCACACTTTTATAATTAATTCAGAAGGAAAATTGTTTTGCAGAAAAATAAGTTCTAAAAATAAAATATATTCAGGATATTGGTCAACTTCAGTTGGTGCGCATGTATTTTCAGACCAAAATTATGATCAAGTTGCTGAAGAATCACTACGAACTAATTTGGGAATAAATTGTCATTTGGAAATGATTGGTAAAGTTAGAGTACATGATAAATATGAAAATGAAATCAGTGCCACATATGTTGGTTATTCAAATGAAAAAATTCATATATTAAATTCTGATATTGAAGATGGAAGATTTTTTACAATAGATGAAATCAAAGAATTAACAAAAAAGCACAATGTTACACCTCATCTAATAATTTCTTTAAAATTATATTTGGAAACAAGAAAATAAAGTGGGACGTTGGGATTGCCAGACATGTCATAGGCGTACACAGCGTATACTCATTCTTCGTATACACTAAAAAATAAAATAATTAATTCTTAAAAATTAGAGAAACAAAAGTGGGGACGTTGGGATTCACCTGAGCGAAGCGAACGGTGTGCCAAAGTCGAAGAGTTTGAGCACGTTCGAATCCCCTCAAGAATAAAATGTATCTCAGATTGATGAATAGAAAGTGGGGACGTTGGGATTCGAACCCAAATCAGCCGGTATCTTCTTTGAAGCAAGAGCTTCAACAGACTGAAACCAAATAATCATCGTTACAGAATTTCTGCAACTCATTGCTCCATAACTGGAGCCGGCTATTCTAGCCAGGTTATACTACGCCCCCATGATTTAATTTCAAGAAACATTGAATAATTTATAAGTATTGCTTTTTATAGAGTTTAACAAATTTAAACAATTTACATTTGTTTTGAAAATAAAATACTATAATAAATAAAAAATATTTGAAAATAAGAAAAAATTATTCTTTTCGTATCAAATCGTATTTTTCCAATAAATCTTTGTATTTAGTGAAATCTGAAGAACGTCTAAATGCATCGATATATTCTGGAGGTAATCTGCTTAGCCATTTATGTATTGATTTTAATACTGCTCTTGTTTCTTCCTTTAATATTTCTTCTGAAGTTTTTACTTGTTTTTGAACTAAATCAACATCTATATCTTCTTCAACTGGCTCGTTTATGCCAAATAACATTTTAAAAAATCTTCTTAAAAGTCCTTCACGTTTTTCTTCTAATTCTTCTACAGCTTCATCTACAGTTTCTATTTCTTCTTCGATTTCTTCTACTTGTTCTTTTACATCTTCTGATAAATCATCTTCAATTTCTTCTAAATTGTTATCATTTGAGTAAAATCTTGCAAATATTTTTGAAAGAAATGAACGTTTTGGTTTTTCATCTTCATAAACTAAAGAATCTGATGAAAATTCTTTTTTTGTAGTTTTTTTAGGAATTAAACTTTCTACCTTTTTAAAAAATGAATTTGAATCCTTTTTATTTAATCGACTTTGTAAGTACACGTCGAAATCCTTATCAAAATTAGTTTTTTTTGCTATGTTAAACACCCTTTAAGATGATAATAATTAATTAATGTTATTTAAATATCTTTCGTTAGTATTATATATTTATCTATTTTGAAGACATTATTTCAATTATATCTAAATGTTTTAAAATATGATCTTTTCCAACTGGTAGTTTTGTTTTAACATCTATTGCTTTTACGAAATTTTTACCGAAATCTGTATGTAATTTATATGCAAAATCAAGTGCTGTTGCTTTTTCTTTCATTAAAAAACAATCTGGAATTACATTACCATCTTTATCTTCTAATTTTCCAACTCCGCCTGGATGTATTGCTTTGTATTTTAAAATGTCAAAAACTACTGCATTTAATACTGCTTGAACACCTGTACCTTGGGGAAATGCTTGAATTACATTTTGTTTTATGAAATTTAAAGCTGATTTTTGTCTGTCGTTTAGTTCGTTTTCTCCTTTTTCAGTTATTTTGAAATCTAAATCTCCAGGAACATAATCAATTAATTCTTTTTTTGATGCTTCTCTTAATGCTAATTCTGATTCACAAGAACATGGAATTATTAAATAACTAGGATATTTTATTTTTAATTGTTCTAAGTTTTGCTTTGCAACAGGATAATCTGATTTATTTGCAGCTATAATCATTGGTTTTGTTTTTATTCTTAATTCTCTTGCTAAGATATACATTTCATCATCTGTCCAATCTTTTGATTTTAAAGGGTTTAAATTTAATTTTTTTATTGCATCTTGAGTTATTATTTCATCTACACCTAAGCCTCCTAATTGTTTAGCTAGTGCTTTATGAATTTCTTTTTGTTCTTGTTGAGTTACTCGAATAAATTTTTCCCAACCTTTTTTCATTATTTCTAAATACCAATAATCCAATTCTATTTCTAAAAATTCTATATCTTTGCAAGGATCATAACTTCCAACTTCAACGCATTCTCCTTTTTGATTAACTGAACCGCTTGCGTCAATTACGTGTATTAATGCATCTGCTTGGTTTAAATCGTTTAGAAATTGTGCACCCATTCCTTCTCCTTTGTGGGCATCTGGAACTAAACCTGCTACATCCATTAAATCTACTGCTACAAATCTATATTCTTTTTGAACATAGCCTATTCTTGGATTTGCAATTTTTCCAAATTCTCTTGCTACATCATTTATTTTAACGAATCCTACTGCATGATTTGGTTTTATTGTGGTAAATGGGTAGTTTGCTATATCTACTTCTGCTAGTGTTGCTGCTTTGAAGAATGTGCTTTTTCCTACGCTTGGTTTACCTACGATTCCTATTATCATATTGATGAAGAAATAAGAGTTATTTATAAATTTGATGATGTAAAAGATGGTTAGTTTTTTATATCTATTAATTTATCTATTAGTATGAATTGTTTTTTCGTAAAAAAATTGAATAAAGTGTCTGAGATTATTGGACAAGGCAAGGCAATTTCAACTATAAGTAGTTTTCTTAATAATTTTAGAAAAGGTGAAGGTTTGCTTTTATATGGGCCTTATGGTTCTGGAAAAACTAGTTCTATTCATGCGTTTGCTAAGGAATTTAATTATGATATTTTAGAACTTAGTGCTAATGAAACTAGAAATCAAAGTAATATTGAAGAATTTTTATCTAAGGCAACGGGGCAAATGAGTTTGTTTGCAACTAAAAAAATAATTTTGCTTGATGAGTTGGATGGTTTATCTGGAATGAATGATAGGGGTGCTGCGACAGTTATTGCAAATTACATAAAAAAATCTACTTTTCCTATAATTATGACTTGTTTAAATCCTTATGAAAAAAGAATTTCTAGTATTAAAAAAATAAGTAAGCTTGTTGAGTTTCAATCTTTAAACCATAAAGATGTTGTTGAAATAATTAAAAAAGTTTTAAAAGAAGAAAATGTGATTGTTGATGAAAAAACAATTTCTCGTGTTGCTAGAGAATGTAATGGTGATGCTAGAGCTGCATTGAATGATATTTTTGTTGTTGCTTTGCTGGAAGAATATAATAAAAAAAATAAAATTAATATTTTGATTAATGAAGAAAATGAAATATCTTCTGAAAGGAAAAGAACAAATTCTATGATGGATGCTTTGATTAGGGTTTTGAAATCTAAAGATAGTGATGTTTATTTAGGTGCGTATGATGATGTTGATGAAGATTTAGATAAAATATTTTTATGGTTGGATCAAAATGTTCCAAATGAATATTTAGAAATTTCTGATTTATCTAAAGCATATGATGAATTATCTAAGGCAGATGTTTTTTTTGGCAGAATTAGAAAATGGCAATATTATAGATTTTATGTTTATTGTTATCAGTTGTTAAGTGCGGGTATTGCTTTAGCTAAAAAAGTTAAATATCCAATTCCACCTAAATATAAGGAATCAACGCGATTGTTAAAGTATTGGCAAGCAAATATGTCTTATGCAAAAAGGAAATTAATTATAGAAAAAATTTCTGAAAATATGAATGTTTCTAATAAAAAAGCTATGAAGGATATTTTTCCTAATTTAATTACTGCTCTTGTTCATGATAAAAAATTAATTGAAGAACTTGATTTAACAAGTGAAGAAATTGAATGGGTTAAAAAATATTTAAATAATAAAAAATAAATTATTTTTTAGTTTTAGATTTTGCTTTCTTTGCTTTTTCTCTTTCTAATTTTCTAGCTTCTAATAATTTTTTTCTTTCTATTTTTTTTATTTCTTCTTTAGATAATTTTCTGTAAGATAAAAATAAATATAATAATATTGATAAAATTATCAAAGCGATTAAATTAAAGAAAGGACAAAGTTTAGAATAAAGTTCATAACCAGAATAATCTTTTACTTCTTTAACATTTATTTTTATTGGTTCACTTACTGCTACTTCATCATATGAATCAACTGCTGATAATGTCATGTTTGTTTTTCCAAATTTATCACTTGAAAATATTGTGAAGTTATTTTCTGATGTTAAATAAGATAATTCTAAATTTTCATTGTCGAATGTTGCAATGTAATCCACAATGTCTCCGTCTTCATCCATGAAATAATCGTTCATGCCAAGTAATTTGCTTGAACCTTCATACATATTTATATTTGTATGTGTTGATGGGCAAATTGGCATAGTTAATGGAAATTCATTGTTTAAGAAAACAAATGTTCCTAATATTAATAAAACAATAATTCCTGAAATTACAAATAATTTATTTGATTTGAATTTCATAGGTGTATTTTTTCTTCCTATAAATTTTATTAAAAGTAATACTACAAATACTACTATTGCTATGGATATTAAAATTAAAAATAATGTACAATTTGGAATTGCATATACATAATTCCATGTTTTTTGATACCATGGATAATCAACTATTTCAAAACTAAATTGATTTACGAATGTTGTATTTGATGCTGTGTGTGTTAATGTTATTATTGGACTTGCTTTTAATCCTATTGCAGTTCCGTTGTTATAGGTTATCATTTCATTTAATCTTTCTTCATCGATTGTAAATAATAAATTTATTTTTTCTGATGAACCTAAACTTATTTCTTGAACATTATTATCGATGTAATTTGGAAGGTTTGTTATTTCTAAAGCATATTCACCATATTTTCTTCCTGTGTTTTGAATTGTTAATTCAAAGGAAGTTTCATCAGGCGTTATTTTTATTGTATCTTGTTTTGAAATGACATTAAAACAAGTTATTGTATCTTCTAAATGTAAATTCATAACATCTGTTGTTTTTAATTCTCCTTTGTGATATAATTCTAATATTATTGCATATGTTTGCTTTATGTTATATGCATCATTAAAATTAATGTTAACTTTATTTTCAACATTATTTGCTAAAATATTCATTTCTGTTTTTTCTAATCTTCCAAAATCTGGACTATAAAGAACTAAACCTACTTTTGTGTCTTGTGTTCCTTTGTTTTTAATTATTGCTTCTTGTGTAAAATCTTCTGTTCCACAATAATATATGTCTTTTTTTGGAATATCTAATGAGAAATCATAACAGTTTTTTACTTCAACTGGAATTATTAATTGTTTTTCGATATTTCCTTTTTGTGAAGTTGTTTGTATTTTTATTTCATAATTTCCAATATTTCTTTTTGTTGGATTTATAATTAAAGGAATGTTAGTATTTGAATTATTTTCAAGTAATAATGAATTTGATTGTTTCCCATCTATTTCTGGAAATTTAAAATCTATAAAGGATGGTTTTTTTATTTCAAATATAAATTTATTTTCAAAGTTGTTTTGGTTTTCAACTAACATATTAAATTCTGTTGTTTCTCCTGCACAAACTTCAATTTTTTCTTGATTTAATGTTGTATTAAATAAATAATTTCTTTCTATGTGTATGTTTTTAATTAGTGTTGCTACTTTTTCATTGTTTCTTGATTTTACAGTTATTTCTGCTTCATAGTCTCCATACATATCACATGTTGGAGTGAAATAAACATTTAGAGTTGTATATGTATTTCCTTGTAATGTAATTATATTTTTATCAAATTTTACATAATCTCTCATTTCATTATTTATGTATATATCATATGTTTCTGAAAATCCTGCTGTATTTGAAATTGTTAAAGTTGAAGTTTTTGTTTCTTCACAAGGTTTCATATCCCAACTTTCTTCAGATAAAGCAACCATTAAATTTTGACATTTATTAAAATTAATTT
This sequence comes from Candidatus Woesearchaeota archaeon, assembly GCA_050187915.1. Classification (GTDB taxonomy): domain Archaea; phylum Nanobdellota; class Nanobdellia; order Woesearchaeales; family SKGA01; genus JAQUYS01. Next base: position 25,843 of record JBFXLI010000010.1, read on the forward strand.
TTTGAATTATTTCTTGAGATACTCCATTTATAGATGTTACTTCAAATTTTATTTTGTTTGTGTTGAAAAATTTAAAACAAGATGCTGTATAAAACATAGAGATTTGTTTTGATTCTCCTGGTAAAAGTGTTATTTCATTTTCACTAAGAGTTGTATATTCTTTGTTTGATGTTATAAAATATTTTGAAGCAAAAGCTCCTGTATTTGTTATTGTTAAAGAAGATGATGTTGAACCACATTTACATATGTTTACTGAAGATTCTGCTAAATTTACCATAAAACTTCTATCCATACTAACATAAATTACATCTATATTTTCTGAATCTAAAACTACATCTGAAGATGTTTGTGATGGATTTGAAATTAAAATTTCAGAAGAAATAAATGGCATACTAATTAAAAAAATGAGTAGAAAACTCAGTAGTGTTGTGGTTTTGTTCATCTTACTTACCTTCTATTAAATTATGAGAGAAAATCTCTCATTAATTTTATGTTTTTTAATTTGTGATTTCCTTGTTAAAGGAAGTGACTCAGGTGCAACGATACACGAATTTTAATTAAATAAAAAAAATAAAAAAAATAAAAAACTTAGTAGTAAGTTTTGTCTTCTTCGTCTTCTTCGTCATTTCCTCTTAATTTATTGAATCCAACAATTAATCCGATAACGAATAATACGATTACTAAAACAATTAAACCAACTTCTAAAACTTTTCTGAATCCACTCCAGTTACTTTCGCTTTCTGCAACATTAGCTGATAATGAAATTTGTTCTTGTTCTGAACCATCATTAATAGTTAATTGGAAGATTTTTTCTCCTGCAGCTGCGTTTTCATTTGCTGTAACATAAAGGAATGCTGTAACAGTTTTACCTGCACCAACAATTACTGTGGATGCTGGATCTACTCTTACTGTTCCCCATGAATCTACACCTTGAATTGTTAATTGGTATGCTTTTGATTCTTTACCCATGTTACTAATAACGATTGGATAAGCAACTCCAGCTCCTGCATTAACTACTTGTGTACTTGGAACAGTTACAGTTGTTTTACTTGCTTCAGTTTGTTCTGTTTCATCAGCAACAACAGTTAAGGATGTTTTTTCACTAGTCATTTCGTATTCATCGAATTTGATTGTGTAAACTACATCATAAACTCCTGCTTTAGCGTCAGAAGGAACTCTTATAACTAAAGATTCGAAAGTTTCTTTTTCGTCAGCTTCAATTTCATCTAAAGTTTCAACTTCTTTGATGTTTAAACCTGGAACGGATACCATTAAAGTAACGTCATCTAAGTCTTCATCACCATAGTTTCTAACTTTAACAGTTACTCTGCTTCCTTCTCCTGGAGATAAAACATCTTTACTTAAGTAAGCTTCAGTAATTAAAACTGCTTCTTCATCTTCTACTCCTCTTATGTCTAATCTATAAGTTTGAGTATATGAATTTCTATTGTCTGCATATACAGTTAAATGTAATAACATATCGTCTTCAGCATCCATTCTTATTGGAACTTGAACACTTAAGTCTTTAACTGCAGTAGTGCCGTATTGTAAATCGAAAGTTTTTGTCATGTCTTGAACGCTGTCATCATATTGACTATACTTGTAAACAAGTAAAGCTTGAATTTGAACGTTTTCAACATAATTATCTTGTCCTGCGATTTCCTCAGGAGCAACTACTTTAACTTCTAAGTCAAGAGTTTCGCCTCTTCTAACTTCGATTCTTTCATTGTCACCAACTTTGTGGCTGTTTACTTCTACATATTCAATTCCTAATTCTGTTGTAGGAACATCAACTGCAGCTGCAAATCCTGCAAAAAGTGACAAGATTACCATTGTAAGTGCAAAAACACTCATTATTTTTTTTCCAAACATTTTTTTAACCCCCATATATATGGTTTATTTTTTTGTATCGTTTTTGTGTACAACTTCCGTCGCACCCAGAGGAACGTGATTTCCTCACCTATAACAATTCGAAACATCTTTCATTTATAAATGTTTCGATTTTGTTACTATTCTTGAGTAAGAACTTCTTGCGAAATACCTTACCCCTCTACTACCTCAATGTATCCGACTTTGACTCTGCGGATGTGATCGTCTGAAATTTCGATCTGTGGGTAATAAATACCAGGTTCGATATCATATGGCAAGAAGCCATTGATTGTCAAAGTTTTTCTTTCATTGTCTCTCAAATCTTTTGAAGCTGATTTGAATATCATTCCAATTTCTGGTATATATATTCTCATCATAACATCGTTAAGATTTTCTCCTGCAAAATTTTCAACTACTGCTTGAACTGTAAAGTCTTCTCCTGCAACAAGTTTTGGAATTACTTTTCCATTTATGTTAAAGTCAACTACTTTAAGTCCTTTTTCAGGTTCGCTTCCGAAAAGACTATTTTCTTCAAAATAAGTCTCATCTTCTGAAACAACAATAATTTTTTGTGTTGAATCAGTTTGTCCTGCGTTGTCTGTTACTGTTAATTTTACAGTGTATGAATTTGAATTTTTGAAAGTGTATGGTAAAACATAATTACCTGTCCAACTATCTAATATTACAATTCCATTTGCATCAATTATTTCCCAATCATATTCTACTATTTCATATCCTTCATAAGCATATGAATGTGAACCATCGAAAAATACTTTTTCACCAACTTTTGAAGTGTTTTGTGCTAATATTATTGCTGTTGGATTTTCATCTTCAACAATTAATTCTTCAACTATTACAATTATTGAATCTGAGTCTGTGTATCCCCATTTATCTGTAACTGTTAAAATTACTTCATATGAACCTGTTTCTTCGAATGTGTAATTAAACTGACAGTTAGGACTTCCATCTGTATCCATATTAAATGAAAAAAAATCTTCAACTAACCAAGCACAGCTTATTAAACTTTCGAAATTTCCATCTGCTCCTGTTGATTCATAACCACTAAATTGAACTTCTTGTCCTACTAAATAAGGATCTTGTTCATAAGTTATTACTGCATTTGCAAATAATTCTTCTTGATTTATGTATACTGTAAATGTTCTTTCAATAGTTGAACCATCTGTATCATCTGCAATAACTTTTACTATGTGTTCTCCAGTTGCTCCTGGAATTGCTCCTATTTCCATAATTCCATTTTGAAGTCCAATTAAAATTTGTCCATCAGTTTCAGTTGTATGAATAATTTCTTCTAAAGGAGTTTCTAAATCATAGGTATAATTTTTTAAATCAATTGTAATATGATTTGATATTCCTTCTAAATTTGTTTCTAAATAAACATCTGGTAACCATTCCATTACAATTGGATTGTTATGTATTTCTACACTAACTTGATTTTGTCCTGCTTCTTGTGTTTCAAAATTGAAAACGAAATAAAATACATTTCCTTCTCCTAAAACATCGTCTGTTAAAGGTATTTTTGGAAGAATATAATAATAGTAATTATCTTCTTTTCCTGTTAATTTAGCATATACTTCTTCATACCAAGTTGAGTCTTTGACTGTTTTTACTAATTCGAATTCTTCAAAGTATAATTCTTCTTGATTGTTTACAACTAAATAAACACTTTTAATTAAACTTTCATCGAAAACAATTTGATTATTTAAATCTGCAATTTGGAATTTTGTATACATATCTTCTCCACGGAAAAAATCTTGTGAAGGTATACTAAATTCTACATCTTCATATAAACCTAAATTAATTATTTCATAACCTTTGTTCCAAATGTGGAATGTGTCAAATGCAACTAAATTAAAACCATTAACTTTTGTTTCTGATTTAACTTGATAATCATTTCCTGTACTGAATCCTTCATTTATTGTTGTTTGAATATTACAATAACCATTATTTTCAGTTGTACATTGTCCTAATAAAATTACATTTCCTTCATCGTTAACTGTTGTAAATGCTACTGATTCGCCATCAAAACCACCTACATTTTCATTTGTGATTTCTACTGTACATTGAAGCATTTCTTCTAGTACAACATCTTGATTACAATTCATACTCATTGAAGGTGTATCATTGTAAACTGTTAATGTAAATGATTCGCTTGCGGATAATTCTCCATCGTTTGCTGTTAATGTTATAAATGTAGCTCCAATTGTATCAAATGAACATTTTAAAACTCTAATGTCTTGATCAACGTAAGATATTAATTGACAATTTGCAATTCCATTTGATTGAACTGAGAATGTTAATACATCTCCATCTTCATCGCTTGCTAAAGGACTTATTCTTAAGTAATAATCTTCTTGTGATAATGGAACTTCTACATCAGGTATTTCTTGCCATACTGGTGCATGGTTTACTGAGATTATATCATCAACAACTGTTAATGTAAATGATTCGCTTGCGGATAATTCTCCATCGTTTGCTGTTAATGTTACAGTTGTAATTCCTTCAACATTTAAACTACAAGTCAAATCATAATTGTTGTTATTGTCTTGAGTTATTACACAATTAGCTGAAGTTCCTGTTGTTGTTCCTGTAAAAGATAATACATCTCCATCTTCATCGCTTGCTAATAAATTAAAATCTTCTAATGTATAAGTTGATTGTGATAAATTAACTATTTCATCTGGAATATTTTGCCATACTGGTGCATGGTTTACTTGTGGAGCATCATCATATATATTTAATGTCAAACTATATTCTGAACTTTCAACATTTCCTACATGTGAATTAATTAAAACTTCATAAGTACCTATTGGTAAATTTGTAGTTTGTAATGTTAATAATCCGTATTGACTTGTAGTATGTGTTAGTGAATAAATTGGATTTGTAGTATAACCAATTAAAGATGGATCTAATAATTTATCCACTTGTTCTAAAACAATTATATCTGTTGAAACTGTTGGAGGATTTTCTCCTGCATTTGCAATTACACTTCCCCATGCAAATTCAACTGAATTTGTTCCTAATGGAATATTGTATTGATTTTGAAAATATGTGTTTGATGTTTCGTTGTGCCAAGATAAGTCAGCTGTTAAAACATATGCACTTGCAATGTTTGTAACTAAAACTAAACTAAATAAAAACACAAACAAAAATTTGAATTTGTTTAAAAAATTCATTTTATCCTCCAATTAAAATCTAGTACTAATTCCTAATTTGAAATTTTTCTCTTTGTCATCTTTTGGTGCTACATACATATTGAATGAACCATCAACTCCAACTGAATTTAATATTCCTTCTAAATTGTTAAAAGGATACCAAGTTGCACCTAATGTGAAACCTAATGTTGGATCAAATTCATTATTATATGAACTTGTTTTATTTACATCTATACGATTGTAGTCACTATTTGAATATTCTGTTATTGTATATTGTTTTTTATCAACATCTGTTTCATTAAATTTTGTTCCAGCGTTTAATTCACCATAAAAATCTAAACCATTTAATTGTTTTTGAACACCAACATTTCCAGTTAATCTTATGTTTGAATTTCTTTCTGCTTCTTGAGCATATGTTGAATAGTTTGTTCCTGTTATTGGATTTGTATTAAAATCAACTAGTTTTTTATCTGAATAATCTTTATCTCTTGTTTTTCCAGATAAAGTTGCACCCACATAAAAAGGTGTATTTGTTTTTACAGTTACATAACCATTAATTGGTGATTCATCAACTCCATCATAAAGAGGATAAGTACCAACCATTACATTTATGTCTGGCTTTGAATTTTTAGGTTTCAATTGTTTTAAAGAATCTGCTTCAGTTTGTGTTATTTTTAATTTTTCTGAAACATCTTTCATTAATGAATCTGCTTTTGATTTTTCAGCTTCAAGTCTATTATTATCAATACCTAGTTGTTTAACTAAATCCGAATAATCAATAACTTCAACATTTATAGTATCTATTTTTGATGGATTGATTGAACCTGAGTAACCTGCTGAATCTGGCACTTGTATTGTTTTTGTTTGTGCATTAAGTGCGATTGCAGTTGCTCCAACGTATAATGGTAAATTTTCCCATACATGATTAACTACATTCTTTAATCCGTTGTAAATATTTTTCATTTTAATTACCTCTTGAACTTGGTTTAACATGTTTTACGTTCATGTAAATGTTTTTATTAGCAATTTTTTCTAAACTATCTGCTCTTGCTTTTGCTTTATTGTAAGCATCTTCTGTTTTGTTTAAATCGTTGCCTAAAGTTGTATATTTTGACATCAAAACATTATACTTATTTTTTGGAACTGAATTTTTTACTAAGTCATCAAGTCTTTTTTCATTTTGTCCTAATCTAAATCTAGCTAAGTATAATTTTTGTTCAGCTGGATTTAATTTGTCGAATTCGTTGTATTTTTGAAATTCTGGATCAGTAACTATTAACTGATAAACTTCAATACTATCTTTTGCTTTATTTTCTATATCTCTAAAAAATTCTTTTGCTTTTGTAGGTGTGTAATTTGAATTCAAATCTTTTAATTTTAAACCTAAACCTATGGAACCTTCAAGAGTTGTATCTTTAGCTGTAGTTTCTAAACTTTCTGTAAATTTTTGTCTTCCTCTTTCAAAATGATCATGTACGTTAATATAATTTCCATATAAAGAATCTTCAGGTTCATCATACCAACCATCATCATTATTATCTTCTTCAGAATTTATTTTTGGTTTTGAAGTTTCTTTTTGAGCAATGCTTGTGCTTGGTGTAAATATTAATCCTAAATATTCATTTATTAAAGAATCTTTATCTGTAATTGTATTTTTTAATTTTACTATGTCTTCTCTAAGTTTAGCATCATTGCCATATTGTGAAAAGAATTTATCGTGAGTTTTTTCGCCAATATTATTAACATTAAAATGTAGTGCTGCAGCAAATGCAGTTGCTAAAGCAGTTGTATATAAAACTCCTGCATACCATTTTCCCCATTTTGATGTTTCTTTAATTGGATGTGTGTTATCAACAATTTCATTTAATTCATTTTCATAATCAGCTAAAATGTATTTCATATCACTTATGTATGTGTTTAAACTATCATCTAATTTAGTTTTGGTAGAATTTTTTAAGTATTCTTCTCCTGCAAAAGATTCAACAACATCAATACCTTCAAATATTTCATTAATTTCAGCAGCAGTATTTTTTAAATATGTATCTTTTTGAATGCCTGTATCTAATTCGTATTTTTCCAAATTTTTACGTTGAGGGTGAGTTTTATCAATAATACTCATTAATTTAGTTTTATACTTAACAGAAATATCTCTTAATTCCTGAGAAAATTTTTCTTTACGATTATTTAATTCAGATGAAAAAATTTTTTTCATTTCGTTTGCCCATTCTGGCAAATTAGTATTTGATTCAGTCATTTTTTTTACCTCTTTATTATGCGCATATTTTAGGTAATCGCTCAGTTTGTTCCTGAGTAGTAATTACACATTAGTTACGAAAATGTATTCCTATTTATAAATCTTTCGATTTGTTACCACTTTTAAATGGTTTTCCCCCATCACTAATTGTTCGTAAATTTTTAGATATTAAAAGGTGTTTATATATTTAGCGAAAATTACCTTAAAAACATTAAATTTTAAGATTTCATTTATAAATACTTTATTAATTAACTCTAATAAAGTTAAAAATTAATTTGATTTTTTCATCTTTGCAATAAAAAAACCTTCTGTTTTTGTTTTATGTGGCCAAAATTTTCTTGTTAATTTTATAGAATCTTCAAGTTTTAAATCAAAAACTTCAGTCATACCTTTGTCACCAATTTTCAAATTAGTATCTACTAATTTCATATCAGGATATTTTTTAAGAAATTCATCAATCACAATTTCATCTTCTTCTGGTTCTAAGGAGCATGTTGAATAAACTAAAATTCCATTATCATCCAGACATTTATATGCTGCTCTTAATAATTCTTTTTGAAGTTGTGCTCTGCCTTTTATCCCTTCTAAATTTCTTATGGAAAAAAAGTTTTTTTCAACGCAAAAATTTCCGCTACAAGGTGCATCAAGTAAAATATGAGAAAATTTTAAATTTAAATCATCTGCATATCTTGCATCTTTTTTTATAACTACTATTGATTTTAATCTTAAACGTTCTATGTTATTTTTTAAGGGTGTTAATCTTAATGAATTATTATCTAAAGCGATTACTAAATTTTCATCTTTCAATATTTGAGCAATTTGTGTTGTTTTGCTTCCTGGAGCTGCACACATATCTAAAACTTTTACATTTTTTTTATTTTTTAAATCTGATAAAAGAACTTGTGCAGGTATTTGACTTGCGGTTTCTTGAATATATATGTAACCTAATAAGTATTCTATTGATGATGCTAAAGAAAATTCTGCTTCATACCAATATGCATTTTCTAAGAAGGGAATTTTTTCTAATTTAACTTTTTGTTTTTTTAATCTTACAATTAGTTGATTTTCATCTATTCTTAAGGTATTAATTCTTAAAGAATTTTTTAAATTCATAAATTCTTCTGGATTAAATTCCATTCCTAATTTTTTATATCTTTCTAAAAATTGATTCATTTTAATTTAAGTTTAATATTAGTGTTCCATTGTTTTCATCTAATGAAACAAATAATTTATTTTGTTTTAATTTTTCTTTTATGTCTTTCCAACTCATTGTTTTTTTCAATGTTTTTATTTCATTTAATATTTTTTCAACTTCTACATAATTTTTATATATTAATTCTCCTTTTTCTTGATTTTCTTGTTGTGATGCATCTAATCCTGTTAATTGATTTGATTGTGCCTTAATTATTTTATTTAATTTGGAAACAACTTCATTTGTTTTTTTGTGTTCATCTTTTTTTGATTCTTCTTTTAAACTTTTTAAAACTTCTTCACTTATTTTTTTATTGAAATTCTCTTCTTTTCTATTTATTATTTTTTGAAATGATGAATAGATAATTTCTAAGTCTAAATCAGTTATTTTATTTATTTCTGAATTTTTATCTATTTTTGTTGTTTCTAAAACTTGTTCTGCATAAGTTCCCCCTAAACTTAAGTCTATTGCTAAAGATTTTACAATAGATTCTTTGTTAGAGTTTTTTATTAAATCTTTAAATTCTTTTAAATTTAAAGTTAGAGGATTTATTTGGGGGTTAGGGAATGTATATTCTTTTCCTACTCTGAGAAGTTTGCTTTCCCATGAATGTGAATGTGCAATGGATAATATTTTATTTGTTTCATCTACAAGTATTATGTTTCCTATTGAAAATAATTCTATGATTAATTTTGATGTTCCATTTTTAGTTGATAACTCGATTATTATTATTCTTTCAAAATCTTTTTGATAAATATTTGTTATTCTTGCATTATTTATTTTTCTTCTTAAAGAAGCACAGAAATTTGGTGGAACTTCAGGAAATTGTGGTTTATAGTCAACTAAACAAATTGTTGAAGGTAAAGATAAAAATAAATATTGTTTTCCTTTTGAAGGTATATGAAGAACGAACAATAATGTAAATTCATTCTCTATTTGAAATATTTTTTCTATTTTAGAGCCTATTAATTCATTAAAATCATTCATTAAAAAATGTATATCGAAGGAAGATAATTGTATCGTCATATTATTACCACTTAATAAATAAAAAACAACTCCTTTTTATATTTAGCGTTAGATATATACAAATACTTAAATATTAGATAATTAAATCTAATTTTATGGCTATAACCACAAAGTTTGGTGATAAGGGTAAAACTCAACTTCTTTTTGGAAAAGTTGTGGCTAAAAATCATGGAATTATGCATGTTAATGGTACCATAGATGAAGCAAATGCTCAATTAGGTGTAGCTAGAGCACATGCAATAGCGCCAAATTTGAAAAAAGAAATTCTTAGAATTCAAGAAAAATTATTTATTTTAGGGGCAGAAATAGCCACTGCAAAAGAAGATTACAATAAATTAACAAAAACAATAACTCAAAAAGATGTTATAATGATTGAAGAAGAAATTTCAATTCTCGAAAATTTTAATGATATTGATAACTGGTTTATACCTGGAGATATAGTTAGTTCTGCTCATATTGAAGTTGCAAGAACAGTTATCAGAAGACTTGAAAGATATTTATATAATTTAAAATATTCAAATCAACATGCTTTAATTTATGTGAATAGATTGTCCGATTATCTTTGGCTTTTAAGTCAAAAAGAAGAATATTATGTACGGGGAATTGAAAGAAAAAATAGAGTTAGAGAAGAAAGTGAACAACAAACACACATATTTAATTTAAAAAATGATTTTTAAAAAATAAAAAAAAATTCTAAATTTAAGTATACTAAAAATTATTTCATGTCGCAACCGCGTTAAAATCTTAAAATTTTATTAAAATAAATTTTGAGACGTCAAAAATTTCTTAAATTTTTTCATGTCGAAGATTCACTGGGTTGCTCATTTCATGTCGCAACTTCCTTTGAAGCCACAACCCATTGAACATTCTGTACAACCACCTGATTTTATCATTGTTCCTTTTTTACACATAGGACAAGTATTTCCTGGTTGACTTCCATATACAACTTCTTCAATTGGTTTTTCTTCTATTTCTTTTGTTGGTGAAATATTTTTTTCAGCAACATTTTTCTCTCCAGTTTTTGCATCTGTTGATAATACTTGTTCGTCTCTTGAACCATCTCTATATATTGTAACACCTTTACAATTCAAATCAAATGCTAATTCATAAAGTTTCATTGTATCTTCAACTGTAAAATTACTTGGTGCATTTGCTGTTTTTGAAATTGAAGAATCTGTCCATCTTTGTATTGCTGCTTGAACTCTAATATGATCTTCTGCCTTTAAATCCATTGCTGAAATAAAAAACTCAGGAAGATTTGAATTTTCATTTTTTTTGTAATCTTGTGCTAATTCAATTTCGACTTCATGAAATCCTAATCTTGATTGTTGGAAATATTTAAATGCATAAAATGGTTCTATTCCTGTTGATGTTCCAAGCATTGAACCGACTGTTCCTGTTGGTGCTTGAGTTAATAGAGTTACATTTCTTATTCCATTTTGTTTTATTTTATTTTGAAGTTCTAAAGGTAGGCTTTGTATAAATTTACTTTGCATATACTTTTCAATATTTAATTTTTCAAATGAACCTTTTTCTTTTGCCAACTCAACTGAAGTTTCATAAGAATTTACTGCAATTTCTTTGTATAATTTATCTATAAATTGTAATGATTGTTCATCGCCAAATTTTAATCTTAATCTTATTAAAACTTCAGCCAATCCTAAAGAACCTAATCCAACTCTTCTTTCTGTTTTTTGATTGTCTTCTATTTCTTTGAATACATATGGTGTTAAATCAATCAAATTATCAAGGAATCTAACTAATGTTTTTGTTGAATTCTTTAATGCTTCCCAATTAAAATCATAAATTGGTCCTAAATCATCTTCTCCTTTTTTAATTAAAAAAGAATGTAAAGCTAAATGTCCTAAATTACAAACTCCCCATCCTGGAAGTCCTTGTTCTCCACAAGGATTTGTACATATTATTTTATTGTAATACCATGAATTACTGAAGTCATTATATCTGTCTATAAATATTATTCCTGGTTCAGCAGATTTCCAAGCGAGAGTAATTAATTGTTTCCATAAATCTCTTGCTTTAATTGTTTTGTATATATGCGTTGGATAACCTTTATTTTTCCAAGCCGTTAAATCTCCATCCCATTCAACATCATATATTTTTTTTATGTCTTGATTATCTAAATTTGGAAATTCTAAATTCCAATCTTTATTATTTTTTACTGCATCCATAAATGCATTGGAAATTAAAACTGAAATATTTGCATTATCTAAAAATCCTATTTTTTGTTTTGATGTTATAAAATCTTCAATATCTGGGTGCCAATCTGAAAGTACTAACATTAGTGCTCCTCTTCTTGAACCTCCTTGTTCAATTAGTCCTGTTGCATTTGAATATAAATTTCCCCAAGAAACTGAACCACTTGATTTTCCATTTACTCCTTTTATGTATGTATATTTTGGACGAAGTGTATTTAAGTTAATTCCTACACCTCCTCCTCTGCTCATTATTTCTACTAAGTGATATAATGTGTCTTTTATTATTGAAACTCTTGAATCTTTTGGAGAGGGTATAACAAAACAATTGTAAAGTGTTAAATTTGATGTATATTCTCCTTGATTATTAACTTGTGCTCCAGCCATTATTCTTCCTGCTGGTTGAATGTGTCCTGACATTAATTCAGTTAAAAATTTGTTTTCATATTCTTCTTTATTTTCTTCTACAGATGCAACTGCTTTTGCTACTCTTTTAAATGTATCAAAAATACTTTCAATAGGTTTATCACATTTCATTAAATCTACTTCTAAGAATTCATCTTCTTCATTTGTTGTTTCATTTTTTAATTGTTTCAATAAATTTTCTGCATAAATACCTGTAATCATTTTTAACTTCAAGTCTTTTTCATTTTTTTCTACAACAATTCCTAAATCTTTTTTTGGATATTTTGGATGATCTTTAGATATTGCGATAATTAAATCTCCTATTTCAACATGCCCTCTGTTTTGTTTTAAAGAATATCTATCAAGAAAAATTATTTGTCCCATTTCTTTTAAATGAGTTGAATTATTGATAATATTTTTTGCTTGTTCAGACAAAATCACTTTTTTAGATTCAAGAAATGAAACTAAAGAAGATTGATTTGAATTATTTTCTAAATTATTATTTTCCACATCACACACCTTCATAATTTTAAAATTAAAAATAAATGGAATATTAAACTCCCCTTGTTTATGTTGTAAATTGATTCCTTTAAAAACATGTTTGTATAATAAAAAAAATATTGAAAAGTATATTTCCCTAAATATATATTAAAGAATACACTTAATTTTGATTTATTTATATACTAAACTTTTAATTTTCGAAAGCATAAAGTTTAGTTTGATGTTTATTTGAAAGTATTTGGTCTGAACGACATCCATCTCTATATATTGTGATTCCTTTACATTTGAACTTAAATGCATCTAAATATATTTTTTGTACATCTTGAATTGAAGCCAAATGAGGTAAATTTATTGTTTTTGAAATTGAATTATCTACAAATTTTTGGAATGTAGCCATTACTTTTAAATGATCATTGGGAGATATATCTAAAGATGTTTTAAATACTTTTTTGAAATTATCATCAATCCATGAGATTTTAGCAACGGAATCTACAAATTGTAATTGAACTTTTTCATTTGTTGTTATATTTAATTCATCTACTGCTTTTTTAAATATTGAGTTTAATACTGTATATTCAGCTCCTGATGAATTTTTTGAAGTGTAAGATAATGCATAAACAGGTTCTATTGATTGTGAAACGCCTGCAATTAAGCTAGTTGAACCTGTCGGTGCTATTGAAGTTAATGTTGCATTTCTTGTTGGTTCATCTATTGAACTTCTACCGAATAATGGAAATGTTCCTCTTTTAAATGAAAGTGCTTTTGAAGCTTTTCTTGATTCTTTTTTTATAGTTCTCATTATAGTTGTTATTAATTCTAGACATTTTTCAGAACCATATTCAATATTTAACATAAATAGTAAATCTGCAAATCCCATTACACCTAGTCCTATTTTTCTTGTTTCTTTGGTTTTTTGTTCTATTAGAGGGTGTGTATATTTATGCATATCTATACAATTATCAAGAAAATGTACTGCAGTATGAATTAAATTTTTTAATTTCTCTAAATCAACTTCATTTTTTTCATTTAATATTTTTGTTAAATTAATGTGTGCATATGGAACTCCTTCATATGCTTCAAGTTCATATTGTCCACAACAACTAGTACACAAAACTTTTTTATCCTCAAATGGGTATTTTCTATTCATTTCATCTATGAATATTAAACCTGGATCTCCTGTTCCCCAAGCAAAAGAAGTTATTTTTAAAAATAAATCTCTAGCTTTTAATGTTTTAGCTACTTCATTATTTCTTGGATTTATTAAATTAAAATCTTTATCATTTATTACAGCATCAATAAACTCATCTGTTACAGAAATAGATAAGTTAAAATTAGATAATACTCCTAAATTTTTCTTTGCTTCTATAAAATCTTCTATATCTGGATGTGAAATTGAAAGTATAGCCATATTAGCACCAGGACGTCTACCTCCTTGAAGTATTGCACTAAAAGATTTATCAAAAATTTCCATTACACTTAAAGGTCCAAATGCAACATTTTTTAATCCTGAAACTTCATCAAATCTTGGACGAATTTTACTGAAATTAAACCCTACTCCACCACCATTTTGTTGTATTGTTGCTGCAATTTTTAAAACTTCAAATATGTTTTCTAAAGAATCAGATACTTCAAGTGCATGATCTGAAAATAAAAATTGTAATCTATTTCCTGCATTCATTAATATAGGTGATGCAGGCACTAATTCTAAAGATGTAAGTACTTTAAAAAATTCTTCTTCTGTTTCTTTTATGTTTCCTTTGTAATTATTATCTGCTTGAGCAATGTTGTTTGCAACTCTAAAGAATAATTCTTCTATTGTTTCAATTATATTTCCTTCTTTATCTCTTGCTAAGTATCTTTTTTCAAGAATTTCTTTACCTAATTGATTGATTTTCAAATTTTCAACGTATTTTTTATATTCAATAGGTAAGTTCATAAGAAATCTAAAATATAACAAATATAAAAACTATTCGTTTTATTGCTTGTTTTCTTCTTCAATTTGCTTATAAATGTTTTTTAGAGAGTCTACAAATTCTTCTTCAGTAATTATATTTTTTTCTATAAGAACATCAATAAGAGCGTCTATTTTATCATGTGCAGCATAAGAAAGCTCTTCTGCTGTAAATTCTGTTGTTTTTTCCATTTCCATAAATAATGAATATTTGTGGTATTTAAAAAACTATCTTTGACAAAAATGTGTGGGTTCTTTTAGAATTTCTTTGATTGATTTCGGTATTGCGTTGATTTGTTTTTTTGATAATTTGTTTGCAACATCTAATGATTTCATACCAAAATCACATACAATAATATATTTTTTGTCTTTTGAGAATTTATCAAAATTATGTAAAATTTCAGGATATTCTATGTTTATTTCAGAATTTATTGGTTTTAATTTTCTTTTTTCTTCACTTCTTATATCTACAATAATTGCATCTTTAAATTCTTGTTTTGGAGTTTCATCTATATTTAATTTTCCTTTGAATATAATTGTATTTTTTATTGCTTCTTGAATTAAGTTTTCAATATCAGGTAATTTTTTTAATACATCTAACGTTGGATTCGTAGTAACAGGTCCTTCAGATAAATTACAATATTCTTTAACTTTTTCTGACAAAGAAAATGTACCTATTTCTCTTGCTATTTTTGTTATTTCAATTTTATCCATTCCAATTAAAGGACGTAAAACCATTGTATTTACTTGACTATCTATTACTTTTAAACTTAAAAGTGTTTGACTTGATTTTTGAGATACTGCTTCTCCTGTAACAATTGCAATATATTTATTTTTATTTGCGATTATTTCGGATATTTTATAAAAAATTATTTTTAAAAATATTTGTCTTAGTGTTCCATCAACTTCAGATTTTAATTTTTCAACTAAATCTTCTGCATTGACTACATATAATTTTGGAATATATCCATATACATAATTATTAATTAATTCGTTGTAAACCTTAGCAAGTTCATTGAAGGGTGCATCTCCTAAAAGGTTGATATAAATAAAATCTACTGTACATCCTCTTTTTAGAAATTGATATGCTGCAACTGGTGAATCAATCCCTCCTGAAAATAATGCTAAAACTTTTCCTGCACTTGTTGGTGGAAGTCCTCCAACTCCATCGAATGATTCATAATAAATGTGACATAAATTATTTCTTATTTCTAAATGAATGTTTATATCTGGATTGTTTAAGTCTACACCTTTACTTAGAGGTTCTAATTCTTTTCCAATTTCCATTGCCAAATCCATGGAAGAAAAATCATGATTATGCCCCACTCTTTTTGTTGTTATTCTAAATGTTTTATTTTTAATTAGATTTTGAGTTTGATTAAAGACTTCTTTAATTAACTCTTGTTTTGTTTTAAATTCAAAATAAAAAGATGGCGAAAAACCTTGTATTCCTGGAATTTTTTTTAGAAGTTTTATAA
Source organism: Candidatus Woesearchaeota archaeon (assembly GCA_050187915.1). Taxonomy (GTDB): domain Archaea; phylum Nanobdellota; class Nanobdellia; order Woesearchaeales; family SKGA01; genus JAQUYS01. The sequence continues at coordinate 41,905 of JBFXLI010000010.1, forward strand.
ATTGGTTTGATTCTTCATGATAAATTATAAATCTTTTACCATAACTAATAATTTTAATGTTTTTAAAATTTTTTAATGCTTCTTTTATTGCGCTTAAATATAATGTTTCAAAATACTTTCTATTTCTATCACTTTTTAAACCTATTTCTCCATATCTTAAAATAACGCTATTATAATTCATATTTAAAGAATTGGTAGATTATTTATAAAATTATGGACTTTAAATTAAATTGAAATATTTATTTAAAATAAAATTGAAAATATGTGTGATTTTTAACAACAAATTTTATAAACAGATTTTTTTTCTCTTTACTGGCTTTAAAAAAATATAAAAAAATAGAGGCAAAAGATAAAAATGAGTGAAAAATATGTATATTCCTTTGAATAAGGAAGTAAATAAATGAAAGAGTTGTTAGGTGGCAAAGGAGCTAATTTAGCTGAAATGAGTAAAATTGTAATTCCTGTACCACCAGGT
>JBFXLI010000011.1:0-41174 GCA_050187915.1 Candidatus Woesearchaeota archaeon
TTTATAAAGGTTTCTATTAAAAAAATTAAAAAAATTACGAAAAAATTTATAAGATACTTAAATAACCAAAATTTATGGATATAATTCATATAGAAGTAAGATATACAGAAATTTTTAATTTATCAAAGGAATTACTTGAAATTTTGCCCAAAAAAATAATATTATTTACAACTATTCAATATTTTAATAGTTTAGATAATTTTTTGAGTCAGTTAGAAAGTCATGGAATTGAAGTAAAATTAATAAAACCTAGACATACTGAATATGCAGGACAAATATTAGGTTGTTCTAATGCAAAAGTTTCTGAAGATGAAGATTTTCTATATATTGGCGATGGTTTATTTCATCCAAGAGCTCTTTTACTTAAGAATGAAAAAAAAGTTTATACTTATAATCCAAAAAGTGAAGAAATCAACGTATTTGACGAAAAATTTGTTGAAAAATTAAAAAAACAACTTTATGGCAAATATGTAAGGTTTTTATCATCCAAAAACATTGGAGTTTTAATAACTACAAAATCTGGACAATGTAAATACAAATTAACAGAAAATTTGAAGAAAGATTTTCCTGATAAAAATTTTTACTTTTTTTTAGATAATACTTATAATTTTAATTCTTTAAAAGATTTTAATTTTATTGATATGTTTTTGAACACAATGTGTGAAAGAATTGGCTATGATGATAGTGATGTTCAAGATATTTCTATACTGAATGTTGAAGATTTGTATGAATTGAAAAATAACTCTTAATACAAAAACATTTAAATAATAGGCGTCTAAAAAAGTATATAGGTGTGTATTTATGGAAAATGAAGAACTAAAACAATTGGCTAATACTCTTTTAAAAGGCGGACTTGCTATTAATGAAAATGAAGCTATGAGAATAGCAAAAGAAATGTATGAAACTTCTAATAAAGTTATTGCTCAACAAAATGTTAAAAAAGAACAAAAAGAAGAAAATGAAATGTATATTCCGCCAATGCCGGAAATAAAACAAGAAAATAAAGTTGATGTTGATAAATATATAGAACAAAATATAAAGAAAGAAGAACCAGAACCAATTCAAGAAATAAAAAAAGAAGAACCTAAGATTGAATCTAAATCAAATTGGAGTGAAAAAGCAACTAATACTATAACTTCTAACAATGAAATTCTAAAAACTATTGAAGAAATTGGTAAAAAAGAATACAAAGATCCTAATGACAATTTTGGTAAAAATATAGGTCCAGAAAATTATTCTAAAATAGAAAATTTTTATGCAGCTCCAAAAAAAGATGAAAATTGGTTACCCTCTAAACCTAGAGAACAAGCACCAATGAATCAAGAAACTAAGCCAGAAGAACCAAAACAATTTAATAGAAGTAATTTTGTTGAAACTGAAAAACCTAAACAAATTTCTCCAGAAGAATATAGTGCAATGAGAGTACAAAATGAAATGAGTTTAAGTCAACAATATGATGAAGAAGAAAAAAGATTGAAAGCAGAAGAAGAACAATTGAAAGCAGAAATAAAACAAGAAGAAGAACAATTGAAAGCAGAAGAAAATAAAAGTGAAGAAAAGTATTCTGATGAAGAAATAAAACAAGAAGGAAATAATAATTTAAATGATGATTTACATATTGAATTAAATACTTCAGAAGTTAATAATCAAGAAAAAGAAGAAGAAAATGATTTTTTAAAAGTGAAGCAAGAAGAAACTAAGCCAGAAGAAAATATTAACACTAATCAAGAAAATCAAGCTAAACCAGAAGAAACTAAGCCAGAAGAAAAGAAAAAATCTAGCTGGACAGAAGATGAATTGAAGCTTAAAGAGCAAGTAGACTTGTCTAAAGTGTTTAATTTCAGTAATAGGGGATAAAATATCATTTTTTCTTTATTTTAATGTCATTTTAAGCTTAAAAAGTATAATATTTCTTTTTATTTATAAATATCACTTGAAAGTAACAACTTAACGAAACATTTATAAATTAAGTTTGAATTACATTATAAATATTATATTAAATTCGTAGGGGTAAAAAAATGAATGCAAATAAAATTATAAGTATTGTATTAACAGTTATGTTACTTTTAGCATTACCTGTAAGTGCAATAAAAAACACACCACCTGCTCCAGAAGATTTTGTTTTAAATGATTTTAAAGCAAGTTCTTTACAACCAAGTGTTGGAGAAGAAGTGGAATTTTCAGTTAAAATTTATAATGATGGATATGATAATCTCTATCCAATGAGTTATTTAGTTATTGACTTTGGTGATGGACATACTAAAACACTTTATGTTGGAAGTATTAATGTTCACACTTCAGAAGAAATTAAAACAACTTATTCTTATATACAAAAAGGAAACTTTGATGTTAAAGCTACATTAGTAGTTAATGAAGACAATACAGCTAATAATGAAGCTAGTTTATCTTTAGAAGCTACAAGTACTGTAACTTTAACTGATATTGATGATGTTGTTATGGCTTTAGGAGATAGTTTCAGCCATCAAGTTGAAGCAAATACTGATGCTGTAAATAGTACTTTAACTTATACAATTTCAAATCAACCTGCTGGTATGACTATATCAAATACTGGTTTAATTCAATGGACACCAACTGCTGTTGGAGTTTATTCTGCAATTAATGTTCAAGTTAAAGATTCTTTAAACGCAACTGATTCAGATATATTTAACATAGAAGTTAAAAATAATGTACCTAGAATTGATGTTATTGAATCAAGAGTTGTTTTTGAAGGAGATAGACAATCAAGTCAAGTTAGAACTATAACAATAAAAAATACTGGTATTGAACCATTAACTAATGTTCAAGTTTCAGCTAAAACAACTTCTGGAAATGAAATTCCAAATACAGTTTTAGTAGTTGGTAGTTATAAAAATACTTTAGCAGTTAATGAAGAAATTACTTTAACTTTAACAGGAATTATTCCAAATAGTTCTGATGCTGGTATTGAATACAAATATGGTTATTTAACTGTTAGTGGAGTTCATGAAACTCAAACTGTTCAAGATACTGCTGATATTTATTTCAAAACTTCAAGTTATTTATCAATTGAAAGTATAAAATTATATGTTAATGGAGACAAAGAAGATACTTTTAATAGCAACGGAGATTCATACGATGAATTAAAAGAAGGCGACGAAATAAAAATAGTTATTGATGTTGAACACAATCAAGACGATGATGATGCAGAAATGGAAGATGTTTTTGTTGAATTAGATGTTGAAAGTAATGCTGAATGGGATTTCATTGATGAAGAAGAATCTAATGAAGTTGATATTGAAGAAGGAGATAATTATGAATTTGAAATGAGTTTTACAATTGATCCTGATGAACTTGATGAAGATTCAGAAGATAGTGCTACATTTACAGTTACTGTAAAAGGAACAGATTCTGAAACTGATTTTGATCATTATGTTGTATGGACATTCACATTAGAAATTGACAGAGAAAAAGATGAAATAACTATAACTAATATTGAAGTTAGTCCTTATACTTTAACTTGTTCAGACAAACAACTTACTGTTTCAGTTGATTATAAAAACACTGGAAGTAATGACCAAGATGATGGAAGAATTATTGTTAAAAGTTCTGGTTTAGACTTAAGAGAATCTTATATGTTTGAAGATTTAGAAAGCAGAGACTCAGATAGCAGAGATTTTATTCTTAATTTACCATCTGACATTGAAGAAGGAAGTTATGTTTTAGAAGTTGAAGCATATGATGAAGATAATGAATTAACTGATAGAGAATCAATTTTAATTGAAGTTAATTGTGGAACAAATGAACAAGAAAATGAGGAAGATTCAGATTCAGTAGATAACAACAATGGATTTAATATACAGCCAATAAATAATATCCCTACTTCAACTGTATTTAATCCAGTAGCTGGACAAGATGATTTCCGTTCAGGAACATTATATTTAACATTGTTAATTATATTGGTAATCCTTGCTCTTGTTGGAGTTATCTTATTATCTTCAATAGTTATGAAGAAAAAATAATTTTTTTATTTTTTATTTTTCTTATTCTTAAAATATGAAAAAATAACAAAAAAAGTGAATTATATGAAAAAAATTAAACACATTCTTAAAATAAGTTCTTTACTGTTAATTATATTAATTACTATATTGATGACTTTAGTATCAGCTTTAAATTTTTAAAACAAACTTTTAAAAAGAATAGGACAAGTGAAAATATATGGATGAAAATAAAATTTACGAAAGAGTGAATATTTACATTAAAAGACTACATGAAATTTCTGATTTATTAATTAGAAATGGAATTGATGACGATGCATTATTAAAAGGAACAAATATTGCTTTTAAAAAAAATTCTATTTCTTCAATAAATTTGATAAGTGGAAAGTTTAATTATATAATTTTAGACAAAAATAAACATAAATTTGTATCAAAAAATTATTTTATTGAAATACCTCAGGATGTTGAAAGATTTAATGGAACATTCAAATTAAAAACTTTTAAAAAAATATACACTAGAAGTGGAACTAAATATGTTATAGGCGCTGAACCATCAGAAGATATTGTAAGAGAAATAGCTTTAGAAGCGTATTTATTTAATACTATAATTCCTGAAAATTCAAAAGAAGCAGATAAAATATTAACTCCTTTACAAAAAATTAAACTTGAATTTATAAAAAAGAATATATCGGATGAACGAGGTTATTACACTGAAGAATGTAGATTAAAATCTTTATTCATGAAAGAATATTACAACAAAACTGGATCATGGTTAAAACCTTAATTTTATAAAATAATTTAAATTACTTTTTTTATGTTTGATTTTGAAAAAGAAAAAAAAGAATGTCTTGATAAATTATATAAACCTGATAAATCTAAAAAGGGTGATGTTGATACTGAAATGATTCCTTTAATTAATATTATTAATTCTAAAGAAAATTATTTTACAACTTCTTCATGTTCTGGAAGAATTAGTATTTTTACAATAGATGTTGATAATAAAAAAAATACTGCGAATTGGATTTTTGTAAGTCATGTTGTTGTTGGTTTTCAACAAATATTAGATGCTCTAAAAGATTTACCTTCAACAATAGTTAGGTTTAAGTTTGAACCTTTAATTATTCATATTTGTTGCAAAACTATAGATGATGCTAAAAAATTAATTTTAATTTGTCAAGAAATTGGTTTAAAAGATTCTGGAATAATGAGTTTAAATGAAAAAATTATTGTAAAAATAAATGGAAGTGAAAGAATTGATGCTCCAGTTGGAGTAGATGGAAAATTAATTGTTGATGAAAATTATTTAAAATTTGTAACTGAACTTGCAAATGAAAAATTAAAAAAAACTCATGAGAAAATTCAAAAATTACAAAAAATATTTCTGAAAAATAACGAATAGTTTTATAAATTAACTTAAATCACTAAGATTATGTTACCAAACTATAAAAATGGAAGTCTTGCTAATTTAATGAGTTCTATAAAAAAATCTTTTGGTGGAAAACATTTATACAATGAATTAAAAGTTTTACCTAGCAATGAAATTAAAACATATAAAAATGTTGTTTTATTAATAATTGATGGTTTAGGATATAACTACATTAAAAAAAGAGAAAATACTATTTTAAAAGAACACTTGAAATCAAGTATTACTTCTGTTTTTCCTGCTACTACTGCTAGTGTTATTCCGATGTTTTATAGTGGTTATCCTGCTCAGCAAAGTGGAATGACCGGCTGGTATATGTTTTTGAAAGAATTAGGAGTTATTACTACAACTTTAAAATTTAATTTAAGAATTAAAAGTGAAAATTTTGGTAAGATGGGAATTGATATAAAAGATATTTTTAATTTCAAACCATTTGTAAATGATATGAAAGCTGAAACATATAGTATTAAACCTAAAAAAATAAATGGTGGAGATTTAACTCAATTTGTAACAGAAAAAACAAATTTAATTGGATTTACTTCTATGAATGGTTTATTTAATCAAATAAATAAAGTTGTTAAATTAAACAATAAGAAAAAATATATTTATGCTTATTGGGATACATTTGATAGTTTATCTCATAAATTTGGTCCAAATAGTAAAGAAGTTAAAAATCATTATTTAGAATTGTGTAATAAAATTGAAAAGTTAAGTAAAAAATTAGAAAAAACAAATACTAAATTAATCATTACTGCGGATCATGGTTTTATTGAAACTACAAAACAAAAATATATTGAATTAAGTCAACATCCTAAATTAAAAGAATGTTTAACTATGCCTTTGTGTGGAGATCCAAGAACTGTTTATTGTTATGTTAAACCTTCTAAAATGAAAGAATTTGAATCTTATGTTAAAACAAAATTAAAACATTGTTGTCATTTAATAAAATCAGAAGAAGCTGTTAAGAAAAATTTGTTTGGATTATATACGCCAAATAAAAAGATTTTTGATAGAATTGGAGATTATATTCTTATTATGAAAGATGAATATGTTTTAAGAGATAGTATTATTAATTCTAAAAAAGAATTTCATCCTGGAGTTCATAGCGGGACAAGTGAAAATGAAATGTTAGTTCCTTTGATTGTCTTTGATTTTAAGTAAAAACAAAAAGAAAAATTAAAAATTAATAAATAGGAATATCTCCTTCATAGTCTTCCTTTAAAGTTATTTTATTTATTGAACTTAAGTCATCAAGAGAGTTTATTCTTAAAAGATTTTGTGACTTTGTATAAAGTTCGTTTTCAATAAATAAACTTCTTTCTACCATCGAACCATAATAATAATTATCTTGTGTAGAACTATGATCTATTAATCCTCTTGCTTTAATTTCATCTTCAGTTATTTTAAAAACCAAAGCTCCATTGAAATTTCCACTTGATTTGTAGTTGTAACTATAAATTGGAATTACTAATAATTCTTTTTCTTTGGAAAACAAAAATGCTTTGTGTTCATATTCTGCTGTTGATGAAGAATATTTTTCATCGGAAACATATTTTGCAACTTCTTTTGGATTTTTTGGATCGGATACATCAAATAAAGATATTTTTAATCCTTCTTGTCTTCCTTCTTCTGTTGCATCTCTTCCAATTCCAATTAACATATTTTCATCGTATGGATGTAAGTATCTTGAAAATCCTGGAATTTTTAATTGTCCTAATTCTTTTATATTTTCTGGATTTGATAAATCGAAAACAAAGAATGGATCTATTTGTCTAAATGTAACCATATATAATCTATCACCAACAAATCTTGTTGAATATATTGATTCTGTTTTTGCAATTCCTTTTATTGAATCTAAAATATTCATATCTTCACTTAAAGTATATATGTGATTTTCTGATTCTGTTGATTTTCCATTGTACCATGTAGAATCTATTGTTGTAGCTATTCTTAAATTATTTTTAAATTCATCCATTGAAAATTGATTGTTTAATCTTCCTGGAATTTTAGCGGTATTTTTAACTTCTAAATTTCCATCATTTAATTCAACTTTACTTATTAATGAATAGGTTCTATATTCTATTTTAGCAATTTCTTCATCTGTTTTTTCTTGTATTTTAGCTTGTAATTCATCTTGGTTTTCATAAGATAATCTTTGCATTGCTTCATAATACACTTGCATTATTTTGCTTTCTTTTTCATAGTTTGAAAGAATTTTATTGCTTGTTAATTGTATTTCATTTATTAATTCTTCATCATCTAAATTTAAGTAAGGTTTTAAAATTTCTTTTGTTATTTTTTGTTGTAATTCCCATTGATTAAAATACTCTGTTGATGCTAAAAATAAATTATTTTCTGACATGTATATATTCATTCCACTTTCTAATGCGATAATTTTTTCATTTATAATTTTTTCATTTATAATATCTATACTTTGTATTCCTGCAAATTCAGGATAATTGTAAGGAATATTTAATCTATATATATTTGAGTAAGGAATTTTTCTCATATTACCATTTTCATAATATATTGGATATGGATTTGAAAATCCATTGTATAAATTTGAAATTAAATAAATTTTATTATCTATCATTCTTGATTGTGAGTAACTTCCTTCAAATAAAAATTCTGAAGTTGATTTTATATTTTGTTTGTTAGTAATATCAAAAATTTCTGCAAACATTAACTGAGTTCTTGGTCTAATTGACTCATCTACTTTGCTATAATCATCAACATTTCCAAAAATTAAAAGTTTATTTTGATATATGAATAGTCCTGATGGTTGATGAGTTATTTTTATTTTGGAAATTACTTCTGAATCCTCTCCTGGATATGCTTTGATTACAAATAGAGTTTTTCCTGTTATGGTGTATATATATTCTCCATCTGTTTTTATTATGTCTCCTTCATCAACATTTTGCACTTGATTGTTTGTTTGTGAATAATCTAAATTTTGATTTGATGATGAAGATGATACTTCAGAAGAAACACTTTCAACTGAATCCATTAATATTGCTCCACCTTTTGCAGTTGCATATCCATAATCATATCTTGATGAAGATTGTGTAGATGTAAAGTCTTGTAATTCTTCTTCTGATGAGAATGTTTGAAGTTGTATGTCTGAATTTTCTTCAAATACACTAACTTCTGTTGTTGTTATTGGATATAACTGAGCATTTTGACATGCTGAAAAAAATATAATTAATATTAATACTAAAATACTTAAATTTAATTTCATAATATACACCAAGTATTACTTTAGTATATCTTATTAATAAAACTTCTTAATTTTATTCATAAAGCTTATAAATGATTTATTAAGACTAACTACGAATGAATAAAGAAATTAATCACATTGCCATGATTATGGATGGTAATAGAAGGTTTGCTAAAAAGAAAGGTTTAGAAAGTAAAGAAGGACACAATTATGGAGCAAATAAATTAAAAGAAGTTCTTGAATGGTGTAAAGAATTTAAAATTTATGAATTAACTATTTATTCATTTTCTATGCAAAATTTTAATCGTTCTAAGGATGAACTTGATTATTTATTTAATTTAATGAAAAATGAATTTAAAAAACTTTCAAAAGAAGAAGATAAAATAAATAAAGCAGGACTAAAAATTAATTTTTTGGGAAGATTAAATTTATTGCCTGAAGATGTTAGAAAAATCTGTGAAGAAGTTACTGAAAAAACTAAAAATAATTCTAATTATAAATTAAATATATGCATGGCTTATGGTGGAAGAGAAGAAATTATTGATGCTGTAAAAAAAATTGTTGATGAAAAAATTCCTTCAGATGTAATTGATGAAGATGTAATTGCAAATCATTTATATTTAAATTCTAATCCTGATTTAGTTATTAGAACTAGTGGTGAAGTTAGAACTTCTAATTTTTTACCTTGGCAAACTATTTATAGTGAATGGTTTTTTATAGAACATACTTGGCCAGAATTTTCTAAAGAAGATTTTGTAAATATAATAACTGAATTTAAAGAAAAAAGGGAAATTAGAAAAGGAAAATAAATTATTTTGAATATTTTAAACTTTTTTTATGTAATATATATTCGTTTACAGCTAAAACTAGTTTTTTTATATGTTCTAAATCCATATTTTTTGGAACTTTTGTTTCTAATTCTAATGGTTTTAAAACTACTGCATAACTTAAATTTCCAAAATAACCTTCAATAATTGTTGAATTTTCTCCAATTAATCCTGATAAAACATCTATTTTGTTTTCTGATAATATTTTTTCTAATTTAACAACATCTTCTTTTAAATTATCATTTTGTATTATTGACTTAGCAACATAATCATATCCATTGTATCCTATTTCATATGCTTCTAATTGATTTGATAATTCAACAGCAACATCTGAAACATCAATATATTCAGAAAGTATTTTATCTATAACTTCATTAAATTTTTTAAAATTCATAAAATACTAAATTATAGATTTATTTATAAATTTTTGTTTAAATTATTTTGAATATTTTCTTTCTAAAAAAAACTTATTTATTGAATATGCTAATGTTTTAGCATTTTGTAAATGTATTTGTTCGGGTATTTTTGTTGTTATTTTTGTTGGATAAATTTGAATTGAATATCTCATTGTTTCAATAATTCCTGAAATTTTTATTGATTTTGGTTTGAATGTGATGCAATCAAAGTTAATTTCTTGTTCTTGTAATATTTCTTCAATTCTTTCTCTTGATTTTTGTAAATTTTTAGATTTTAATTTTATTTCTGAAATGTATTCTTTATTTTTGTAATCGATTGAAAAATCAAACATAATATTGGCTAAATCTCTCATAGTTTCTTTATATTTTTCTTCGTCTGAAGATTTTACTAAATCCAATCTTAAATTTAATTCCATTTTTAACGATTTAAAATTATTTACTATATTTTATAATTTCTTCATCTATAATTTTCTTTAAATCAACTGGAGAATATTTTTTTGGAAATAATTCATCTGGAGATGATGCTTCATCTACAAATTCTGAAATGTTATCCCATACTCCTCCTTCTTGATGATATAAAAAAGGATGTCCTGGTAATAAAGCATAACCACCATATCTATTTAATACTTCAACTCCATCGTGTTCTGGAAATACATTTTCTTTAAAAGAACCTTTTAATACAAGGGATACAACTTGATAACTTTTCTTTTCATCGATTATTTTTTTTTCTATCTCTGATAATTGTTCTTCAGGATAATAATCAGACATATTTGAAAAACCACTTTGTCCTTTTATTTCTTCAACATGAAATGTTATTCTTGGTATTTTGTTTTCATTCATTATATTTAATGCATTATTTAAAACATTGATATATTCTTCTTTGTTTACTTTTGGAGTTTTATTTTTAAAATTAAACATATTTTCACCTTATTTAGTTAATGTGAACTTATTTATAAATGTTTTGTTTTTGTTGTTACTTAAGAGTGATTACTTACTCCAATTCTATTACAATATTGATTTATAGGACATTTATTACACTTTGGATTTATTGGTTTACAAGTGTTTTGTCCAAAAGAAACTAGAAATTTGTTATAATCTATCCAATATTTTTCTGGTAGTTTTTTTCTTAATGCCATTTCTGTTTCAAGAGGTGTTTTTGTTTTAACATAACCTAATCTATTGGATATTCTATGAACGTGTGTGTCAACACAAATAGCTGGCTTTCCAAATGCAGTTCCTCGTACAAGGTTTGCAGTTTTTCTTCCAACTCCTGGTAATTTTATTAAATCATCAATTTCAGAGGGTATTTTACCTTGAAACTCAGTTTTAAGTACTTCGGGTAGTTTTTTAAGATATTTTGCTTTGTTTTTATAATAATTTATTGGACGAATCAATGTTTCTATTTCTTTTAGTGTTAATTTATTCAGTTTTAACATAGATGGAGCTTTTGCAAACAGTGCATTGGAAACCTTAGCAGTGGTTTCATCCTTGGTTCTGGCAGATAATATGGTTCCTACAAGTATTTTGTATTCATCATCAGTTTGTGATTTAATTAAGTCTATAATTGGCATCTCATTCTGCTTAAATTCTTTAGACAATAGTTTCATTATTTTATCAACATTAATTTTTTTCATAATTAACTCATAATTATTGCTCGATATTTATAGATTTTTGCTATTTTTAACTATTTAGTATACTAAAATGTATACTGAAATACTAAAATAACGAAAGGTTTATAAATAATTATCTGTTAAATAAAACTACAATGAATGATACTGATTATAAAAACTATATGGCTCAGCAAACGCTTGCAAATTGTGGATTAAATCAAGATTCAATTGCAGCAATACAAGCTACAAAGGTTGTAACTCACAACGGAAGTCAACATGTAATACATAATGCTCAAGGACATATGTTTGAGAAAATGGATGTTGGTGGGGGAAATGCAGTATCAAATTTACCTGATTCAAGAGTTTTAGTAGAACAAATACAAATTCAACAACAACAATTTTCAAGATTTAAACAACATGCAGATTCAAGAATATTACAATTAGAATCTCAAATGAGTCAAGTTATGGAAAAATTAAAAACTGCTGTTGAAGTAATAAACACACTAAAAAGCAATAGTGAAGCTTCTGCAAATAGAGCTAGATTAAGTGAAGCAACAGGAAGAAGAGATCCTGTAACTGAAGCTATTGATAGAAATGGTGTTGCTCCTGCTGATGTAAGCATTGAAAAAATGTTTTACTTTGGCAATACATAAATTATAGTAACTCAAAATTTCTTTATTAGAGCATGAGGCGGCCACCTTTCGTCTCATGTCTTTAAAGAAGTTTCAATTTTTCACATTCAAAAACAAACCCCCTAAATATGCCGGAACAAAAACACATTTCTACAACCCCTGTTCCGGCATTTATTTTTTATTTTAAGTTTAAAGAAACATTTTTAAAGACTTTTAATAAATTTAGTGTATGCAAAAATCTTCTAAAAAATACGATTTTACTGAAAATGATTTTAATGAAGAAATTGAAAGTGAAGTTAAATTTATCTGGAAATTATTTAAACAATTATTGGCTTTTCCATTTATTTTATTTTTATTTTTAATTAAAAAAAGAAAATTTTCTGACGTTGTAAAACCTTTAGTTACAATTAAAAAGTTTATTTTTGCTGCAAAATTTACAATTCAAATTATTTTATTAAATTGTATTATTTTTATTTCTCAATTGTTTATGAGTGATGAATTTTTTTCAATTTTAGTTTCTTATCCTAGCGATTTATTTAGTATTAGAATTTTTTCTTTGATAACTAGTGGTTTTTTACATGCAAATTTAAGTCATTTATTATGGAATATGCTCGGTATTTTTATTTTTGGTAGAGTTATAGAAAGAAAATTAAGATATAAAAAAACTGCTTTAATTTATTTTGGTGCGCTGATTATTTCTGGAATTTTTTCTTCAATACTTAATTTATTTTTGTTTGATTCTAATATTGGTGGTATTGGTGCTAGTGGTGCTTTAATGGGTTTAATTGGAACTGCAATGTTGTTGGATCCTATGTATTTAACTCATGATTTATTAATTCCTTTACCTGTAATGATTGTTTCCTGGGTTTTTATCATAGCAGATGTTCAAGGTGTTTTATCTGGAATTAATGATGGTATTGGACATTTAGCACATATTGGTGGTTTTATTTCAATAAGTTTACTTTATTTTTTCTTGGATAAAAAATATAGATGGAAATTACGTTCTGGACTTTGGGTAAATATTATTTCTGCTTTAATTGCAGGTGTATTTTATATTTTATTAGTTGTTTTATAAATTTTTTATTATTATTTAAATTTGAAGCGATATGTTTTTAAATAACAAGATATAATTAACATTATGAAATTTAATAAAAAATTAATTTTGGGTTTATTCTTAATTGTAACTTTATTTTTGGTGGGTTGTGGTGTCGATAAAATTTCTGACATTAAATCTTCAGATTATGTTGGTAAAAAAGTTACAGTAAGCGGTGTAGTTGAAAATACAATAAAATTAGGAGATTTATCTGGTTATACTATAAGTGATGGAGATGAAAGTATATTTGTTTCATCAGATGCACTTCCTAAAGAAGGAACTAATGAGAGAGTTAGTGGAATTTTAATGAAAAATTTATTAGGATATTATATTCAAACTGACAATTAAATAGGTGATATTTAATGGAATTTAATAATACAATTACTCAAGAAAAATTAGCGAAATATTTTGCAATAACTAAAGAAGCAATTGAAAAAGTTAAAAGTCATGAAATGGATGTAGATAGATTAAAAGAAGCAAATGATTTTTTATCTATGGCTGAAAATTATTTTTCTGATGCAAAACATTTTTTTGAAGAAAAAAAAGATATGGTTTTAGCTTTTGCGGCACTAAATTATGCTCATGGTTGGCTTGATGCTGGAGCAAGAAGTGGATTGTTTAAAGTTCATGATAGTAGATTATTTACTGTTGATGACGAATAAAAAGGTGAGTTGTGAACAGGCTTTCAGCGAACAGTAATATTCCTTCAGAAAAATAAAAAAATGAAAAATAAAATTAAATTATTTAATCCTTTGAATGTTTTTCTTTTATTTTTAATATATTTGATGATTGTTTTATTGATATCTAATTTTAACTCTAAAATAACTTTTTTCTTTGTTTTACTTGTTGTTTATGTTTGTTTAATACTTATTATTTATAGGTTAATTAAATATACTCATCTTAAAAAATAAACTTAGTGAATGAATAAATTTATAAATAAATTTGTAATTATAATTTAAAATGGCTAAATATTTAAAATGTTATAATTCAGAAGAATCAAATATACCTTTAGATTGGGTTAAAAAATTTAAAGATGGATTTTCTACTATAAATCCTATTGGAGTTGTAGGAGATTTGAAACGTAACAGAGCTGAAAGTGCTTATACAGAAGAAGAAAGAGAAGAATTTATTAAAAATACATTTTATTGAATAATAAAAAATTAAAATAAAAAATTATTTTTCTTTAGTTGGTGTGATTATTTTTGTAATTAAATGTGGTAATCCTGTTCCAACTGGAATTGGTTGGTTAATCATAACATTTTCAATTACGCTCTTTAAATCATCTATTTCTCCAACTAATGCAGCTGCAATTAAATGTTTTAAAGGAGTTTCAAATGAAATTCTTGCTAAAACACTAGGTTTTTCTTTAACAATACCATATCTATTTATTCCAAGAACATGTCCACTCATAGTCATTGTATCTGCAACTAATAAAATATGTCTTACATCTAAATCGATTCCTTGCTCATCTAAAACTGCTCTAATTTCTTTAATTATAAGTTCTCTTGCTGCTTCAATTCCATAAAAAGATTCCATTTCAAATACATCATTTGAAAGTGTTCTTGTCATATCAACAAAATCTAACTTCATTAATTCTTTGAAATTACTTCCTGCAGTTAATATAACATATTCATCTTCTCTTTTTACAGGAACTACTTGAGTTATTCCTTTAACTCCATGAACATAAATATCTTTTATTATTTCTCTTAGTTTATATAATTCATTTAAATTAACTTCTTTATTGTGTTTTAAAATTAATTCATTTTCTTCAATTCTTACTTTGTATCCTTTTAATGTTTTTTCAATATATTTAGCTACATTTTTTAAATCTAAATCAGCTTCTGCAACTTTTGAATTATCTAAAAGAACTTTTAAACTATTATCTGTAATATCAATATTCATTTCAGAAATAAAACTTTTCAAAGAAGTTTGTCTTATTTTTGCTGCTAATTTTGTAATATCTTTTCCTGTATTATATGGTGGTTTTAAATAAATTTCCATTGATGCAGTACTTATATTTTTTCTTCCATCTAAAATTTCTATAAGTCTAGGTAATCCTGTTGTTACGTTCACTTCAGCTACTCCTGCAAGGTGGAATGTGTTTAATGTCATCTGAGTAGATGGCTCTCCCATACTTTCAGCGCTAACTACACCAACAGATTCTCCAGGTTCAGCTAAAGATGAAGAATATTCTTGATATACTTTTTCAAAAATTTCTTCCATTTTTTTAGGAGTTGTACCTTTAGGCATATTATCTTGTAATTCTTCTATTAATTTTAAAGGAAGTTTTCCTGAATATTTTTCGATTAATTTTTCCATTGTGATTCACCTAATTTTCTAAAACGTCAGCTATTATACGTTTTACGTTAATTACTCCTCCTTCACTTTTTGCAACAGCAACTCCATCTTCACCATAGTTGAATTGAACTATTTTTCCAGATGCATCTCTTACTGTAAAGTCATAATCAATTTTTAAATCTTGCATTGCGTTTGCTAATCTTCTATAAAGATATCCGCTTTTTGGAGTTCTAAGTGCAGTATCCATAAGACTATCTCTACCAGTCATCGCCATGAAAAATGTTTCATAAGGTTTCATTCCTTCTTTGAAACTGCTTTGAATAAATCCTCTTGCTAAACTTCCTCTATCTCCTTCTTTAAAACAAGATAAAGTTCTGTTGAAATATCCTTTTGTAACCCTACTTCCATGAACTGCTTGCTGTCCTACTAATGCACTCATTTGAGCTATGTTTAAATTATTTCCTCTTGCTCCTGATTTAAGCATGTCAATAGTGTTTGATTTTTTTACGGATTTTATTGCAATACTTCCTGCATCATTACGAGCTCTGTTTAGAATTTGAATTGTTTTTAATTCTAAAGTTTCATCCTCACTTCTTCCAGGAAGAGATTCTAATTTTCCGGCTTCAAATTTCTTAATTAAATCTTCAACTTCTTTTTCTGCTTTTTTAATTATATTTTTAATATCTGTTGCTCCTTCAGGAGTTAAATCAATATCACTAATTGTAGCAGTAAATCCATCTTGAGTTAAAACTTCAATTCCAAGTCTATAAATTTGTCCTAAAAATATAACTCCTTTTTCTGGGCCATATAATTTGTAAATTTGTCTTAAAAGTAATCCGCTTCCTTCTCCTAAGTTACTACTATCCATTATTCCTTGTAATAATTTTCCTTTTTTGATTACTACCATTGCTTCTGGATTGTTTGGTTCTGTTTTGTATAATCTATTTGGAGATTTAAAGTTTAAATCTTCTGGAAGTAATACACTAAATAATTCTTTTCCTGTTAATATTTCTTTTTTAGGTAATCTTGAAAAATTAGTTATTCCTATTTTCATTAAAATATCAACTGCATGTTCGTAATTTATAGTATATTCTTTTTGTGTTAATAAATAATTACCACTAATTGCGTCTTGACTTCCACCAATAATTGATAAACCAAATCTTGGAGAAATAATTTGAGTTTGTACTTCCATTAAAATTTCTGCTTCTGCTCTTGCTTCTTCTGTTTGTGGAATGTGTAAGTTCATTTCATCTCCATCAAAATCTGCGTTGTACGGAGTACATACTGCTGGATTTAATCTCAATGTTAAACCATCTAAAACTCTAACTCTGTGACACATCATACTCATTTTGTGAAGTGATGGTTGACGATTAAACAAAGCAACATCTCCATCAAGTAAATGTCTTTCAACTGTGAATCCTGGTTGAATTTCTTCAAGTAATTGTTCTTTTGTTTCATCAGTTATTTTTTTTCTTCTGCCATCAGGACGAACTATATATGTTGCTCCTGGATAATTATCTGGTCCTCTTTCAACAAATGATCTTAAATATTTTTCATTCCAAATTGTTATTCTTTCTGGAACAGTTAATTTCATTGCGAAAACTCTTGGAACTCCAACTTCATTTATTTCTAATTTTGGATCTGGACCAATTACAGTACGTGCTGAGAAATTTGTTCTTTTACCTGCAAGGTTGTGTCTAATTCTTCCTTCTTTGAATTTAATTCTTGCTGTTAATGTTTTCAAAGGTTGTCCACTTCTATGTCTTGCTGGAGGTAATTGTGAAACTTCATTATCAAAAAATGTTGTTATGTGATATTGTAATAAATCCCATAAATCTTCGATAATTATTTCTGGTGCTCCTGCGTTTATGTTTTCAAATAATCTTTGATTTATTCTTACAATGTCTCCAAGTTTATGAGTTAAATCATCTTCACTTCTTTCACCTGATTCCAAAGTAATACTTGGACGCATAGTTACTGGAGGAATTGGAAGAACTGTTAAAATCATCCACTCAGGTCTAGCAACAGCTGGATTAATTCCTAATAATTCAATATCTTCATTTGGAATTCTTTCAAATCTTCCACGAATTTCAATTGGATTTATTCTTTTTTCATTTTCTAAAAATGTAGAAGGTTTTTCCAATTTTATTTTTTCTTGTTTTGCTTGACAATGTGGACATTTTGATAATGATTTTGATTCTGCAATTACTTTTTTGATGTATGCACGTTTATCTTTTTCATCAGATAATTCAAGCATTTTTTCAAAATCTTTTTTTGCTTTTTCAATATTCTCATCAGATAATAATAATCTAGAACAAGAACGACATGTTAATCTTAAAACATCTAAAATTATATCTATGAATTTTATATGTACTACTGGGCGTGCAATTTCAATGTAACCAAAGTGTCCTGGACATTCTTTTAATTTCAAACCACAAGTTTTACATTTTAAACCTGGATCTATAACTCCAAGTCTAACATCCATTAAACCTCCATCAACTGGATAACCTTCTTTATCATAAAGTTCAGGAGTTACAATTTTTGCACTAGCCATATCTTTAATGATTTTTGGTCCCATTAAACCAAATTGAATTGAACTTATTTTTTTATGTGTGATACCTTCTTCCATTAACATTCACCTAGTATTTTGATTTTAAATTTAATTTAGGATACAAACAAAGTGATTTGAATTCATCTAAAATTAATTTAAATGCATAAGATAATTCTACATTATCAATAGATGCATCTTCTCCTGCGATTGGACAATAGTCTCTATTTTTTCTTACATCTCTTACTGCTACAATTCCACTTTCATCTGAAATAGGAATTATTGTTCTATCAGAATCGAATCTTTCTTTCAATAACATACTTGCACCATGTGCAACTAATGTATCTTTTTCCATCTCTCCTAATCTTAATCCACCTTCTTTTGCTCTTCCTTCTGTTGGTTGTCTTGTTAACAACTGTATTGGACCACGAGCTCTTGAATGTATTTTATTTTTAACTTGGTGTTTTAATTTTAAGTAATACATTGGACCAACAAATATTTTTACTTTGTATGTTTCTCCTGAGATTCCATTATACATAGTTTCAGTTGCGTTTTCTTTGAAACCATAAGATAATAATTCGTTTCTTAAATCAACTTCTTTTTCATCGTCAAAAATTGTTCCATCAATATATCTTCCACCTAATGAACCAACTTTTCCGCCTACTAAATCTAATAAATGTCCTATAGTCATACGGCTTGGAATACCATGAGGTGTCGTAATTAAATCAGGTTTAATTCCTGTACTTGTGAAGGGTACATCTGCTTCTGGTACTACTAAAGATAAAATTCCTTTTTGTGCGTGTCTTGATGTAAATTTATCTCCAATTTCTGGAATTCTATGTTCTCTTAATCTTACTTGAATTAATTTATTTCCATCTTCACTTTCAGTCAATAAAACCATGTCAACAATTCCACTATCTCCGTGTGCAATGCTAACTGAGGATTCTCTTCTTGAATTTATTGCTAGATTGTATTCATCCATTGCATTCAAGAATCTTGGTGGTGATGTTTTTCCTATAATTACATCTCCTTCTGAAACGTGACATTCTGGAGTTATAATTCCATCATCATCTAATAATCTATAATCTTTTTCAGTTCTATAGCCTTTTACATCTTTATCTATTAAACCAATTTCATCTAATAATCCACCTGAATATCTTAATTCTTCAGCAACCATTGGTTTGAAATAAGTACTTCTTGCAAATCCTCTATCAATACTTCCTTTGTTTATTATTATTGCGTCTTCAATATTATATCCTTGATAAGCCATAATTGCAACTATTGCGTTTTGCCCACTTGGATGTTTTTCATATTCAGATAAATCATATATTATTGATGAAACAATTGGTACTTGAGGATAATGTAATAAATTTGAATCCATATCCATTCTTAATGAAAAGTTTGCTGCATATAATCCAATTCCTTGTTTTTGATTTTTAGAACCTTGAAGTAAACGAGCTCCTTGATTGTGGTGTCCAAATGGAACTAATCCTGCTGCTATACCTACTATTGCTGTTGGACTTATTTCTAAATGTGTGTGGTCTGCAGTTAAATCTTTTTCTTCAAAACAAACATATGTTCCTTCTTCTTCAGATGAATCTAAATATTCAATGATTCCTTGTTTAATTAAATCAGCCCAAGAAATTTCATTTTTTCTTAATTGTTCATAATGTTTTTTTGTAAGTAAAGATTTTCCATCTTTTACAACTATTAAAGGTCTTGTTGTTCTTCCTGAACATGTTTCAATAAAAACGTTTTGTGTTCTTTTATCAACTAAAATATTTGCGTGAGCATTTATTCTATTCATTCTTCTTTCAGAAATAAATCTTTCTGCAAAGTTGAATGCATTATTAACAGTACCTATGAATTTATTATCTATGAATACGTCTGACATTTTTAATCACTCTCCAATCCCATTTTCTTTAATGATTTAATTAATTCTTCTTCGTCAACTTCATCTGTTACACTTGATAATAATGCCAGATTTTTTCTTAATCCAATATTAGGACCTTCTGGAGTTTCACTAGGACATAATCTTCCTAAATGTGTTGAGTGAAGTGCACGTGCAGCGAAGTTTTCTTGACTTGATGATAGTGGACTTACTACTCTTTGTAGAGAAGATAATAAATCCAAGAAATTTTGTCTTGCAAGTCTTTGAGATATTCCTGTTCTTCCACCAACCCAACTTCCTGTAGCCATGCTACTATAAATTCTTTGAGTTAAAAGTTTTTCTCTTATAATTACTTTAATACTTGGTATTTTTCCTCTTTTTACAATTCTTTGGAAGTTATATAATAAATCTCCAATTAATACTTTAATATTAACTCTAAATAAATCTGCTAATAAATCTCCTGATAATTTTAATCTTTTATTTGCATAATGATCTTTGTCTGTTAATAATTGAGGATCTCTTGATGCTTCAAGAAATGATTTTATATATTTACAAATATTTTTTGCTTTGAAAATTCTATCTTCAGGAGTTATTCCTAAATGAGGAAATAAATATTTATCTAAAATTTCTTGAACTCTAGTAATTCTTATTTCTCTTGCTTGAGCAATTCCGATTTTTTTAGCAACAACATCTAATGCTTCTTCTTGTTCTTTTATATCAACATATTCAAATAAATTTACAAAGATTTCATTGTCTTCTGTTAATCCAATGTTTTGCATGATGTCAGCATCTTTTAACATTCCTAAAGATTTTAAAACTAAAATTACTGGAATTCTTTTTACTCTTGTAAATGTTAAATAAAATATACCATCTTTTAATTTTTCAAACATGTGTGGAATTTTATAAGAACCTCTTTCGGAAAATAATTTTGCTACGAAAGGAGAAATTCCTGAATCTTTTTCTACCATTAATCTATTTGCAGCTAAATCTTCTATTTTTACTAAAACTTTTTCAGTTCCATTAATAATAAAATATCCACCTAAATCATCTGGGTCTTCTCCTACTTTGATTAATTCTTCTCTATTCATGCTACTTAAATGACAAAATGCACTTTTTACCATTATAGGAAGATTTCCAATTTGAAGTTTGAATGATTCTCTTTGTATTCCATCAACATGAGATGAAACTTCAAGATAAATTGGAGCTGAATAAGATAATTTTCTTAATCTTGCTTCACTTGGATAAACATCTCTTTTTGAACCGTCTGCTTCTGTTATTTCTGGTTTTCCTACCCAAATATTATCAAGTTGAATTTTAAATTCATCTACATTTGGTGGGATGATTGTTGGTTCAATTACTTTGTTTTCTTCAAGAATTTTTAGTAATGTTTCATTTATGAATTTGTTAAATGATTTTATGTCTGCACTTACTAAAGTATTTTCTTCAAAATATTTTTTTAAAAGAAGTTTTGAATTGTTAAGTTCACTCACGAGAAACACCTCTGAAAAAAATAGCTCTTCCAGCTGTTGGACTTTTTCTTGTTATTTTAATAATGTCTCCAACTTTAGCGTCTAAATGTCTTATTGCAGGATCATTTAGTGGAATTTTTGGTAATTCTTTGAAAGTAATGTTATACTTTTCAAAAATTTGTTGTTTTTCTTCGTTAGAAATCTTTTCATGTTTCGGTATTAATGCGTGTTGTATTTGTTCAACCATATATGTTAACCCCCAGGGAATAAGTATAAAAAATGGCGAGCTGGACGAGATTTGAACTCGCGACCCTCTCATTAAAAGTGAGATGCTCTATTTCCCAGAATCATCGCTTAAAACGACTCTTCTTCCAGGCTGAGCCACCAGCTCGTAAATACGCCTTGACCGGGATTCGAACCCGGGTCATCGCCTCGACAGGGCGATATGATAGGCCGAACTACACTATCAAGGCATTACGGCAATAATGTCAGCAAAACACCTAATTAAGGTTTTATTTGACAATAGAAGGGGGGAAATAAAATCATTTTATAAATCTTTGGGTTATAAATTTTAATGTAATTTTTCTGGTTTTGTTTATTTATCGTTATTTTGTTAAATTTTTAATTTTTTTGAAGTTTTATAAAGTTTAAAAAAGATTTATTAAAAATTTGTATTTTTTTGTGATTTTTTTTGAAAAAAATGAGTTTTTATGTATTTTTAAGTTAAAAATCTGCAATTAAGTCTCTATCAATTAATTTTGAAAGTTTTGACATCCTATCTTTTAATTCTTCATTTTCAGTTGCGTGTTTTAATTGTGATAAAACATCTATTAATCTTCTGAAAAATCTTATAATATCTCCTTCTTGTAAATTAGTGTATTTCATTAGTTCTAAAAATTTTCCACCTTGAGCCCAACAAGTAACATAATTTATCATTCTTTTAAGAGAAATTTTATTTAATTCTTTTTCGAGATAAGTGTGATTTAATATTTTTAAAATTTTGTCGTATGTTTTTTCACAACCTTTTATCATAAAGTAATCATTTCTTCTTTCTTCATAAACTAGTGTTGCTAAAATTATAAGTAAATCTAAATCTGAAATTTGATTTATATTTTTCATAAAAAATAATTCTGTTAATGCAATTTCTTGTGAATAAATATTTCTAGCGAATAAACCTTTTTCAGTCAGGATATAATTTTTATCGTATTCTATATATCCTCCCTGTTCTATGCCTGATAATTTTTTTGTATTTTTTATAAAATTTAATTTTTCTAATTTTTTTCTTTTGTTTCTGAATGAAGCAATTACTCTTATTGATTTTTGATTTGATTTTGTTCTAACATAATGATCAAAATTACTTCTTAATAAAATTTCTTGAGTTTTATCGTCGAAGTTGTGTATTAAATTTAATATTGTATTTATGCTTAATTTAAATTGTGAAATTATTGGTTCATCATCTTTTGTTGATATTGAGTCTAATTTTTCTAAATCAGTTAGTCTTCTGTTGATAAGAGAAATTACTGTTCCTTCTTTATCTATTCCTCTTCTTCCTGCACGTCCTGCTATTTGAAAATATTCTTTTGAATTTAACATTCTAAAATTTATTCCATCGTATTTGTTTAAGTCATCGAATATTACTGCTTTTGCAGGCATGTTTATTCCTACTGAAAATGTTTCTGTTGTGTAAAGAACTTTTATTAATCCTTTTGCGAATAATATTTCAACAATATTTTTTAATCCTGGAAGCATTCCTGAATGATGAAATCCTATTCCTTTTGAAAGTGTTTGTCTTAGTAATCTTGTTGTGTCCATTGATGCAATTGTTGGATTTAAATTGTCTCTTATTGTGTTTGTAATATCAACTTTTTCTTCCGTTGATACTAAATCTTTTTTTTGTGATAATTCTTTTGCGAAGTCTTCTGTTTTTTTTCTTGAGAAACAAAAATATAATGCTGGGAGTTTTTGTAATATTTCATTTATTACATCAATATGGTGTGGATGTTTTATTTCATGAATAAATTTTCTTTGTTTTTGTTTTTGATGAAGTTTTGCTTTTCTTCCTCCTGGACGAATATCTAAAATGTCTGAATATTCTTCATCTTTTAGTTTATCTTTTTCTATTTCTTGTATTGTTGTTAAGCCTAATTTTCTATCAAATGCTAAATGTGTTAAAGGTACTGGACGATATTTATAATTTACAGTATCTACTTTGTGTTTTTTTATGGTTTGAATCCAATTTGCAAATTGATTGTAATTTGGAATTGTTGCACTAAGACATAAAAATCTTATGTGTTTTGGAGAAAATATTATTGATTCTTCCCAAACGCTTCCTCTTTGTATATCATTTATGTAATGAACTTCATCAAAAATTACATATTTAACATTGTCTAACATTGGATCGTTTGTTAGAAGCATATTTCTGTAAATTTCTGTTGTCATGATTAATATTGGTGCATCATGATTTATGTCTAAATCTCCTGTTAAAAGTCCTACTTGATTTTTTCCATAATCGTTGCAGAAATCTTTATATTTTTGATTTGAAAGTGCTTTTATTGGTGCAGTATATATTGTAATTTTATTTTCAGGTAAATGTTTGTTAATGATGTATTCTGCAATTAATGTTTTTCCTGTTCCTGTTGAAGCTGAAACTACGCAAGAGTTTCCTTCATCTATTGATTTTATTGCTTGAATTTGAAAATCGTCTAATGTAAATCCTTTGAATTGCATAGTTTGTGGAGAGAAAGGTTGTTTATAAATGTTCTAATATTAATTATATTAATTCCACTATTAATTATACATATTACACATCAAAGATACAACAAATATTTATAAATAACAAGAATGTGTTAAGTGTATGACTTTTTGGACTGCAACAATTTTTATTATAACTTATTTTTTTCAAGCAATATTTGATTGGATATATATATTTATTAGTCCAATTCATAAATTAAATTTACTATGGATAATTATTCCTATATGGGCATCGTGGTTTTTTGCTGAATTTTTTCAAGAAAAAAAAGGAACATCTTTTGGAAATGCCATTTCAAATGGCGTTGTACCTTTGTTTATTGGTTTTGATTGGATAAGATATTTAGTTAGTTCTAATCATTCATTTACTTGGAGTTTATTTTCTAAATATATTATTTGTTCAATTGTTATAATTTATGGATTTTTAATAATATTTTATGGAATTAAAGGTAAAAAATTCATACACTATTTTGGAAGAATAAGAGAAGTAACTTATATTTTACTCATTTTTAGTCCTATTATTTATGATGTTATTCTCTTAACTTGGAGATTTATAGTTATATCATTAATATTTTTCCCATTATTTTATTACTTAATTGAATTAATTACAAAATTTACTCCAGATCCAGAAGCATTTAAAATAGATGAAGAAGGAGAAAATGAAACAAGAGAAAGGAATAAAAGTGATAATTTTGAAAATGATTTGAATTTTAATGATTTATTTGCAAAAAATAATAATTATAAAAATAATAACATTAATCAAAATAATAATAATAATAATACATTTAATAATCAATCAAATTTTAATAATAAATACCAAAATTTTAATTAGAAAGATTTATAAACGAAAAATGTTAAAAATTTACCATGGGAAGTAAAAAATCCAAGATGGATAAATTTGAAGTTGTTTCTGGACTTTACATGATGTTTGTATTTATATTTATAATTTTTACAGCATATATTGGAGATCATAGTATTTTTTTAGTGTTAATTGGATTTTTACCTACAATTTTAACAATTATTATTTCACTTTTAATGCATGAACAAGTTAAACATCATAAACATTTACTTTGGATTGTTCCAATACTTGTTATTGGTGGATTTTTTGCTTTGAAAGATAATGTTTTATTTTTAGATATGGATATGGATGTTTTGACAGGTGTTAATTTTATTTTAGCATTATTATATGTTGTTTTTGCATTTGCAATATTTGGTGAGGAAGAAGAAAAAGTTAATGTTCAAGCAATAGAACACATAATTCCTATACCACATAAAGAAGAGAAAAAAAGTTTAAAAGAATATATTAATTCTATTGAAGATAAATCAAAAGCTTTGAATTTTGTTATTGGTAGAGTTTATAGTCAAAGTCATGGTGGAAATAAATCTATGCGAGAAAAGATTCAAATTTCTTCTGAATTATATAATGAATTTTCTTTGATTGGAATATCTGAAGGACAAATTGATAAAGTTAAGTTACTTGATTTAATTAATACTATTGAATTGAAGTTAAAACTATTGGAAAAAACTGAAAAAGATGTTTTTGAGACTGCTTGTAATGCACTTAAAAATTTAATTAGAGATGTTCACGGTAAAGATAAAATCATTGATGTTTTAGATCATAATGACAAAGATCCTGTTCGTTCTTATTATGAAGGTGCTTTGGAATTCTGTGAAAGAGTTAAAGAAGAATTAGACAAAGAAGAAATGGTTTCTATTGTAAAAAATGAATATATTCCTAAGTCTGAAGAAGATGCTGAAAGTATAAAAACAGAAATTGTGAAAGAAGGAAATGAAGTTAAAAAATCAAAAAAAGATGAAATTTCTGATGAAAAAGAACATTCTATTCACAAACAACCTATTTTCAAAAATCATCCTTAAATAGTTCTAAAATGTGTTCTTAAGCCTTATAAATCAATTATTCTACTTAATTAAATATGTTATTACTTATTAGTAACAATAAAAACGAAACATTTATATATAGGTATTACTTAACAATAGTAACACATTAGAAAATAGTGTGGTAAGGTGAAATAAAATGAATTTCAAAAAAAGTTTAAAAATGATGTTAATGACTTCAATAGTTGTTGTTACTCTATTGATGGTTATTGTTAGTCCTGCTTTAGGATTTACTTCACCAGTAGGTATGAAAAGAGTACCTGTTGAAGATTTAAAAGTTAAACCTAATGTAATAGGACCTATTGTTGACGAACCTGATGTTATAGATACTACAATTCCTCCTCAAACATATATGAGAGATTTTGATGGATGGCTAAATACAGATGCAAAAATAGATTTAAGAGTTAGAGATTTTAGTGGAACTGGAACTAAAACTTATTTTGCATATTTTAACGTAAACAATTATCCAAATATGAATTTATTATTATATGAAGAAGGTACTAGTTTTACAATAAGTAAACCAGGAGAATATAAATTATTATATTATTCAATTGATAATTTAGGTAATGTTGAAGAATTAAAAGCTAATGGTGTAAAAATTGATAAATATGCACCAGTAACTAAATTTCATAAACCTGAATTAATGAATAAAGAAAAATTCACTGTTGAATTTGATGGTAGAGATGATTTATCAGGAATAAAAGAATTCAAATATAGTTTAGATGATGGAAAATCATATACTTCAGCAAATAGTGTTTCATTTACAAAAGAAGGAACTTACAAAGTTTTAGTTTACGCTGTTGATAATGCAGGTAATGAAGGAAATGTTGTTGAGTTTACAACTACTTTAGATTTACCTTCATCAAATAATGGTGGAAATGATGACGATGGAGATTACTATGTTGAGTATAATACTTTCAAACCAACTGAGTATCAAATTAAAATAGGTTATTCAGTTTTAATGGAAGAAGATGACAGAATTGAATTCACTTTAAATGAAAAAGATTATGTTTTGAAATTAAATGAATTAAGTACAAAAGCAAAATTTGATTTTGTTGATGACTTAGTATTTGATGAAAGACAAAGTAAAACTTTTGATTTAAGTGGAAATGAAATTGTTGACTTTAAAATTATTGTTGGCTCAATTGAAAACGATAAAGTTTTAGTTACAATAAAATCAATTCAAGAATTTGTTGGAAGTAATACTGAAGAAGATGAAGAAGAAGGAAATATTGTTGTTAATGAAATTCCTTTAGTTGACAATGCAATTGATTCAGTTCAAGAAGATTTTCAAGAAGTTGAAGAAACTAATTGGATAAGAATTGGTTTACTTTCAGTTATAGTTTTATTATTTGCAACTATAATTGGAGTTGTTATTTTACATAAATAAAAGAGGTAATGAAAATGAGTTTAAATAATTTAATTCCTAATTTAATTCCGAGAGAAAATAAAGATTCAAAAAGAAATATAGTTGACTCTACTAGATATCAAGGAGAATATAAATTCCTTAATGAAATAGTTCAAAAAGTTTGGGATAAAACTTCAGATATTGAAGTATTACATAATATAAACCATATTTTTGATAAATATGTTAGTAGTGAAATAAAAGATGATACATTTGTTTATCACATTGCAGAAATAGCAAATAAAGGTGAAAAAGAACTTTTGAAAAAGGTTACTAGTCTTATTGCAAAAACAATGGATAAACCTGAGGATCTTGAAGAAGTAACTAACGCTCTTGTAATTGCATATGATACTTATAAAGGAGATATTAAAGTTAGTTCAGATGTTACAGATACTTTGTTAGCATATGCTGGAACAGAGTCATTAAAATATGTTGCTGACGGAATTTTTTGGATTGCAGATGCTATGAGTGATAAACAAATAATTTCAAAAATAGTAAATGAATTAAAAGATGATGTACCTCAATACAAAGAAAGTTTTCCAAATGGAATATTTTATGACTTGGAACAAAAATACAAACCAGAAATTGAAAACTTTGAAGAAATAGCTGTTAATTTAAACGTAGGTGATTACAGACTTATGCACAAAGCATGGAAGAGAAGTGATTACGACTTTACAGATGCAGTTAATGAAGCTTCAAGTATTCCAGAAAAGGTTAAAGTAATTAGAAATTGGGAATCCAACTATAAATAATTTTTTATTTTTCTTTTTCTTTTTAAATAAAACACAACTTATATAAACTTCTAGTTAAATCTTAGTATATAGGGTGATTTAATCATGCAAAATAAGATTATTAATAATGGAAATAGAGGTTTATACATTGCAATATTTGTTTTAGCAATTCTTTTAATTGCAACAATAGGATATATTTCTTATGCTAAAATCAAGGAAAATAAATTAGCTAAAGATAAAGCTTTAATTGATCAAGGAATTTTACTTGGACAAGAAAATGCAGTTGTTACTATGATGAATTTAGCAACTCAGTGTACACCTATTCCTGTAAGTTATAATAATGTTACAATAAACTTCTTTCCTTTGGAGTGTAACAATTTAGCTGAAGTTGCTTCCGCAGTTTTACAACAAAGAGCTGCTGCACAACAGAATGAATAAGCAATTATTTTTTGATATTTTTCTTTTTATTATTCCTTTAATTCTTCTTTGGTTTGTTAGAAATGAATTAAGTGTTGCTTTAGGTTTGATGTTTTTGTTGTTTTTAACATTTAGTATTAAATATGAAAAAAATGAAATATATTTATTTTTAATTGGAGTTGTTTGTGGTATTGTAGCTGAAGTTGGAGGAGATTATTTTAATCAAATTCAATATTGGGAAAATGGATTATTTTTTGGAGTTCCTCTTTGGCTTCC
This sequence comes from Candidatus Woesearchaeota archaeon, assembly GCA_050187915.1. Lineage (GTDB taxonomy): Archaea > Nanobdellota > Nanobdellia > Woesearchaeales > SKGA01 > JAQUYS01. Next base: position 28,872 of record JBFXLI010000011.1, read on the forward strand.
AATTCTTTGGGGTTATGGTGTAGTTTATTTTAGAAGATTGGGAAATTATATTGTGAAGAAGTAGATAATTATTCTTCATACTTGTAGAACTCAAAGCCAGCTTTCGTCATAGGTGTGTTCACTAAAGTTCACAAAACATCCGTCGTACGAAAGCGTATACTCACTTCGTTTGTATACACTCAAAAATTAATCAATCATTTTATTCTTCATACTTGTAGAACTCGAATTTATTTTTCTCGCCGTGATTTTCTCTATTTATTGAATTGAATATAATCCATAAAATTGTTAGCATCATAGATAAACCTATAAAAAATAATTTTGTTAATTCATCTCCGAATAAACTAATTACTGCTATAACCCAACTTACAGGAGTTAATATATCTAACCACAATTTTACTTCCATAAGTATATTTTTACTTAACCCATATATAAATGTTTTTTATTGAATATGAACTAACTATAAACTACTTTAAAGTAATAAATAAATAAAAAGATTTATAAATAAATGGGAATTTGAATGAATATGGTTGAAAAAACAACAATTGAAAATTTTATAGAAGGATTAGATGAGTTGTTACCAAAAAAAACAAATTATATGGTTAATGAAACGTATAAAATATTTCTAAAAGGATCTTCTGAATTTCCTAGAGTATCTATAAGAGTAAGAGAAAATTCATTGGGATTAGAAGCCACATTTCAAAGATTTTATTTTAAAGACAATAAAATAATAATTCAAGGTGATTTACCTTATGATACTTTGAGTTATGCTGAAAAATTCGCTAAAGAAAATAATTTAAATCTTGAATATACTGATAGTTTGGATATTTTAAAATAATTCAATTCATTTTGTAAATTTCATTTGCTTTTTCATAGTCTTCTTTGCTTCCTATATCCATCCAATTATCTAATATTAAGGTATATACATTTGATTGTTTTGAAAGTAGTTTTATCATATCTCCCATATTATCTAATCGTTCGAATTGTTTGTGGTGATTTAATATTAATTCTATATCTGTCTTTTTTAGCATGTACATTGCAGTTGCTGTGAGTGATGACTTTGGAAATTCTGGTTTTTCTTCAAAATCAATTATCTTTCCTTCGTGATTTGTTAATATTACTCCAAATTTTTTAGAAAGTTTTTGTTTTTCTAGTAAATCATATATTGCGATAATTGAAGAATCTTTTTGTTTGAATTTTTTATACATTTCATACATGTCAAGTTCGAATAAATTATCTCCTGCAATTACAATTAAATCATCATCTATTTGTAATTTATTTAAAACGTGAAATATTGTCCCAACAGCTCCTAATCTTTCTTCGTTGGTTTTTGTTTTGTCGTTAAGCAAAGTTATATTTTGTTTTGAATTGTAGTTATTCTTCCAACTTTGAAATTGAGGGAAAAATTTGTCGTTTGTTACAATTATAATTTCATCAAGTATGTTTTCTTCACTTAATTTTGTTAGTTTTTTTAATATGTGTTCTAACATTAATTCTTTTCCAATTGGTAAAAGTGGTTTTGGTTGGTTTAATGTTAAAGGATATAGTCTTGTTGCGTAGCCAGCGCATAGAATTATTGCTTTCATGTGTTGGTTTTTTATTTGAAGTTTATAAATTTTGTTAAAAAATAATTGAAAATATTTTAATTTATTTAAATATATTTTGTTCTAAATTTATATAATCTCTATTTTTATAAACTTCAAATTTAATATGAGATATTTCATCTCGAAAAGAAACTTGAGCTAAATCAATAAGATAAAAGTTCTTTCCACAAGGAGATATAATAATATTTCTTTTAAATAAATCTTTAAAATTACATATTCCTACTGAATGTAACTCTTTAATCATGTTTTGTAGTTTTGATTGAATAGTTGTATTATTAATATACCTATCTAATTCAAAAAGTGTTTTTCCTTCATGAAAATCTTTTAAAAACGCTAAGGGAAATTTTCCATCGTAATATGTTTGAATTAAAGAATTTACTCCTTGAATTCCGTGAGCAAATTTTAAAGATTTTATCTCATTAATTATTTCTTTTCTATATTCAAAATTAGATCTATATTTAGGTTGTATTGCTTTGAAAACATAAAATTGTTTTTCTTTTTCTACTTTTGAAACTGAAAATGAAGAAGGTAAAAATTTACTTTTAAATGTTAAAGTTGAATCTATTTCTGCTATTATTTTTTTATCCTTTCTATTTCTTTCTTCACAAATTAATTCCATTTAAGATGAGGTTATGAATTTATTTATAAAGTTTTACCAACTTTTTATTTTGTTTGTAACTTCGTTTGTCCAACCTGAAACTGAATTTAACATTTTATGTTTAAGAATTTCTTTATTTTTTAAAGAATAAACAAAGGTATATCCACCTTTGTCTAAATTTACTTGAAATTTATCAACGATTTCTTTTTCTGATAAAGATTTAATTGCTTTTTGTATTGTTGTTCTATCTTTTTTCATTATTTCTGCTATGGTTGAAGTGCATAAAGGTTCTGTTTGTTTTTCTAAAAATTCAAATAAAGTAAATTCTGTTTTATTCATGGAAAAAGTACAAGTTAAAATTTCTTTGAAATCTATTGGTTTGCATGCAAAACTAATCATGTTTTTCCTCTTTGTGTTTAAAATCATATAAATATTCTTGTGCATCAAGTGCAGCTATTGCTCCTGTCCCAGCTGCAATTATTCCTTGCCAATAATGTTTTCTATCTTTAACATCTCCTGCTGCAAAAACTCCTGGTATATTTGTTTTTGAAGTATCTGCTTCAGTTATGATATATCCATTTTCTAAATTTAATTGTTCTTTGAATAATTCTGTATTTGGTTGATGTCCTATTGCTAAGAAAACTCCATTTACATTTAATTCAGAAATTTCTTGAGTTGAATTATCTTTTAATTTTAATCCTGTTACAAATTTTTCTCCAAGAATTTCAAGTGTTTGTTTGTTGACTACAAATTCAATTTTTGGATTTTGTTTTGCTCTATCATACATTATTGGTGATGCTTTGAAATTTTCTGAACGATTTACTAAATAAACTTTTGTTGCGAATTTTGTTAGAAAATTTGCTTCTTCCATGGCAGAATCTCCACCGCCAATTACTGCAACAATTTTATCTTTGAAGAAAAATCCATCGCAAGTAGCGCAAGCTGAAACTCCTTTTCCTCTCAATCTTTCTTCGCTTTCAAGTCCTAAATATCTTGCTCTTGAACCTGTTGCTATGATAACTGTTTTCGCAATATATGTTTGTGATGAGGTTGTAATTTGTTTTATGTTTGATTTTAAATTTATTGATGTAACAATTTCATATTTTGTTTCTGCACCAAATCTTTGAGCTTGTTCTCTCATTTGATTCATTAATGTTGGTCCCATTATTCCTTTAGGAAATCCTGGAAAGTTTTCAACTTCTGTTGTTGTTGTTAATTGTCCACCAGGTTGTTCTCCTTCTAAAAGTAATACTTTAAAATTTGCTCTTGAAGCATAAATTGCAGCAGTAAATCCTGCTGGGCCACTTCCTATAATTACTACATCGTATAAATTTTCCATTCAATTCACCTAAATTTTTGAATATACTTCTTCAATTTTTTGTTTTAACATTGGTTTTGGTGCAAATCCTACAATTCTATCTACTTCTTCACCTTTGTTTGTTAAAATTAAAGCAGGTATTCCTTGAATTCCAAAATTATCTGTTAAGTCAGGGTGTTCTTGTGTGTTTAATTTTGCGAAAACTATCTTATCTGTAAAATCGTTTGAAAGTTCTTCAAATACTGGTCCCATCATTTGACATGGTCCACACCAAGGTGCCCAAAAGTCTATTAAAACTGGTTTGTCAGAATTGTTTACTACTTTTTCAAAATTTTCTGGTGTTATATGTATTATTGCCATTTTAATCTCTCCTGTGCTTTGGTTAAGCACATGTGGGTAGGAGAAGCACTATTCTTTATAAATGATTTGAAATCGTGATTAAATAATGAATTAAAAATCACTAGATTAAGATAAAAAAATAAAAAAATAAATTAAAATAATTAAGTCCTATGACTTCTTGGAGCGCTTGTTCTTCCTTCTCCTGCACTTTTATTTACACGATTAGGTCTATTGCTTTGCGTTCTTCTTGGAGCCCTGTCCTCGCCACGTTGTGGTCTGGAATTTTTATTATAACTATTTCTTCTATCTTTACTTGGAGAATTTGGCATCGGTGTTTCTTTTATGAATGGACGCTCTTGTTTTTCTATTTTAAATTCTCTGTAAGAATTTATAACTTTTGAAAAATTATCATAATCTCTTTGAGCAATTATATTTATTACTAATCCACTTTTTCCTGCTCTTGCTGTTCTTCCAATTCTATGTACATAATCAGATGCATCTCTTGGTATATCATAATTATAGATGTGAGATATTCCATCAATGTCAAGTCCTCTTGCTGCAACGTCTGTACAAACTAAAACTTGAAATTTTTCATTTCCAAATAATCCCATAGTTTTTGTTCTTTTTGATTGTGTTAATCCACCATGAATTGCACATGCTTTTATGTGATTAAATTTTAAAAAGTCAACTACAATATCTGTTTCTCTTCTTGTATTACAAAAAACCATAACTAATTCTGATTTTTCATTTTGTAATAAGTGAACTAATAAGTCTTTTTTTAATTTTGATGGAACATCATAATACATTTGTTTTAATTTTGATGGATCTACCATTTTTGTTGCTTGAACTTGTGATGGATTATTCATGTATTTTTTTGCAATTTGTTTTGCTTCTGGATACATTGTTGCTGAGAATAATAATGTTTGTCTTTGTTTTGGACATTCTTTAATTATTTTTTCAACATCTTCAATAAATCCCATTTCAATCATTCTATCTGCTTCATCTAAAACTAGAAATTTAACTTTCGATAAATTTATTGTTCTTCTGTCTAAATGATCTAATAATCTTCCTGGTGTTGCAATAACTATTTCTGTTTTTGGTAATTTATCAATTTGGTTTCCCATTGAAACTCCACCATAAACTGCTAAAATGTGTAATTGTTTTCCATAAGAAAATTTTACAATTTCATCTTTTACTTGTTCAGCTAGTTCTCTTGTTGGAACTAAAATTAATCCTTGAATTCCTTGTTTAGGAACACATGAATGTATAATTCCTGCTCCAAATGCTAAAGTTTTTCCACTGCCTGTTGCAGATTCTCCTATTATGTCTTTTCCTTCTAGAATTAAAGGGATTGATTGAGCTTGAATTTGTGTTGGTTCTTTGAAACCAAGTCTTTTTATTGCTTCTAATACCTCTTTATCTAATTTAAAGTCTTCAAATTTATTCATATTTATACCTCTATTTAGTCAATATAATGTTAACAGAAAAAGCGAAAAGTTGTTACTAGTGCTCTCTCACACATTAATCTTATGTTTTTTAAGACTTTCTGTTTGTTTATAAAGCTATGTGTCGAAATAAAGACTAAACATCCATAAACTTTAAAAAGGATTGAAAATAAACCATACTAGAACAAACTTCCATTTGTTCTACCTCAATACCACAAAACACACACTATGCCCCTTCGAGGGCTATTTCTTTTATTTCAAAACAAAAGATTTAATGAAGTATATTTTAAATAAAAATGTTCGTTTCGTAAAATCTCCGGAATATATGACAACAAATAATTAAATTAGTGTTTCAAACAAATATACATGAAATTAATAAAAAACGATATTTTTAAATATTTAATGGTATTTCAAAATATCATGACAACACAAATAAATCTTAGATTAGATGAAGATTTTTTAGAAAAAGCAAAACAATACGCTAAAATTAAAGGGTTTTTGAATGTGCAGGAATTTTTCAGAGAAGCTGCGAGAGAAAAGTTATTTGATGACGAAATCCGAGAAGACTATTTGAAAAAATTACATAGTCAAGAAGCAACTACTTTTTTATCTATAAAAGATACGGAAGAATTTCACAAAAAACTGAAAATAAAATCCGAACTGTAAAAGATGAGATATTCTAGAGATAGCAATTTATTTAAGAAAAAAATAGAACGTTTAACAGGTCAAGAATTAGTTAACTTACTAAATAAAATTGATGAGATTTTAGAATCTTCAAATTTAGATCATTATAAAAATTTAAAACATGATTTAAAAAAATATAAAAGAGTTCACGTTAATGATTCATATATAATTTTATTCTTTGGAAAAGATGAAGTAGTTTATTTTGTTGATTACGCACATCATGATGAAATATACAAACATTCTAAAAAGAGTTTAAAAAAATATAAAGAATTAAGATTTTAAATTAAATAAATGCTCCAATAAATCCAAAATGAAATAGTATTATTGTTAATATTAGTAATATTACCCATATCCAAAAAGAGCTTTCTTTGTGAAAAATTTTTCTCTCTCTTTTAATTTTTATTATTGAAATTATTAATCCAATTAATAAAAATAAAGGAAGTAAAAATAATAAACTTATACTAAAAACACTAAAAAGTATAACAGATCCTTTATTAAAAATATATAATCCTGGTTGGGGTTCTGGTTTTTCATAGATTAATAAAGATATTAAAATAGAAACTCCAATACTTAAAATCCAATACCAAAGCCACCATAATTTTTTAATGTATTCATTCATTTTATACACTCAATTTTCTTTGCTGTTTTCTGAATTGCTGTTCGCTGCTTCCTGTTGGTGTTTCATTGTTGGAAAAAATATTATGTCTCTAATTGATTCTTGTCCTAATAAAATCATAATCATTCTATCTATTCCAATTCCAATTCCACCTGCTGGAGGCATTCCTGTTTCAATTGCATCTAAGAAACTTTCATCTATTGGATTTGCTTCTTGATTTCCTGCAGTTAGTTGTCTTTGTTGATCTTCTAATAATTGTCTTTGTATTTGTGGATCGTTTAATTCTGAATATGCGTTTCCAAGTTCCATTCCCATACACATTGGTTCGAATCTTTCAATTAGTCTTTCGTCACCATTGTCTCTTATTCGTTTACATAAAGGTGTACTTTCTTTTGGATGGTGCATTACAAATGTTGGATTTATAAATTCATGTTCACACTTTGCTTCGTATATTGCTACAACTAAATTTCCCCAATTTAATTCTTTGTCAAATTCTATTGCATTTTGAATTACATATTCTTCTAATTCTTCTTTAGTCATATTGCCTGCATCAATACCTGCATATTCTGAAATAGCATCAAGCATTGTAATTCTATCCCATGGTGCTTTTACATCAACTTCTTGTCCTTTGAAAATTACTTTTGTTGTTCCTAAAACTTTTATTGCAACGAATTCATAAAGTTGTTCCATTAATTCCATCATATCGTTGTAATCTGCATATGCTTGATATGCTTCCATCATTGTAAATTCTGGATTGTGTGTTGTATCTATACTTTCATTTCTGAAATTTTTATTTATGTCAAATACTTTTTCAAATCCACCAACTAATAATTTTTTTAAATATAACTCTGGACTTATTCTTAAAAATAAATCCATCTTTAAATCGTTGTGAAATGTTTTGAATGGTTTTGCTGCTGCTCCACCATATTGTTCTTGAAGTATAGGTGTTTCAACTTCTAAAAATCCTCTTTGAATCATGAATTCTCTTATTGCTTGCATAATTAATAATCTTTTTTTGAAAATTTCTTTTGATTCTGAATTCATAATTAAATCTAAATGTCTTTTTCTATATTTTTGTTCTGTATCTTTTAATCCGTGAAATTTTTCGGGAAGTGGTTTTAATGATTTGCAAAGTAAATCAAAACTTTCTGCATAAATTGAGATTTCTCCTGTTTTTGTTGTGAATATTTTTCCTTTTACTCCAATTATATCTCCTATATCTAATTTTTTCAATAAGTTATAGTAATTTTCACCTACATCGTCACTTCTAATGTATATTTGAATTTGTCCTTCTTCATCTTGTATTGTTAGAAATGAAGCTTTTCCCATATGTCTGAAAAGCATGATTCTTCCTGCAACACATTCTTTAGTTTCTGTTTTTGATTCGGGTGGTAAAGCTCTGTGTTCTTCCTTGATTTGTTTAGAATGCTTAGTTATTTTGAAATTGTGTGGATAGGGATTTATTCCTATTTCTTTTAGTTCGTCTAACTTTTTTAATCTTTCTTGTATTAAATTATCTTCTGCCATAACTTTTAGTAGTTATTTTAGATTTATAAAGGTTTCAAAAGCTTTTATAAAATTAATTAAAAAAACTCAATAAACTATCAATAAATTCTTGTTTTTTAGCTATTGGGATTATTGCTCCTGCTGCATTTGGATGTCCACCTGCATTGGAATCTAGATTTGAAACTATTTGTTGTAAAAGCTCAGATAAATTTAATTCAGTATTATCTTGACTTGCTCTTAGAGAAATTTTTACAAAATTTTCATCTTGATTTGAAAGTGTACAAATTATAACTCCTGGTTCATAATATTTATTTCTTGCAATTATTGAAGCTACAACTCCAACTATGCTTGATTTAACTTGGTTGTTTGTATCAAAAATAATTATTTTTTCATTTTGTATTAAAGTATTTTCTTCTTTTGATTTTTCAAATAATTGTAATGCATCTCTTATTGAAGATTTGTATACTCTTAAATTCATTATTGCTTTATCTTGTGCTTCTTCATTTGCTTTTAAAGCATCAATTGCAATTCTATAATCTTCTAATCTTCCACAAGAATTTATTATTGTTGCAAGTTCTCTTAAATCTTTGAATTCTCTTTTATTAAAAATATTTAATTTGTATGAATTTACAGTTATGTCTTCAATAGCAACATCTGATTTTAAATTTAAAATTGATTCTGTTATTTTTTCTTTTTCAAAATCTTTTAAGTTGTACCATTTTCTCGGTTTTCCATTCCAATAAATTGGTATTCTTAATTCTTTTAAAAATGAAATTACTCCTTTGTAATTGTTTGTTAATCCTGGTATGCTTATATCTGTACTGTATTCTAAAACTTTGACTAATGAACGAGAATTTTTACCATATAATCTTAATTCTGGAGAAATTGAAATTTGTTTTTGTAATAATGAATGTTGAAGTGCAATGTTGTTGAAATATTGGAATCCATTTTTTTCTTGTGTATCTCCGATTGAACCTAGTACTGCTAGAAAAGCATTAGCTTTGTTTTGAGAATTAATACCTTGACAAAAAAAGTATGTCATTGTTGCACCAGAAATCATATTTTCTTCAACTATGTTAAAATTAAATGGATTTATGTGTGTGATGTTTTTTGTTTTGTCATTATTTTCTTCGTTCGGTTTGTGATGATCTATAATTATTAAATTATTTTTTAGTGTTTTTATTAAATCTAATCTTGATGAACCTATGTCTACAAATATTAAAAATTCTTTTTTATAATTTTTTGAAAGATTTTCAATTAAATTTTCATCTATTTGTTGTGAGTTTATTGTGTTAAAAGAAATGTTTTCTTTTTCAAATGATTTTTCAAGTATTGCTGCGCTACAAAGTCCATCGGTATCATGATGAGATATTATTAAAATATTTGAATCTTTATGTTTAGAAATAAAATTATTTCCTTCTTGTTTCATTAACTCAACAAATTTATCATAATTTGAAAAGTCGATTTCTTCTGTAGTCATTTTAAAGAAAAAAATAAATTGTATGTTTATTCAACATACATTTTAATTTGTGTTGGATTGTAATTCCAAGTTTTATCTATTCTTCCTGTTTTCTTATAATACTTAATCAATCTTAATATTTTTGATTCAGTTAATTGTAATCCTCTTTTTGCAGGAACATCTTTTTTATTGTTTTCAAGATGGTTTTGAATAGCTAGAACTTTGTTAAGCAATGCCATTAAATCTTCAGGTAATTTTTTTGTAAGTGATTTTTCCTGTAAGATTGCACTTATTGATTTTTTTGTAACTAATTTAACATTAGGAATTCCATATTCATCTCTTAAGAATAAACCTATTTGACTTGCTGTCTTTCCTTCTTTAGCTAACTTTACAACTAGAAGTTCAACTTCCTTTTCAGAATACTGTAACCATGATGGAACTTTCGCTTCAGATGGTTTTGTACTTCTTGATTTCCCTTTACTTCGACTATACATTCGTGCCATTTTTCGTCACCAACGTATGCTATATAAAATATACATACTTAGTTTTTCATGAATTTAATCATGAATTCGTTTTACGCCTATTGGGATTACTCCTTCATCAAATTCTTTTTTAGCAATTTCAATTGGATTAAATTTAATTGATTGAAGTTCTTCTTCACTTAATTTAACTTTTGGCATTGCACCTTGAGATAGTTGTAATGCTCTTGCGCCAATTATTCTTGCTTTTTCGTATGAAGTTACACCGATTTGATCCATTGAGATTTCAAAATCGTGCATTTTCATTGTTGATGTTGTTTTTACCATTTTAAGTATACCCTTGGGTTAAACTTATATTGGAGAGTTTTGATTCATTTATAAAGTTAACTTTTAGAATGTTTTAATGAATTGTATTTTTGAGTGGTTATTAACTCTACTACTTCATCTTCAAATTTAATTCTTTCTTCTATATCTTCCACAAAAGAGTGTCTTAAATCTCTTGTAAGATTTAAAGTATTTTGTATAGGAATCATTTCATTTACAAACATCATAGGTATTAAATAGAGTTTATCGTCTATTTTGTATTTTGTAAATGATTTTAATGCGTCTTTTATTCTAAAATCAAATATAAATAATTCAACTTCTTCTTTAACTTTTAATTTAGTGGGATCATAATGATTTGAATTTGGATCTGCTTCGTAAACCATATCTTTAATTAGGTATGATTGATCTCCATCTTCTTCCAATAAATCTACATATAATCCTCCACCATAATTTACTACAACACTTGGAGATGCAGAATTTAATTTAGATTTAAATTTAGTAGAAGGAGATATTCTTGCTTCTAGTTCTTTTAATTTTCTTTGATAGTAATCGTCTGTTAATGCGTTACTCATATAAAAATGAAATTTTTAATTAATTAATAAATTTATGTGTCTTTGGTTTCATTTGAAAGAAAATAATTGCATCGCCATCTATATGCTGGAAATATGTCTATTAATCCATTTACAGGTATGTAATTTGAGATTAATTCTTTTGGTACCCAATAAATTAATGAATTGTAATCTTTTGTTTTTGATAAATAAGATAAAACAAATGGTGCTTTTAATAATAATAGTTCTGTTGTAGAAATAAATGCTCCTATGGCTGATAAATTCTTACTTCCTGTTGCAATTAAAGCAAAACTTAAAGGTCCTGTCATTAAATCAATTGTGTCTACTAAAGAAGCATATTTTTTTATACTTTTCATGAAATTTTGTTGATTTTAGGTTTATTTTAATTTGTTGTTGTATTTTTCGGAGGTTTTACGCTTATAACTACTAATAAGTAGGGAAAAGTTTATAAATAAGTAAATTATTCATATATTATGAATAAAAAAGTATTAATTCCATTAATTTTGTTAAATATGGGATATTCTGCTATTGCTGATAGTTTTCAAGGTAATATTAATACTGATGGCTATAGATTTAATGTTAAAACAAGTAATACTGAACATCCAATAAGTGGAAAAAATAATACTTTTGAAATGAATATGGGTTTTAATGTGGGTGAATTAAAAGAATATTTATTTGATGTTAATTTAAGTGAAAAAAAGGCTTATAATTTAGTTTTAAATTCTTATGTTAATAATGTAAATGGTGTGAAAAAAGGAGAGACTTGGAATAAAGGAAAATTAAAGGTGCCTTATTTTTATCCAAAAGATATGGAAAGAACTCTTCAAAATTTAGCTGTTGTTTATTACAATAATATTGAATATGAAAAAAATAAAAATGTTAAATTAATGTATTTAGATAATAATAATGTCATTAAATATGTGACTGGAGAAAAAGCTTCATTTTATTCCATAGATACTAATGATTCTGAATTTAAAAATTTTGTAAATGGATTGTTTTTTTATGGTAATGAAAAAGAGAAAAAATGCAGAGCTATTACTCCAAGACTTATTGAAGATTTGTGTACACGAGAAAAAGGTTTAAAGAGTTTTGTTAAATCTGGAATTTATAAAAAATAAAAATAAAAAATTATTTTGTTAAAGTTTTTGTAATAAGTGAAGGTGTTCCTGGTTTTTTACATACTGCTCTATAAACTGTACTTCCTTCTTGAACTATTAACACTGAAACTTTGTTGTTTGGTAAATCAATATTTCTTATATGAAAATATATATCTCCTTTTGTTGTGAAAATTCTATATTCTCCTTTTGGAATTGTTTGTATTTCTGGACGTCTATCAGGAGCGTATCTTAAATAAATTTTTACAGT
>JBFXLI010000012.1:0-40873 GCA_050187915.1 Candidatus Woesearchaeota archaeon
GTAGATTATTTATAAAATTATGGACTTTAAATTAAATTGAAATATTTATTTAAAATAAAATTGAAAATATGTGTGATTTTTAACAACAAATTTTATAAACAGATTTTTTTACTCTTTACTGGCTTTAAAAAAATATAAAAAAATAGAGGCAAAAGATAAAAATGAGTGAAAAATATGTATATTCCTTTGAAGAAGGAAGTAAAGAAATGAAAGAGTTGTTAGGTGGCAAAGGAGCTAATTTAGCTGAAATGAGTAAAATTGGAATTCCTGTACCACCAGGTTTTACAATTACAACTGAATGTTGTGATTTATATTATAAAGATGGTAAAAAAATAAGAGAAGACATCATTTCTCAAATAGATGAAAGTTTAATTAAACTAGAAAATAAAATAGGAAAAAAGTTAGGTGACAATGAAGATCCTTTACTTGTTTCTGTTCGTTCTGGTGCTGTGGCTTCTATGCCTGGTATGATGGACACAATTCTAAATTTAGGTTTAAATGATAAATCTGTTGAAGGTTTAGCTAAAAAAACTAATAATGATAGATTTGCATGGGATTCTTATAGAAGATTTATTCAAATGTTTGGAAATGTTGTTATGGAAATGGAACATCATGATTTTGAACATGTTCTTCAAAAAATAAAAGAAACTAAAGGTGTTGAATTTGATACTGAATTAGATGTAGAAGATTTAAAGAATGTTGTTAGTGGTTATAAGAAAGTTATTGTTGAAAAATTAGGAAAAAGTTTTCCTGAAAATCCAAAAGAACAATTAATGTTAGCAATTCAAGCAGTATTTAGAAGTTGGAATAACGATAGAGCTATTGTTTATAGAAGATTAAATCATTTATTTGGTTTGAAAGGAACTGCAGTTAATATTCAAGCAATGGTTTTTGGTAATATGGGTGAAACTTCTGGAACAGGTGTTTGCTTTTCAAGAAATCCTTCAACTGGAGAAAATATTTTTTATGGAGAGTATTTAATGAATGCTCAAGGAGAAGATGTTGTAGCAGGAATTAGAACTCCTCAACCAATAAAAACTTTAGAAGAACAAAATTCAATTATCTATAAAGAATTAGTTGATATTAAAAATAAACTTGAACAACATTACAAAGATATGCAAGATATGGAGTTTACAATTCAAGAAGGAAAATTATATTTCTTGCAAACTAGAAATGGAAAAAGAACTGCGGGTGCAGCTGTTCAAATTGCTGTTGATTTGGTGGAAGAAAAATTATTATCTAAAGAAGAAGCATTAATGAAAGTTGAGCCTGAAGCATTAAATCAATTACTTCACAAAAGATTTGATAGTGTTGCTTTAAATAAAGTTGATTCAATAACTCAAGGACTTCCTGCATCACCTGGTGCAGCTGTTGGTGAAATTGTGTTTACAGCTGAAGAAGCTCACGTTAAATCTATGGAAGGTAAAAAAGTTATTTTAGTTAGAACTGAAACTTCTCCTGAAGATATTGAAGGTATGAATGCTGCTGTTGGAATTTTAACTTCTACTGGTGGAATGACTTCTCATGCAGCAGTTGTAGCAAGAGGTATGGGTAAGTGTTGTGTTGCTGGTTGTAGTGAAGCTAAAATAAATGAAAAAGAAAAAACTCTAATTATTAAAGGACAAAAATTTGTTGAAGGAGATTTTATTTCATTGGATGGTTCGACAGGAAAAGTTTATGGTGAAAAAATTCCTACAATAGATCCTGAATTATCTGGAGCATTCAAAACAATTATGGATTGGTCTGATGAAGTGAGAAAATTAAAAGTAAGAACTAATGCAGATACTCCTAAAGATGCAAAGCAAGCTGTTGATTTTGGTGCTGAAGGTATTGGACTTTGTAGAACTGAACACATGTTTTTTGAAGGAGATAGAATTAAAGCTATGAGAGAAATGATTTTAGCTAAAGATTTAGTTGGAAGAGAAAAGGCTTTAGCAAAATTATTACCTTATCAACAATCTGATTTTGAAGGTTTGTTTGAAGCTATGGGCGAACGTCCGGTAACTATTAGATTACTTGATCCTCCATTACATGAATTCTTACCAAAAGAAGAAGCAGATATTAAAGCATTAGCTGAAGAAATGAATGTTTCTGTTGCTGATTTGAAAGGAAAAATTTTTGATTTACATGAACAAAATCCTATGCTTGGACATAGAGGATGTAGATTAGGAATTACTTTCCCTGAAATAACTAAGATGCAAGCTACTGCAATTTTTAATGCTGCTAAAAATAAAAATGCAATTCCAGAAATTATGATTCCTTTGGTTGGAACTTTAAAGGAATTTGAACATCAAAAAGAAATTGTAGTTTCTGTTGCAAAAGAATTGGGTATTGAAAAATATTTAGTTGGAACTATGATTGAAGTTCCTCGTGGTGCATTAACTGCTGATTTGATTGCAAAAGAAGCTGAGTTTTTTTCTTTTGGAACAAATGATTTAACTCAAATGACTTTAGGATTTTCAAGAGATGATGTTGGAAAATTCATTCCTGAATATTTATCTAAAGGAATTTATGATAGAGATCCATTCCAAGCTATTGACCAAACTGGTGTTGGACAATTAATGGAAATTGCAGTTGAAAAAGGAAAGAAAACACGTCCTAATATCAAATTAGGAATTTGTGGAGAACATGGTGGTGAACCTACTTCTATTGATTTTTGTCATAGAATTGGTTTGAATTATGTTTCTTGTTCGCCTTTTAGAGTTCCAATTGCAAGATTGGCAGCAGCTCAAGCAGCAATTAGAAACAAATAAATTTTTTACTTTTATTTTTTTATTTTTCTTTGATAAAAATATGTTCCTAGATATACTAATATATAACTTACCAACGAAAAAAATAAAGCTAAAATAGTCATCCCTAATAAAAATGGTTTAAAATAGTGAAAAAATAATTCATAAATTGTTGGTTCTATTATTGTTGGTTGGTTTAAAATAAATTGTCCTAATTTAAAACCAGCACTATATAATAAAGGAACTAAAATTGGATTCCAAATTAATATTCCAATAAATAAACTTAGTTTATTAACTTTTTTAAATAAATAAGCAATTAAAATTCCAAATAAAATGTTTAATCCTGGTGTCGGCATATTTGAAATGAATGTTCCTATAGAAAATCCTAAAGCTATATTATGTGGCGTTTGTTCTAATCTAATTAAATCATCTATATATTTTTTAGTACTTTTTAAAAATTTAGTTATTATATTCAACTTAAATATTTAGTTTTGAAGAAATATATAAATGTGTTGATTAAAATAAATTAATAAAAAAATTAATTTACCCAAACACCATGAATATTACAAACAATTCTTGCTTTGAAATCTTGTTTATTTTCAGGATTACAAAATTCTGCTTTTGGTTCTTCATTTGGTTTTAATCTTCTTCCTATAATTGTTCCATTGGATGAAATTAATTGAATTAATTCAATATAATGTTTTTCTTCCATTGGATGAGGAATTGAACCAACTTTAACTATTACTTTTCCATCTTGATATTCTATCACTGGAACGTGCTTTTCTTTACCTTCTTGTGTTGATGTTTTTTCTTCAAGTAAATTCATTGGTTGTCCACAACAAACTAATTCACCTTGTCCTGATTCTAAAACTGAAACTAAGTTTCCACAGATTTCACATTTATAAAATTTGTTTAATTCTGCCATTTTCAAAACTCCATGTTTGCAGGTTCGTAATATTCTTTTGGATGTTTACAAGATGGACATTTTTCTGGTGGTTCTTCTCCTTCATGTATGTATCCACATTTTGAACATTTCCATTTTATTGGTTTGTCTCGTTTATACAATGTTCCATTTTCTAACATTTCTAATAATTTTCTATATCTTGCTTCGTGATGTTTTTCTACTTCAGCAATTTCTTCAAAAAGTTTTGCTGCAACTTCATTTCCTTCTTCACGAGCTTCTTTAGCCATCCTTGGATACATATCTGCTTCTTCATAATGTTCTCCAGCAATTGCTTCTTTTAAATTTTCAATTGTATTTTTTATTCCCGCTAAAAGTTTAAATTCATCTTTTGCATGTTGAACTTCGTTTTCTGCTGTTTCTTCGAATATTTTTGCAATGTAATGATATCCTTCGTTTCTTGCAACTTTAGCAAAATAAGTATATTTATTTCTTGCTTGACTTTCTCCTGCAAATGCAGCTTTTAGATTTTCTTGTGTTTTACTCATTTTATTCCCTCTAATTTTTGTTAGATTCACTATTATTTAAGTTTTTTCACTATTATCACAAATATTATCTTTATTTTCATCTGTATATAAATAACATTTACCAGGATAATTACAATCTATTTCTCCTCTTGGACAAGAATATGTTGAAATTTCTTTTGTTATAATTTCAGTTGTTGTTTCTTTTAAACAAGATGAAAATAACAATAGAACTAAAATCAAAAGTAACATTATTTTTTTCATTTTTTCTTACCAAATATTTTTTTACTCATTACTTTAATCCAAGTCCAATGTAAAATCAAATGTATGAAAACTAATATAGACATTAATAATCCTGAAATATCATGAATAAATGATATTTGTCTTAAAGGCCATGTTTTTACAAAGGAATATAATGTAGGCCATTTTATAATTCCAGTTACAAAAGCTAAAAGAAATGTAATTGCTAAAGCAACATCTATCCAATAATTTACAATAGTTCTATTCATAATATAAATAAACTAATTATACTTATATATATTATAGAGTAGTGTATTTTTTAATCACTATCAAAAGAAGTTTCAATTATTTCATGAGAATATATTGAATCACCTTCACCTGAAAATACAAAAGATGCTTTTAATTTTTTACCTTCAAAAACTAAAGGTAACCAATATTTATCATCAATCCACATTTTTTCATATGGAAATTCTTTATAATGACACCAAAAAGGTTTCATTTCTTCTGTTTCAATAGGTTCTCCTTCCCAATCTTTTAAGAAAAATACATGAACTTTTTGATTCCAATCTTTTTCTTTAGGTAAATCTTTAAAATAAAAATCTATTTCAGCAACTTTATTTAATTTTTCTTTATTAGCTTCAATTGATGATTCTTCAAATAATTCTCTAATTACTGCATCAGTAATTTGTTCATTAGATTCTACTTTGCCGCCATAACCATTTAATTTTCCCTTTGCAAATCCTCTTTTTTTCATTCCTAAAAGTACGTCTTCACCTTTAATACAATAAATTAAAGTTACATCTCTCATTTTTAATCATTATCGACTCTTGGTGCTAGAATAAATGATAATTCCACTTTATCTTTAATAGAATAAGTTATTTTTAATGGATAATCATTACTTAGTTGAATTAAAACTTTGTCTGCAATTTTTGAACCTTGAATTATTTTTTTTAAATATTCTATTGAATATTTTGCTTTGGTTCCATCTGCCAAACAATTTATTGAAGTAACATTATCTGCAGGAATATCTACAGATGCTTTTGATAAATCTCCTTTAGAACTTATTGAAAATATTTTTTCATTAACTAAGAACATAACTGATTCTCCAACTACATCTACGTCATCAATTGAATCATTCAATAATGTACTTTGTGTATTTATTGAAGCATTAAACGATAAATCAGGTATTCTTTGTTCAGCTTCTTCTGCATCAATTAAAGGAAGTAAAAATGTTCTTTTTGAAGTTGATTGTAAAACTATTTTTAATTTATTTTCTTCTAGTTCTAAAGATAATGTATCATTACCTTTAATTCTTCTTAAAACTTGTTTAAAATTATTTAAATTTAATGTTAATTGTGTGTCTTCTTCTAAATCATAAGTTATAAAAGAAGATGCATTTAAATTGAAAAATACCATTGCAACATTTGCAGGATCCATTGCTACCATTTTCACTGAATTTTTTGTAACGTTTAAAGTTGCCTCAGTAACAATCTCAGAAATAATAGAAACACTATCTTTTAGATATTTTGGTTCAGCTAAAGTTAATTTCATAAAACCACCCATTTACTAGATTAAAATAGGCTGTAGTATATAAATATTTTGAGTTTTAAAGAGTAAATTTGCTTCCAACCTTTAAATTTAGTATTTTTGAACGTTTAAACCCTGTAGAAATAAGATTTTTTCGCATTGTATCCATCATTTGTTCATCACCATGACTTGGAAGTATATATTCTGGTTTTAAAATATTACAAATGGTGTTATGATCTTCTGCAAATAAATGTCCTGAAACATGTATATCTTTTATCATTTTAACGTTAAACTTATTTAAATTATTTTCAAGTTTTTTTCTATTTTTTATACAAATTTCAGAAGGAATAATGTGATTTGAAAATAAAACAACATCATTTTTATTAAATTTGAAATTACCATTAATTAATTTTAATAATGTTGAATTTTCTTCTCCTTGGTGTCCTGTCACAATAAAAAAATAATTTTCAGGATCGATAATATTTCTAAAAAAAGTTGAAATGTCTTTTTTAAATTTCAACATCAATTTATTTTTTGTTAAATCGAGTATGTTACTATCTTTTGCTGCAGATAAATATCTTGTTAAACTACTTCCTGCAAAAACAACTTTTCGATTTAATTTTTCTGCTAAATCACAAAGTGTTGAAATTCTAGCTATATGAGAAGAAAATGTTGAAGCAAAAATTGCACGATGATTTTTTAAATTTAAATTTAATAATTCTTCTTTTATAGTTGATTCACTTTCACAATGTCCTTTTTGAGCTGAATAAAGACAATCTAAACATAAAAGTTTAATTTTACCAGAATATTTTTTAAACAAATTTAAATTTGTTTTATTTCCTATAATTGGAGTTTCATCTATTTTAAAATCATTTGCATACATAATTATTCCTGCAGATGTATGTATTGCTATTACAACTGAATCTGGTGTTGAATGAGCTACAGGAATAAAATCTATATTTATACCTGCAATATTAAAATGAGAATTTGAATCATGAACTTCGATATTTAATGGTTTTTTTGTTTTTTCTAAAGATAATTTTCTTATAACTGAAGCTGTAAAAGGTGTTGCATGTATTTTACAAGAAAATTTATTTGCTAAGTAAGGTATTGCACCAATATGATCTAAATGTGCATGTGAACAAATTATTCCAATAACATCTTTTTTTCTTTGTTTTAATTTTAAAATATCTGGAAGAACATTAGAATTTAAAAGAGATTTTGTAGAATGTTTGAAAAAATTTGTTTTTCTTTTAGAAATTTCTAAAAATCTTTCTAAATTAAATCCAAAATCGATTAATAATATTTTTCCATCTATATCTAGTGCTAAACAATTTCTTCCTATTTCTTGAAATCCCCCTAATGGAATTACTGTAACAGACATATTTATCGGATAAATAACTATATTATAAGTATTTTGTAAATGTTTTAAGAAAAAATGGTGCGGAGTGTAGGATTGTTACGAGCGAAGCGAACGTAACGAAGGAACTTTAGTGACTGAACGTTCGAATACTACACTTAAGAAAAAATGGTGCGGAGTGTAGGATTCGAACCCACGTAGACACTAAGCCAGCAGATGACTCACATTGTCTTCATAGAATTGCATAAAGCAACACTCAGCACTCAAATGACTTGAGTCTGCCCCGTTTGGCCACTCCGGCAACTCCGCAAAAAATAATTAATTTGAGAATATTTAATTTCTTTAAAAACATATCTAATTCAAAGATTTAAGTTTCTTTTCTATTTCTGCAAGTGCCATTTCAATTTTGTCGGATTTTGAAATTTGTTTTATTGCTTTAACTTCTATTTTTTGTTTAGACATATTTTTTTTAGTTTTTTTAGTTTGTACAACTTTTGAAGGTTTAATTTCTTTTTCTAAAAATTCAATATGTGGAAATTTTTCTTGTAGTTTTGAAGTTAAAAATGTTAATTCTTTAATTTGTGATTTTAATTGTTTAAATTCTTCTGATTTTTGATTTCTTAAGTCTAAAATTTTTTGTTGAATTTGTAAACATTGTAATGTTAATTTTGAAGATTCTAATAAAATAATTCTTTTGTCATTAACGTTGTCAATTCTTACAAAAACAGATTCAGACATTTTATTCCTCAGGTTCAAAAAGTGATTTATTAACTTCATCTACTTTTAATTCTACTTCATTTATATTTGAACGCCATGTGTTTAATTCAGCTTGTTCTTCTTCTCTCAATAATTCTATTTTATTTAAAGTTGTTTTAACTTCGTCTAACTTTTTTCTAAATACATCTATCATATCGAGTATGTTATCATACTCTTCTACTTTTACAAAAACATTATTTGATTTCATTTTATCACCAACTTGGAATCTATTAGCATTATTTTATCTTGCATTTCTTCTAATAACTTAAAAGTGTCATCTAAACTTTTTGTTAACTTAACATTTATAGACGACGATTTTGTCGATTGTAAATTTAATTTTTGAAAAATTGATTGTGTGGATTTTAAATTTAATAATACATTGGAATAATTTTTTTTAGAAATATATAATTCTTCGTTGAAATTCAAATCTTTCTTTTTTAAACTTTTACTTGGAACAAATTTTTGAAGTTCTGTTTCAATACTATCATTTGAAAAATCAGGTAAATCTGCAAATAATTCATCAAAATTTAAATCTTCATTATTTTGTTTATTTTTTTCATTATTTAAAGATGCGTTTTTATTTATTTCTTTAGGTTCTTCTAACTTTGATTCTGAAATAGCTTCATCAAGTTTTTCTAAGTTATCATTTTCTTCTTCAAATTCATTTTTAGAATTAGTATTTTCTTTATTTTCGTTATTATTTAAAGATATATTTTCATTCTCAGGTTTATCTTCATTTGAAGATACATTTAATTCAATTGTATCTGATTCTGGAAGTTCATTAGTGGGTTCTTTAAAATCAATTTTAGCTGAATCTTTAGTTTTTTCTTCTTTTACATCTAATTCTAAATTATTTTCTTCTGTTGAGTTTGTATTAAAATCAATATTTTGATCTTCAAGTTTTAAATCTTCAGAAATACTTGAATCAAAATCTAGATTATCTTTGTTTTTAATTGGTGTTGTGAATTTTGTGTCTTCTGAAAACTCTGGTAAAGGAGGTAAATTGTCATCAGAAAAGTCAGGCAATTTAGTATCTAAATTTAAATCTGAAGATAAATCATCCTTTTTTTTAAAAAAACCAAATAGACTCATTCCACACCTCTTAATGAAATAAACAAAACAATATTATTAAAACATTTCTCACCACTTTCAAAAGACAAAAATTCTAAAACCGTAAAATTTACGGATTTTGAGCCATAAAAGCAATATAAGAGTAGATTGAAATTAAAATAATGAAAACAAAAAATAATTATAAAAAAAATTCAGTTGAAAGTAAAAATATATATTTTTCAGGTTTAATTTTATTAATATTGATGTTACAATTTATTTCTCTTACAAAAGCAGAATTTTTTGAATATCAAAATGAAACTTTTGAAATTATACCTATTGTTGATGAAATATGTAATTTAACGCAAACTAAAGTTTTTCATATTATTCGTGAAGAGTATAATGAAAATAGTTCTACTGTCAATTTAAACTATAATCAAAAATTAATATATAATACAACTATGATGGTGGATAAAAATTTTTCAAAAGATATTAATTCATATACTAAAACAAATACTGGTGAAGTTCAATTTTTATATAATGGAAAACATTTTTTAGACTTTAATTTTGAAAATTATTCTTATCGATGGGAATATAATATAACTTTATGTCAAAATTATAGTTATGACGATGACGAAAATTCAAGTGAGAATGAATTTGATGAGATTAATGAAACTGAAGATGACGAAACTGAAGAAATTTATTTACCTTTTAGTTTAAACACAAATAAACGTATTTATTATTTGGGTGAAACTGTAAAAATATATTTCAACGAAGTTAATGTTGATGATTTTGAAATAACTTATTGGATTGAAGATTTAAAAGGAAATGTAGTTAAAAATAAATATGTTACTTATAATTTAAATTATAAATCTTACACTCCTAATTATGATGAATTTGAAAAAACATTTGTTGTGAAGGCTGAATTGAGAAGAGGTAATGAAACTAATTTTTCTGAATCAATTTTTACATCTTATAATGCTAATTATACTGAAACAATGGAGGATATTGATGAAGTAATAATTCCTAATGTTCTCGAAATTAAAGAATTAGAGATTAAAAATAATGAAATAATTTTTCAAAGTTATATTGAAAAAAATCAAGGTTTAAAAAGAATTTTAGACATTTATGTTGAAGATTTTGATGGGAAAAAAGTAAGCGATGTATTAAAATTGGATTTAAAAAAAAGTGCTTTTAAAATTTATGGAAAATTAAAAGTCGATATTTGTAAAGAAAATGAGCCATTTTTTCTTGTTATGGAAGGATTAGATTTAAGAAAAACTCAAGAATTTGAATTTAAAACTTGTGAAAATTATATTGATTTAGAAAAAGAAAATAAATTGAATATTATTAATATTAGTACTCAAAAAAAATATTTAGATGATGATATGATTGTAAATGTTAAAATTGATGGAGATGGAGATGGAATTTTGATTGTTGAATGTGAAAATAATTCTATTCAAATAATTAATTTTACAAATAAAGATGAACAAACATATAAATTTAATTTGAACGCAACAATTAGAAATAAAATAAACACAATATTAATAGAGGGAAAAAAATATAATTTTAATGAGACAATTATAACTTTAATTGATAAAAATCAGGAAAATGTGATTAATAAAACTTTTTTAACAAATGAATTCAATTTAAATGAAATTATAGATATTAATAATGAAATAACAGGAAATGTTGTTGAAAGTTATAAAGCTAAAACAACTAATATATTCAAATATATTTTATTTATATTTTTTTTAATGATTATGTTTATTGTTTATTTAAAAAGAGAGTATGTAAATGAAAAGATAAACAACTTAAAGGATTTATTAATAAACAAATAATTCGATAAATTTATAAAAAAACAAAATAAACTTAAATGGATATTGAGATGAAAGACAAAGAAATTAAAAAGGAAATTGAAAATGGAAAAATAAGGATAAATACTATTTTTGAAGTAGTTGGACATCCAAAAAAACATGTTGAAGATACTATAAAAGCATATATTGCAAACATTAAATCAAATTCAGATCTTATAGTTTTGAAAGAAGAATATGAAGATGTTGATGAAATAGATAAAGACACATTTAGTGTGGTTGCTGAAGTTGAGATGTTAGTACCTAATTTGGAAAAAATAACTTGGTTGGTAATGAATTTTAGTCCTGCTTCTATTGAAATAATTGAACCTGATAAATTTGAAATGCAACAAAGAGATGTAAATATGTGGTTAAATGATTTACTTTCAAAAATTCATGAAGTTGGCGTTATGCAAAAAGCAATTTCATCTCAAAATCAAGGTTTAATAAGAAATTTTAATGCTATGACTAGAAATGCAATTTTACTTGTTTTAAAAGAATCATCCGATTTATCAACTATAAGTAAAAAAATAGGTATGGATGAATCAAACACAGAAAAATTTATTCAAACTTTAATTAAAGAAAATAAAGTGAATAAAGAAAATAATTTATATTCAATTACACGATAAAATTAGAGGATAAAAAGTGTCATCTGAAATTCAAAATCAAATCGAAGCAATTTTATTTGCATCTGGTAAAGGAGTGAGTGTTTCAGATTTATCTAAATTTTGTGATGTTACTGAAAAAGAAATTATCAAAAATTTAAAAAATCTACAAAAAGATTATGATGAAAAAGATTCTAGTTTACATATAAGTAGTAATGAAGATAAATGGAAATTAACTGTAAGAGGAAAATATGTGCCTTATATTGAAAAATTGGTTTCTGAAACTGAATTATCTCAAAGTATTTTAAAAACTCTTGCTGTTGTTGCATTTAAAAGTCCTGTTTTACAATCTGAAGTTGTTGACATGAGAGGACAAAGTGCATATGAACATATTAAACGTTTAATAAAAGATAAATTTGTAACAAAAGAAGAACATGGTAGAAGTTTTATTTTGAAAATTACTGATAAATTTTATAATTATTTTGATGTGGAAGGAGATGAGGAAATACGTGAGGTTTTTTCTAAATTAAAAGAAACACAAGAAAAAAAATTAGGTGAACTTGAAGTTATTGATGTTGAAGAGAATTCTAAAATTAAAACACAAGAAAAAAATAATCAAATGAACTTATTAAATTTAGAAATTGTTGATGTAACTCCTGTTGACGATGATTCTAATGATGATTTATTTTCAAAAGAAAAACATCAAGAAGAAAAAGAAGAAGAAAAGGAGAAACAAAAAGAATTTTTATCAGATATTGATAAAAAAATAGAAGAAATTTCTAAAAGAATGAATAATACTGAAATAGATGAAAAATCTAAAGAAGATGTTGATGAACTAGAAGATGAAGATAAAACAACAAAAGAGGAAGATACTGATTTGGAAAAATTAGAATCTTTTGCTGATGAAAATCAACAAAAAAACAATAAAGAGGAAGATTTTCTTTAAAATGATTTTAACAGTTAGATGTCCTAATTGCTTTAAAAAAATGAAGTATGAGCCTAGAAAAACAACTGAAAATAAAGTTAAAAAATGTGTTTACTGTGGTAAATCTTTCAGTGTTAATTTAAACAATATAGAAGGTTTATAAATTTAAAAAAATAGTATTTAAAATGAGTATAATTTAGTTCTGGCGCAAGACTTATAAAGACTTTATTCTTCTGAAATATCACTGTGACAGAAGAAAATTTTGAAAATAAAAACAATGAAAATAACCCTCATATAATTAAAGGCGTATTAGAAGATGAAATGAAAACTGCATATCTAAATTATGCTATGGCAGTTATCATTGGTAGAGCTTTACCTGATGTTAGAGATGGTTTAAAACCAGTTCATAGAAGAATATTATATGCTATGAATGATATGGGTATTGTTCATAATAAAGCTTATAAAAAATGTGCAAGAATTGTGGGAGAAGTTTTAGGTAAATATCATCCTCATGGAGATACTGCTGTTTATGATTCTTTAGTTAGAATGGCTCAAGAATTTTCATTGAGATATCCTTTAATTCAAGGACAAGGTAATTTTGGTAGTGTTGATGGGGATAGTGCAGCGGCTATGCGTTATACTGAATCTAGAATGTCTAAAATTAGTGATGAAATGTTAAAAGATATAGAAAAAGAAACTGTTGATATGCGTCCTAATTTTGATGAAAGTTTAGAAGAACCTGAAGTTTTGCCTGCAAGAATTCCTAATTTGTTAATTAATGGTTCTAATGGAATTGCTGTAGGTATGGCTACAAATATTCCTCCTCATAATATAAGTGAAATAATAAATGCATGTTTGAAAGTTTTAGCAGATGAAAATATTCCAGTTGAAAGTTTATTTGAATGTGTTACAGGTCCTGATTTTCCTACAGGAGGCATTATTCTTGGTAATCAAGGTATTAGACAAGCATATTTAACTGGAAGAGGAAAATATAAATTAAGATCTAAATTATCTGTTGAAGAAAAAAATAATAGAAAAAGAATTGTTGTCACTGAAATACCTTATCAAGTAAATAAATCTATTCTCTTAGAACAAATTGCTGATGCTATACGTGATAAAAAGATTGAAGGAATAAGCGATATTAGAGATGAAAGTGATAGAAAAGGTATGAGAATTGTATTTGAGTTAAAACGAGATGCAAATGAAGAAGTTGTTCAAAATCAATTATTTAAAAATAGTAGACTTCAAATAAGTACAGGAATTATATTTTTAGCAATAGTTGATAATCAACCTAAAACTCTTAACTTAAAAGAAATAATTCAACATTTTATTGCGCACAGAATTGAAGTTATTAAAAGAAGAACTGCTTTTGATTTAAAGAAAGCATATAAAAAATTACATATTCTTGAAGGTTTAAAAATTGCTTTAGATAATATTGATGCTGTAATTAAATTAATAAAAGAAGCTGAAAGTGTTGCTAATGCAAAAGAACAATTAAAAGAAAAATATTCTATGAGTGATGAACAAAGTCAAGCAATACTTGACATGAAGTTACAAAAGTTAACTGGTTTAGAACAAGAAAAAATAAAAGAAGATTATTTAGATACTAAAATTTTAATTGCTGAACTTGAATCCATCTTAGGAAGTGAAGAAAAAATCAAAAATGTTGTTAAAGTTGAATTAGAAGAAATAAAAACAAATTATGGTGATGCAAGAAAAACTGAAATAATTGATTTTGATGAAGATGATGATTTTGATATGGAAGATTTAATTCCTTCTGAAGATCAAATAATTACAATAAGTAGTTCTGGTTATATTAAAAGAGCAGATATGAATTTATATAAAGTTCAAAATAGAGGTGGAAAGGGAGTTATTGGTGCAACAACAAAAGAAGAAGATATAATAGAACATATGTTTGTTGCTAATACACACTCATTTTTATTAATATTTACGAATAAAGGAAAAGTTCATTGGCTTAAAGTATGGAAAATACCTGAAGGAACAAGACAAGCAAAAGGAAAAGCAATTGTTAATTTAATTAATTTAGATGAAGGAGAAATTGTTGCATCTGTTGTTCCTGTAAGAGAATTTGATGAAGGACATTATTTAGTTGTAGCAACTGAAAAAGGTGTTGTTAAAAAAACTATTTTAAGTGCATATTCTAAACCAAGACAAACTGGAATTATAGGTATTAATTTGGATGAAGGAGATAATGTTATTAATGCAGTTTTAACTGATGGTAAACAAGAATTACTTTTAGCAACGAAAAAGGGACAAGCAGTTAGATTTAATGAAGAAGATGCTCGTTCAATTGGCAGAACTAGTCGTGGAGTTAGAGGTATTACTTTAAGTAAAGACGATAAAGTTGTAAATTTAATATTACTTAAACCAGGAGAAACCATTATGACCATAACTGAAAATGGTTATGGAAAAAGAAGTGAAATTGAAGAATATAGGTTAATTAATCGTGGTGGAAAGGGAGTAAGAAATATCATTTGTAGTGAAAGAAATGGTGAAGTGGTTGCGGTTAAAATTGTTAATGAAAATCAAGATTTATTACTTATATCTCAAAAAGGAATTATGATAAGAACTAAAATATCCCAAATAAATGTTATTGGTAGAAGTACTCAAGGCGTTAGACTTATGAGATTAGATGAAGATGATAAAGTTCAAAGTGCAACTGTTGCAGAAAAGCAAGATGAAGAAATTAATCAAGAACTTGTAAATGAATAAATAATTAAGGTGAAATTAAAATTATGGACATTTATGAATGGACTAAACATTTTGTCGGATTTAAAATAAGAAATAAGAAAAATATCATTACTAAATTTGAAACTGATAAAATAATTATTGAAGAAAATAAAGAATTTACAAAATATTTTATTGATGAAAAAATTGAAAATTGTTTAAAAAAATGGGAAAATGATTCCGATAAAGATAAAATTAATAAATTAATTTATGTATGTTTAAATTCACAAAAAAATATTGAAGATGTATATGTTAAGTGGAGTAAGTTTATTGAAAATCCAAATTTAACTGTAATTTTTGTTGATTTGATAAAAGATTCTAAATGGTTAATTAAACCCTATATTCATGATAAAATCGCAGATAAAGATAATTTAAAAGAAGGATTAATTTCAATGTATTCAAATATTTAAGATGGAAACTAAAGTAAGTACTGGAACAAGTTGTTTGGATTGGCTTCTAGAAGGTGGATTTGAGAAAGGAGTTATTACTACAATATATGGTCCTGCAGGATGTGGAAAAACTAATTTATGTCTTTTATTTAGTCGAGAAATTAAAGATGGAAAAATAATATATGTTGATACTGAAGGTAGTTTTTCTGTTTCTAGATTTAGACAAATATGTGATGATGTAAAAGAATCTATTAAAAATATTATTTTTCTAAATCCAACTAATTTTCAAGAACAAAAAAAAGCGTTTAAAGAATTAAATAAATTAATAAATAATAAAATTGGTGCTATAATTATTGATTCTATTGCAATGTTATATAGATTGGAAATGGGGAGTACAAAAAATGTTTATGAAGTTAATCGAGAATTAGGAATTCAATTAGGACAATTAACTGAAATTGCAAGAAAAACAAATATTCCTATTTTAATAACAAATCAAGTATATGTAGATTTTGAACAGAAAGGTAAAGTTAATATTGTTGGTGGAGATTTATTAAAATATCAAAGTAAATGTTTAATTGAATTACAAAAAACTGGAGATGGATTAAGAAAAGCCATTATAAGAAAACATCGTTCAATAGAAGAAGGAAAAGAAATTATTTTTAAAATTACAGATGGTGGAATTGAAGAAGTAAAATTGGAAAAATATGAATAAAAAAAATTAAAATAAAAAATAAAAATTATTCTTCAGTAAAATCTTCAACTGAATATTCATAAGCTTGATTTTTATTTATGATATTTCTATTTTCTAAATAAATTTTAGATAATAACCAAAACAATAAACCTAAACTTTTTTTACCTTTATTATTACAAGGTATAACTAAATCTATGTTGTTTGTTGCGTTGTTTGTATCACAAAGTGCAATTGTTGGTATTCCTGAAACTAAAGCATCATTTAATGCATTTCTGTCTGGAGCTACATCAACTATGAGCATTATTTTAACTTCCATAAAATTTTTTAATTGTGGATTTGTTAAAACACCAGGAGGATATCTACCTGCAAAAACTTTTGAACCTGTTGCTTTTGCAAACATTCTAACTGCTTTCCAACCATTTTCACGTCTACAAACTATAACTATATCTTCTGGTTGATATTGTGCAAGTAAATTGCCTGCTAACTTTATTCTTTCATCAATTTTTTGTAAATTTAAAACCGATAAACCATCTGTTCTTGTTTTATATATGAAATTTTCCATATATTTTGATCTAAACTTTGTACCAATATGAATACCTGATTTCAAGTAATCTTCAGTTGGTATTAATAATATTTCTTCTGTCATTTTTTATCTACCTTTTTAATTCAGCGAGAAAGAAGTATTAATTCTTTTACGCACTTATTATTACCCTGTGCGATGCTTTTCAGCATTTATTTACAACGTTTATGTCGAGACACAAGCTATAATGCTTTTGATTGTAAACAAGGTTATAAAAACAAGAAAAAAAGATTTATTTATAAATCTTGCTTAAAATTCTTCACTATCTCCTTCTGTAGTTAAAAGCTCAGATACATCTTCTTTAGGGCCTTTAAATCTATTTTTAAGCTCTTCAGGTGTTGGAACTTTATTTTGTTGTGGAGGTAATTCATCTAATTTTTCAACTAGTTCGCCAAAACCAACTTTAGAAGAAACTTTAGTTATTTTTACTTTAACAAAATCTCCTGCTTGTACATTTGGAACAAAAACTACAAATCCTTTTGTTCTTATTATTCCATCTCCTTTTTCACCAACAGATAGAACTTTAGCTTTTATTACCTCACCAACAGTCACAGGTGCTGTTTGAGAATTGTTTGTTTGTTTGTTGTTCATTTGTTTCTAACCCTTTAAAAAAGTTAAAAAATAAAAAAATAATATTTATTTTTTAGCAGCCACTTTTAAATTTACCCAAGCTAACTCGAATAATTGTTCTAAAGCGGATGCAAAAAATGGTGTGTTTACCCAAATACCTATATCATATGTTGGATGAACATCGTCGTCATGCATAACCATGAAAATTAATTCATTACTATCTACAATTGTGAATCTTGCTTGAATGTGGTCTATATGTCTAACTTCTGCTACTCCTTTTAAATCTTCTGCCGCTTCTTTTGCATCTTTAGTATTTAATGGAGCTGCTATTCTTATTTTAACTCCTCTTTTTACTAATTCTTCAAATACTGGTTTTAAACCTTCAATTTTTCTTATTAAACCTTGCGCAGTTGTCATTATTGTTACTGTTTCTTCAGCGCTTCTTATTGTAAATTCTAAGTGATTATATAAATTTACTCTTCCTCTTAAACTTCCTGATAAATCAGATGGTTCAACTAATTCTACACCTTGTGTATGAAGTGAACTTAATTCTCCTAAAAGTTCTGTTCCTTTTAATTCATCTAATTTTTTTAAGTGATCATTTGTTTCTTGAGATAAATTCTTTTTTACTCTTTCTAAAACTTCATTTGGAGGAACTGCCACATATTTTATTGGTTTCCCAATTTTCATTACAACAAACCCTTTTTTTTCTAATGTTTCTAAAACATCATAACTTCTAGAACGTGGAACGTTTGCTATATCTGATAATTCGCCTGCAGTACTTACACCTCTTGATAATAATGCAGTCCATATCTTTGCCTCATACAAGTTCAGAGAGAAATACCTTCTTAACTTACTTAAAAATTCTTCTTTAACAATCATTGTAAACCCCCGAAAAAGTAGTCACACCCTTTTTCATTACTACTAAGGTAATTCACTCATATTTATATGTTACTATTTTTTGTTAGCAAAAATACATTAAAAAATCTATTTAAAATACTTTGTTATTTAGAAAATATATATAAAACTTCATTTGGAAGCTCAAATTTTTCGAATTTTTTAAATTCTTTAATACAAAATTTTTCAAACCAAGTTCTTTTTGATTCTGAAATTGATTTTTTACCTCCAATTGTTAGTTTAGGAAAAGATACAACAAAATATTTGCAGTTTAAAGAAGAAATTAAATTTTTAGAACTGTGTCTTTGTTTTGTTTCTAAAGAATCTAATGCTTTAAACAAAAAACATACATCAAATTTTTGTTGATTATTTAAAAAATTTATAGATTCTGGATTTAATAAATCTAAGGCTTTGGCTTCACCTGATATTTTCAATTTTTTGAAAAATAAATTAACTAAACTCATATCTTCTTGTGATAAATCTGATGCAAAATAAAATTGTGGTTTTACTTTAAAAAAATTATATGCAAATGGATTAAAACCACACGCTAAATCTAATACTGAATATTTTTTAGATAAACCTAAATCAAATAATATATTAAATATTTCTTCATAAAGGTTTGAATAATGTTGTAATCTTTCATTTGATGATTGATGTGATTTTAATATATTTAATATTACTTCATCTTCAAATGAATTAATTGATAAAATTTTTTTATTAAATTCTGATAAAGATTTTTTTATGAATACTCCATATATTTCGCGTAAATTAGAACGAACACCTGATATTATTTCTTTAAAATATGAACTTTTTTGAAATTTTTTAGGATCATTATATTTTGAAAATAATTTTTCTAAATTTATTTTATTTTTTAAAAGAAAATTATTTAATTGACTTTTCACAAAATCATTATCTAAAGAATTTAATTCTTTTTTTTCTTTTATTTTATCACAAATAATATTTTTTATTAATTCAATTTCCATCTTAGAATACCAACAATTCCTCCTAAACCATCTATTGTACGTATGGTATCATTGGAACTAATAAAATGAACTAAACCATTTGAAGAATCTATACTCTTTAATATGTCATCAACTTCTTGATATTTATTTTCTTCTTTATATTTTTGTATAAAATTATCTGTTATTGCTACTTCAGATATTGAGCCACTATTAGCTGCTTGTTTAACATCTTCAAAACCATAAACAATATTTTCTTTTTGTAAATTTTCTAATATTTTAGAAACTAAATTCATTTCTTTTGATGTTCTTTGTGATTGTAATATATTTTTTAATTCTGGACGAATCAATAATTCATTTACAATTCTTTTATGAACTTCACTACAATTTGTAAATATACATTTTGATTTTAAATTTTGAGGAATTTTTTCTTCTAAATAATTTTTCCAAAAAGCAGGAGATGCACAAATAAAATTAGATGGAGAATAACTTTTATTATATTCAATTAATTTTTCTATAATTAAATCATAAATTGGAGTACCAATATTTGAATTCATATCTTTTTTTGCAACATCTGCTTTTAATTCTGCAAGATGTTCAATACCTGATTGTTTGACTATTGAAAATAATGCGGTTTCTCTATCAAAAACTATTATTAAAATTGAATAATTAGAAATTTTTGAAGCTTCATCTAATTTATCTTGTAAATATTTTGGCCAAGATTGTTTTACTAATGTGAAGTTTGAATTTAATTCTAAACTAAATGTATGATATGAACCTTTAGGTACATCTTCTGGTCCTTGTAATACAGTTCCTTTTATTCTTAATTGATGTAATGAAGGATTATAATTTACTTCTTCTACATTTAATGTAAGTATTATTATTTTTCTAACTATATTTGGATTTCTATCATCAGATGAATTTATTTTTATTTTTCTTTCTGTTTTCATAGTTATTTCATCAGTTGATGAAATTAAATGAGATAAATACCATAAATCATCTTGAGAGTTTATTTTTATGTCTACTTTATTATGTTTTAAATCTTTTTTTAAAATTAACATACAAAATAGGTTTCATTAGATATATAAAAAAGTTGCTAAGAAAAATAAAAAAATTAAGCGTCTCTTAAGCCTTCTTCCATCACTTCATATATACATTCTGAATCAGGTAAATTTGGACTATCTACTAATTTAGCTACTCTTGTTCCTTTTTTACCTTTTCTTAAATATATTCTAAATGTACTATTATGACCTACAATATTTCCACCTATTGCTTCAGTTGGATCTCCAAAAAAGGCATCAGGTTTAGCCATTACTTGATTTGTAACATAAACACAAAGATTATACATATCTGCTAATTTTGCTAAAACATGCATATGTTTATTTAATTTTTGTTGTCTATCTGCAAGTGTACCTCTTCCTACAAATTCTGCTCTGAAATGTGCAGTTAGTGAATCTACTACAATTAAAACAACTTTATCTCCATTTTTTATTAATTCTTCTACCTTTTCTGCTAATAACATTTGATGATCTGAATTAAATGCTTTTGCAACTCGTATATTTTTAAGAACTTTTTCTGGATCTACACCTGCACCTCTTGCAAATTGTTGTATTCTATCAGGTCTAAACGTGTTTTCTGTATCTATAAATACTGCTACAGCATCTTCATCTTCAAGTTGACAATTTACACATAACGCATGAGCTATTTGCGTTTTAGAACTACCATATTGTCCGAAACATTCAGTTATAGCTCCAGTTTCAAAACCACCATCCATCATTTTATCAAAATTTGATGAGCCTGTTTTTATTCTTTTAACTTTGGAACGTTTTACTAGTATTTCTTCACCTGATTGAAATCCCATATCTAACATTGAACGAGCAGCTTGAATCATTTTTCTAGCGGCTGCTTCAGTTACTCCTGATGCATTTGCTAATTCAGCAGGTGTTGCTACAGCTATTGAAACAACAGAATCGAATCCTGATAAAGCTAATTTTTCAGCAGTTGCAGAACCTACTCCTGGTAAATCGCTAACTTCAACTTCTTTATCTTTATTCATTTTATTCCTCAATTATTTCGTCGCCTTCTTCTTTTATACTAATATATTCGTATGCTTTGTTTAAAACAAGAATTGCTTTTGGTAAATCATTTACACGTAAAGAATTGGTTTTTTTCCAATTTCCTTCTTTGTCTTTATATGTTCTTTCAAGAGAAATTGTTCTAAAAACTTTTACTTCTCCTTCAGAAGACTTAACTTCGTTTGACCATATAGTCGCACTCATTGGACTTGCCCTGAACTTTTTTTCAGGTGTATTTTTACTTAAATCTATATTTTCCATATTTTCACACTCCTTGGTTATCCCATTTTTTTTCAACAGATGCAAATTACATCATGGGAGCTAAAATTAGTTTATTTCGTTGATTTAAATATGTTACGTGAACATGTCCAGTGTGGGTTGTGTAAACTTAAAATTGTTAAATATTGAGAATTCATGTGTTATAGCCATTTTAAAGTGAAATTAATAAAATAATTAAAATTTTAATAAAAAAAGAATAAAAATACATGAAATTCAATTAAATTAGTGTGGATTTTTATACGTCTAGTCTCAAGGTTGTCTCAACAAATTGAGACACTGAGACTTTGAGACACCCCCTTATTTCCTATGGAAAATTGAATTTGAGACAACTTTTTAGTCTCAATACTGTCTCAGTTTCAGTCTCACTGAGACTTTGAGACTACCCAAAATTTATAAAAAAAACAACATTTCTAAATATATGAAATCAATATTTGAGCTTAATTCTGGTAAAAATCCAAAAAATAACAAAATAGAAGTTATTTTTAAGCATAAAATTGAACAAATCAATACTGAAATTGAGTACTTAAAGAATGAATTACATACCTTAAACACCATTATTAAAGCTCAAATCAATAATTCTGAAAAAAGTAGAATAGAAAATGATTTTATTCAAAAAATTGAAGAAAAGTTTAATTATTTACTGAAAAAATTAACTGAAAAAATTAAAAAATTTGAAGTTGAAGAAGATGTTGAAGTTGAATCAGACTTTCTAAAACAAAAGAAAACAAATGATTTAGAGCTTGAAGAAACTTATTTAATACCTAAGTTTGAAAAAAAATATTCTATATTTGAATCTAGAAAAAAAGATAACATAAAATCTGCAATATTAAATATTGTAAATACTCGTGAAATTTCTACAAATGATTTAAAAAGAATTATAATTGAAGATGAAAAATTATGTTCAAAAGCAACATTTTATAGGTGTTTAAAAGAAATGACTAATGAAAATAGTTTAAATGTTGTTTTAATTAATGAGAAATCAATAGTTATAAAAAATATAAAAAATAAAATAAAAAATAATTAATTTTTAGATTTAATTGATTTAGATTTTTCTTTTGGTTTATTGTTTCTGTTTATGTGTTGTTTTTTTAATTTTTCTGTTGCTTGTTTACTTTTTGTTTCTTTTCTAAATTCTAAACTATTATTTTCAAATAGTTTAACAATTTCATCGTGTGATGCATTGTTTTTAATTTCTAATAATGTATTTGTTGGTTCTAAATGAGTTATATTACATTTTCTTCTTCTTGTATTACCATCTATTAAAACATTATTTTCATCTAAAATATCCACAATTATGCATTTTTTGCCTGCATCTCTACCTGCAAGTTTTACACAAATTCTACCTATTTCATTTAACATTTTTTAACACCTTCTCTTTTTTGTAGATAGTCACCTTATTCTACGAGATGGAAAGAAAAATTATTCATTTCCATTATTTTGTTCTTCTCTAGCTTCATATTTTAAAACATCTTTTAAACACTTTGAACATAATACTCCACCGAATGGTCTTTCTGGACGTCTTTGTGTTTTAGATAATTTAGACATTTCGCTAGCTCTCATTCTAGGTATTCCATGAAGTTCAGCTCCACATCTACCACAATGAGCTACTTTTGGCTTTCTTTCAAAATATCTTAAAACGGTGCTTCCACCTGGTAATTTTTTGAATATTCTTCTGAAAGTTCTTGATTTAAACATACCTCTTGGCATAATATCTCCTCTGTTATTTTATCTAATATATGTGTCTAGTATATAAATAATAGAAAAATAAGTGTGTTTATAAATATATTGTATATGTAATTGCTTAATTGAGTTTAATTATTTAAGATATTTTTAATAATTTTCTTAACAATGTAGAAAATACCATTGAAAATAAAATGTAAGATCCTAACCAACCAAAGTTTTTAATCCAAGGTATTTTATTTAATAAGAAAATATTTTCAAAGAGTATTAATTTTTTTTGATTTACTGTAATTTTATTGAATATACTTGAATCAATATTATTTATTGGATTTACATATTTTTGTTTGTTTGTTATAATTAGAGGTATTATTTGTTCTTCACCTGATTCTTTATGTTGAAACTTTAAATCAAATATTCCTTCACTTTTTGAAATTAAATTCCAAGTTAAATTATTTGAATTCTCATTTATTTTTTTTGTTTCACTATTTAATACTTCAAAAGATTCGGGAGCTATTAAATTAATTTCACCAGTTACATTTTCTTGAAGAAAAACTGTAACATCGAATGGTGTATCTATTTGTAAAGGTACAAATGCTAAATTTGCGCCTAACCAACTAAAAAAAAGAAGCACGGGTATCATTGTATAAAACATTGGTTTAAATGAAGATTTCATATATTCCATATTTACTTGCATCATTTCTTTTTGAATAGATAATGCTTTCTCGGGATCGTTACTTAATTTTTTTATTTTTTGTTGATATTCTTTTGTTTCATCTTTTAATTGTTTTAATTTTTTTTGATCTGTTGTATATTTGTAAATCAATGTAGTTATTATTGAAACTATAAAAGAAACAATTAAAATAATAAAAATTGGTTTTAGTGAAAGTAATGGATTCAAAATTGGATTTAAAATTTCATGTAATGCCATTTAAATTAACCTATTTCCCCATCATTTTTCTTAATGCAGGATTCATATCACCAATGTGTTGTTTTGCAATATCTTCATATAATTTATATACAATCATAACTGTTAATAATAAACCTGTTCCACTTCCAAGTGCATTAGTTAAATTGGCAATAGAAGCCAGTAAACCTATAAATATTCCTCCCATTATTGTTAAAGGATAAATATATCTTTTTAGTAAACGTTCTAATACTCTTGCGTCTTTTCTAAAACCTGGAATTTGTAATCCTGAAGCCATCATTTGTTTAGCTTGAGCCCTAGGATCAAGTCCAGATGTTTGCATCCAGAACCAACTAAAAATAACAGAACCTAAAATCATTATTAAAGTATATACTCCTGCATGTGCAAAATCTGCCATTACAAAATTTCCTTTAATTAATTTATCTAACAAATCAACATTAACTAACCAAGCAGCCAAGCCTCCAATGGGTTGAGAACCTGAAAAAGTTCCTAACCAAGATAACCAAGTTATCCCTGCATTTTGAACTAATCTTGCCAACAACTGAATATTTGCTATTAATGCTGAAACTAAAATTACAGGTATAACACTAGTATAAATAAAATTTAACGGCCATCTTATACCATGTCCTCTTATTCTTCCAAAAGAAAGGGGTATTTCTACTTTCATTGCTTGAGCAAATACAACTACTAAAAATATAACAACAGTTGCAACTAAAACACTTAAACTTAATAATGCTGATGTTGGATTTCCTGTTGATAAAGCATAAAATAATTGTGGTATTTTACCAATATACTGTGTTGTATCAACAACACCATTTGTAACGGGATGTAATGGACTTAATGCTTGTATAAATATAGATTGGGATACACCAGCAGCAATAAATAAAGATACGCCGCTTCCAAATCCCCATTTACTCATAAGTTCATCAAGATAGACTATTATTAATGCACCAATACATAATTGAATAATTAAAACTGCAGGACTTATTCCTGCTTCAGGAGATAAACCTCCCATTAAAACATAAATCATTGATTCTAAAATTATAAAGAAGTAAGTTAACAATTTTTGTAAACCTTGAAATTTTGCTTTTCCTTCGTGAGTTGTTAAATTTATTCCTAATATTCCTGCTCCTGTTAATAATTGTAAAACAATTGATGCAGTTACAATTGGACCAATACCTAAAGAAATCAAAGAACCAAATGAAGCTCCTAAAACAACTGATAAAAATTCAAATCTACTTAAAGCATTTGCACCTAAACCATATAAAGGAACAGCACCTAAAATAAAAAATAAAACTAAAACTAATGCTGTCCATTTTAATTTTTGTTTAAAAGATAGTTTTTTCTCTGTTGGAGCTCTTACTTCAGGTATATATTTTAATATTGAAATCAATAATGACATTTTTCAAGGCACCTATGTATTAATTTAAATCTAACAATTTAAAAACTTTACTTAAAAAATAATAAAAAATAAAAAATTAATTTTCAACTTTTCCAAGTGTCACAGAACCGCCTTTTTCTTCAATTTTTTTAATTGCAGATTCTGTTGATTTTTCAACTGCAATTTTGAATGAAAATAAAGGATTACCTGTAGCAATTAGTTTATTAACTCCTAAAGCAGATAAATTTATTGAATAAACATTATCTTCTTTTATTGCAAATCCTTGTTCAACTAAATAATTTATATTTATATTCAACTGATTTATTGTTGCTGCAACACAGATTTTTTTATTTGGATTTGTAAAGCCATGTTTACCTTCATGATCTTCTAATTTCCAATAAGAAGGTTTTTTTGCATCTCCTCGTTTTCCTGAACCTGCATTTCCACGTCCACCACGACTTCCTGCGCCTCTATGTTTCTTCTTTTCTCCATGACCATGTGTCCAAGTTCCTCTATGTCTTGAATTTTTTTTACGATGATTAACTACCATTATTATAACCTCAAATCATTTTTTTAATGAGTTCGTTTATATTATCTCCACGATAACCTAAAGCTCCACCCACTACAAATGGTTTTTTAATTCCTTTTCTTTCAAATCCCCCTTTTGGCGGAGCTAAAGAAAAGAATTTTTTTGCAGTGCCATCTGCTCTTTTAACTTGTCTTTTTTCAATAAGTAATTTTTCAACTTCTTCATTTAATTCACCATAAGCTACAAAATCTGTAACTTTTTTTAACATTCCTCTAAATGAAGGAGTATCTTCAACTATTGAACAAGCATGTTTCTTTTTAAGATATAAATATTCTAATGTTTCTCTTACATCATGATTTGTTCCAACTAAACCTCTGATTAATATTACTGCTAATTTACTCATTTGATTTCACCTCTGAATTTTTTACAGAGCCTTCTACAATAGATAAAACACCTGTATGTTCTGGCATTGTTTTTGTAGATGATAATTTTCTAAGTGCTTTCATAGTTGCTGTAATAACATTTATTTTATTTTTAGTTTGACCAAAACTTGTAGCCCAAACATTTTTTATACCTGCAAAACTTAATATTTTTGCAATTTCTCTATCACAAACTAAACCTTTACCTTTAGGTGCTGGTTTTAAAATTAATCTATACGAACCACAAGAACCTTCAACAGCAAATGGAATTGAATGTGCTTCTTTTGAATTATCTTCCCAAGAACCGCTGCCACGTCTTATTGAAATTATATTCATCTTTGCTTGTCTTATTGCCTTTTCTCTTGCTGGAACAGTTTCTCTAGATTTACCGAAACCAACTCCAACATGTCCATTTTTATCTCCAACTAAAGCCATTGTAGAAAATGATGGTTTATTTCCTTCTCGAGTTTTCTTTTGTGTTTGTCTAAAAACTCTTCTTTGTCCACCACCAAATTTACCTTTTGCTTGACCTATTAATAATAAATCATTTTCTAATCTTAAAAGTGAATCAGTAATTTCAGGTTCTAAAATTTTTTTACCTTCATTTAATATTTCATCAATGTTTGTTATTTCATGAGATTTTACTTTTTTACCTAATTCAGTTTTAGGCACCCATAAATCTAAAGTTGAAACTTCTTCTTTAACTTCTTGATTATTTGAATATTGTTTTTTATTGTTGACAGACATTAATTATCACCTAATATTTTTTTCTTAACAGCATTAAAAGTTTCAGGTATTTTTGAAACATCTAATTTATCTTTTTTATATTTACTGAATAAAGCGTCAACATCTTTCATATTTGCTATGTGTTTTCCACTTAATCTTTCTTCATTTATAAAAATTGTTTCATCTATATTTAACTTTAAACCTGAATCAAAAGCTCCTTGTATTGCTGCAAATATTTTTGAACCTTTACAAGGTGTTTGTAAACCTAAATCCACAATTACTTCATCAACTTTTTTTGCTAATGCCATTTTACCAATTGATAACCCTGCTAAATATGCTGCAGGTATTGATTTTTTACTATAATTCCAACCATATGAATTTAATTTGGTTGAATTAAAAGTTGATATAACATAATCTCCATCTGGATTGTATTTTACTATTTGTAATAAAATACTTGTGTTTGTTTTCCTAATAACTAAGCGAGTTTTATCTGATTTCAATAAAGCTAATCTTTTTTTGTAGTTAGTTCTACCTTGTCTTTTTCGCTTATATTTAACTGTAAATACACAATTTTTTGCCATTTTATTTTCTCTCCGCAAGGTTGTGTTCTTCTATGTAAATTTTTAAGTGTCTTTTATTTCTAAAAAATCCACCTGCAGATTTACGATATAAAGATTTATAATTTTCAGCATTTAATATTTTTTTCTCCTTCAATTCTTTTAAAAATGTTCTAAGTAATCTTATTTTAATCATCCATAAATCTTTTGAAGGAACTCTTGCATTTTTTTTACCTTTACGCTTACCAGGTCCTTTTTGTAAACCTTTTTTTCTTTGTGCTGCATTTTTTCTAGCTCTAACTCTAGATACTCCTCTTGCTGGAAGTTTTTCTATTATACCATCATTAACTAAATTTGAAACATCTGCTCTTGTTATTGCTTTACTAATTTCAGATA
Organism: Candidatus Woesearchaeota archaeon; assembly: GCA_050187915.1. Lineage (GTDB taxonomy): Archaea > Nanobdellota > Nanobdellia > Woesearchaeales > SKGA01 > JAQUYS01. Next base: position 28,269 of record JBFXLI010000012.1, read on the forward strand.
CATGAGCAGGATTTAAATTAACTCGTTTAGGTGAGCATTTTAATAAGCTAGATGCTATTCTTTTTTGAACGGAAAGTTTCATTGCATATCACCTTCTGTTTTTTCAGACTTATTTTCTTCTGTAATTTTTTCTACTTTGTCTGTTTTTTTTGACTCAGTTGATTCTTTAGTTTCTTTAGTTTTAACTGGTTTTTTCAAATTTTCTTCTTTAACAAGTTTTCTTTTATTCATTGATTCTTTTAATTTCTTTTTATTTTCAATCATTTTGTTGTATGATTCTTTAAATTTAGTTGAATCTAAATTTAATATTTTGAAATTATTTTTCTCTGCATAGTCAACTACAATTAATTTTTTTCTAACTCCCATTTTTCTAGAAATTATTATTCCATCAACTTTATTATCTAAAGTTTCAAAATCTTTAATTGTATTAACTACATTTTGAATTAAACCATTTCTTGACATTCCCTTTACTAATTTAGGAGAACCAAATCCTGTTGAAATTCCTCTTGCATAACCTTTTCTATTTAAACGCATTTTATTTTGACGTCCTTTTGGTCTTCTCCAATTTTTTTCAAGACGATTCTTTTTGTGAGCATCATGTCTAATAAAATTAGGTTTCTTGGATTTCAGTTCATTTCTAACTTCTATTAATTTTTCAATCATTGTAAGCACCATCTATTCTATTTTTTTACCATCTTTTTCGATTATATAAATTCCATCTTGGAATCTTCTTTTATCGAAACCGTTTCTTCGAGTTAATTTTTCGAATGAAGCAGCAGTTTGTGAAACTAATTCTTTATCTATTCCTGTAACTACAATTGAAGTTCCATCTAATTTTACATCAACACCATCTTTTATTTCAATTTTTCTTGGAACAGCTTCACCAATGAAATTTTTAATTTCTAAAGTTTTACCTTTTAATGAAACATTCATAGGAAAATGTCCTGAACATATTTTTAATTTATATTCGTGTCCTTTTGTTACTCCTTTGCATAAATTTTTTACATGAGCTAAAAATGTTTGAACTAATTTTTTTTCAACTTTTAAAACTCTTTGTGTATTAAATTCAATTATATTATTATTAATAATTAATTCAACACGAGGATGTAAAAATGATTTTGAAACTTCTCCTTTTTCTCCTTTTATAGTCAAAATACCCTTATCAACTTTAGCAGTTACTTTTTCTGGTAATTTGAATTTTTCAATATGGCTAGTTTCCATTTTAATTCACCAATCAATAGCAGAAGCTAATGAGTTTTCCTCCTAAGTTATTTTCTTTTGCTTGAACATGTGTCATTAAACCTTTATTTGTCGATATTATTAAAACACCGAAACCTTTTGCAAGTAAAAATCTTTTTTCAAATTTTTCAAAATCTGCAGATTTAACTGAAAATCTAGGTTTAATAACTCCACATTTGTTTAAATTTCCTGTCAAATTTATTTTTAATAAATTTCCTTTTTCATCTTCAACAATTTCAACTGATTTAACATAATTCAAAGTTTTCATTATTTCTAAAACTTGTTTTATGACATTTGAATTGTTTAATACAACTACTTCAGATTTTCCTATTTTTGAAGCATTATTAATTTTTGATAATACGTTTGCTAATGGATCATTGAGTGACATTTTTTAACCTCATCTAAATTTTTTAAAACCTAATTCTAGAGCATTATCTCTGAAGCATTGTCTGCATATACTTAAGCCATATTTTGCAATATGTGCTCCTGTTCTTCCACAAAGTGAACATTTTTTAGTTGATTGTCCAAATTTTCTATCTCTTGGAACATTATGTTTCAAATATTTTTGATATTTGCCTGGTTTTTTACCAATTTGTTCAAGGACTTTTTTATGATCTGAAGTAGTCATTTTAATCTTCCTCCAATTTTAAATTAAATTTTTCTAAAACATAATTTATTGCTTCTTCTTTTGTAATTAGTTGATTTTTTCCAATCTTAGTTTTTCTTATTTTTCTTTTCTTTACACGAAAACCTGGTTTGGATAAAGTTATTGAAACTTGTAAACCTAAAATTCCTAATTCAGTATCATATTTTACACCAGGAATATCTACATATTCATGAATTCCGAAAGAAATATTTCCAAAATTATCAAACCAAACATTTTGTAATTTATTATCTCTAGCAGCAAATAATCTTGTTGCTAAATCATAAACTTGTTCTCCTCTTAAAGTTATTTTTGCACCAATAGGAAGACCTGGTCTTAAACCCCATGCTGCTAATCTTTTTTGAGTAATAGTTTGAACTGGATCAATACCTGTTATGTGTTTTAATAGTTTAACTGCTTTCTTTAAAACTACTGGATCTTTTCCTGCACCAATGTTTAAAGTCAATTTCTCTATTCTTAATTGTTTCATTGTGTTCATTTTCTACACCTTTATAATTTTATAACAGGACTAGATTTACCAATAACAAAAGCAAATTCTTTTTTTGTTGTAAATGTGTTGTTGTCGGATTTAACTACTAATTTTGATTCTTTTATTTCTTCAATTAAACCTGTTTCACCAACGTGTGCACCTGAAGTCAATAAAATCATACTTCCTTTTTCAAATGGTAAAACTTGAGTTATTTTTTGTGAAGGTAATTCAATAACTAAAGAATCATTTATTTTATATGTTGAATCATCAACTAAAATATTTCTTCCATCTGTACAATTTAATTGAATTTTTCCTTTTTTCAAATTAACTTTTGATTTTATTTTAACTATTTTAATTAAAGATTCATTTTGTTGAATTGGAAGTGTATATAATTTATTTTTTTTGTTTATTAAAATTCTATAACTTTCATTTCTAGATGGAATTGAAATTACATCCATTAAACCTGCTGGTCTTCTATAATCGCTACAAATTTTTCCATCAATTAAACAATCTTTATTATGTAAAATAAATTTTGTTTCTTTTGTAGATTTTACAATTGAAAGTAAATCTCTTAAAATTACATTTATAGGCATTTGTAAATCTATTTTATGGGGACCTGGATTAGGACGAGTTATGAAAGTTATACCTTTCTTTTTTACTCCCCATGTTCTAGGGCTTGCCAATCTTTTCAAATGTTGCTTTACCATTTTAATTCCTCTTCTCCAATTTTTTCATTCTTTTTTTATCGGTTAAATTTAATTCTAAAATCATTAAATTAGAAGGATTTAATGCATAAGGTACTTTTGCTCCATCTTTTTTTGTTAAACTAATTCCAGCAACAAAAACTTTAGTGTTTGCAATACTGATTTTTTCAACTAAACCAGTTTTACCTTTGAATTGTCCTCTTAAAATTTTGACTTTATCTTCTTTTCTTACTCTTAAATTTCGTCTTGCATATTTTGCTCTAAGTTCTTTAGATAAATTTACATTCAAAAAACTACCTCTAATATGTAAAGGTGCATTTGCTCGAAATTTAGTTTGCTTTCTTGGTTTTGTACTTGAGCGCCAATTTATTGAAAATGCTGATTTCATTTTTATAACCTATAATATCATATTTGCAACTTTTGCTACTGCAGGCCAACGGCTTGCTGCTTCCTTTGCAATAGGACCTTTGAAAATTGTTCCTTTTGGATTTCCTTTGTCATCTTTTAATACAATAACTGCATTGTCTTCGAATGTAACTCTTGTTCCATCAGGTCTTTTATATTCTTTTTTTTGTCTTACAACAACTCCAAAAACAACTGTCTTTCTCATATCTGGACGACCTTTTTTTACTGCAGCAATTATCATATCTCCTACACCTGCTCCAGGAATTCTTCCTTTAACAGTTTTCTTTCTTTTAACTCCTGTTATTTTGATTAATTTAGCACCAGAGTTATCACAAGTATTAACATATGAACCAATTTGAAGACCGTTTGTAACATTAGCTTTTATTGCTTTCATTTTATCTACCTTAATTTGCTTTTTCTAAAATTTCAACGACAATGAAATTTTTAGTTTTTGATATTGGACGTGTTTCAACTATTTTGACAACGTCTCCTTCTTTTGCATTTATTTCTTCAGGATTGTGTGCTGAAACTTTTGAAGTTCTTTTAGTGTATCTTTCAAACTTAGGTAAAAGAACTCTTCGTTCCCATTGTACAACTACAGTTTTGTGCATTTTTGCACTTACAACTTTGCCTACAAAACTTTGCCCATGAACATTTATTTTTGAATCCATTATGAATTTCCTCTACTTATTTTTTATTCGTTGTTCACAACGATTAATTATTGAATCGCCAGTAATGGTGACGTTATCAATGTAAAAAACTGTTTTTGATTTTAAAACAATTTTTTTTGAATTTCCTACTTCTAGTGTAAACGAAAACTTTGTTTCGTTGACAATTTTTCCTTTCAATCCAACAAATGATTTATTGGATGCGGATTTTACTTCGACTGTTTTTCCTATAAAACAATCATTTGATTTCATCCTATTTTTCCAATACTTTGATTGTTTCTGGCGCAAAACCAATTTCAATCAAAACATCTTTTATTTTTGAAATGTGATTTCCTTGCAATTCGATAAAATCTTTTTTTGCAGTTCCACCACATGCGAATTTGTTTTTCAATTTTTTTGTTACGTCTTTTATATCAACTTCACTGCTGTTTAAACCTTCAATTAAAGTGTATTGTTTACCAAATTTTTTCTTTATTATTTTTGCAACAATTTCTTGACTTTCTTTTGAAATGTTATCCCAAGCAGATAATTCTTTTGGTAGTCCAGTTACAGGACAAATTTCAACCATTATTTTTAACCTCTTTTGATTTTGCAGTTTTTATTTTTGAAATAGTTTTTTTAAATTGTTTAACTTGACCAGGACTTTTTAAAACAGTACCTTGGGAAATTTGAGCTCTAAGTTTTAATAATTCTAACTTAGCTTCATTGATTTTCTTTTCTTTTTCAGCTTCTGAAAGTGAAATAATTTCTTTATATTTCATTTTCTTCCTCCTTTTTTTCAACTACTTCTTTTTTTGGTTTGTCTTTATTTGTTTTTTTAGTTTCTTTATTTGGTTCTGATTTTTTAGTTGTTTTACGTGTAGTTGATTTTTTTGGTTTGTCTTTATTTGTTTTTTTAGTTTCTTTATTTGGTTCTTTATCTGCTTTCAAATGAACATCATTTTTAATTTCTTCAATTATTATTTCTTTATCTGAAACAGTTATTTTATCTGGAAGTATTGTTGTACCAGGCATAATTTTAACTTGAATTCCTATGATTCCTGTTTTCAATTTTGCATAAGTTATTGTTGTATTAACACCTGTTATTGCTATGTCTCCACATTTTTTCATATAACCTGTTGCAAATCTCCAACGTTTTGCTCTTGAAGAAGGTATTTTACCTGACATTAAAACTTCAATTCCTAAAGCACCTGCATCCATAACTCTAGATAATGCTTTATGTCCTATTCCTTTAAATCTTTGTGAACCGAATCTTTCAAGTTGAGTTACAATATATTCTGCAATAATATCTGAATTAACATTAATATTTTTCACTTCTTCAATTTCAATTTGAGGATTTTCTAATTTAAATTGTTCACTCATAACTTTTGTTAAATGTTGAATTACTGAACCTCCTCTTCCAACAACAAGTCCTGGTTTATTTGCAGATACAATTATTTTTTCTCCCATACTTGTTCTTTGAAGTTTCACATCACTTAAACCAACTTTATTTAATTTTTCTTTAATATATTGTTTAACGTGAAATTCTTTGAATTTTTGTGCTACAAATTTTCTTTCAATCATTGTTGTTCACCTTCTTGTACAGAAGTTTTTTCTGAAACTGATTTAATATTTTTAACTTCGGATTTTTTTTCAACATTATTTGTTTGTGGAGCTTTTTTGGTTTGCTTTTTTGCAAACTCATCTTCTCTTACAATTAATTCAATGTGTGTTCTTTTCATTGCTCTTCTTCTTTGTCTTCCTTGATGAAATGGTGTAGAAGCTTTTTGTGCAATTAAATGAACTATTTTAAGTGAATCTGATAAACCTTTTACTTCAGCATTTGCTTTTACACTATTTAATAAAATTTTCATCTCTGTAGATAATTTTTGAGGATATCTACCTGAAGCCATATTACCTTTTCTATGTCCTACTCCATCTGTAAATCTTCTGAAAGGAACTGCTTGTTTAAAAGATAATACATCATCTAATATTTGTATTGCTTTGTCAACAGATTTTCCTTTTAAAAAACTACACATTTCAATAGATGTTTTAGTTGAAACAGGTAAATTTCTACCATAAACACGAGCACAATGATCGTCGAATTTTTCATATGAATATTTTGGTTTTGCCATATTTTACACCTTATTTCTTTGGTTTATTTGTGACACCTATGTTTGTATGTACTGCGTGTCTTCTTGTTAATACGAACTCACCAAAGTATTGTCCAATCATTTCTTGACGAATTGTTACTGGTTCAAACTTTTGTCCTGAATAAATTAAAATAGTTTTATCTACCATTGAAGGTAAAACAATCATATCTCTTAAATGAGTTTTGACATTATTTTTCGTTTCTAATTTTTTTAACAATTTCTTCTTTTCTTCACAAAATCCTCTTTTTATGGATCTTCTTTGACGAGAAGGAAGAAGTAATGATAAATCATTTAAACTTAATGCCTTCAATTCCTCTAAAGTTTTTGAATGAAATTTAAATTCTTTTTTTGCCATTTTATTTACCTTCTATAATTTATTTCCTTCTACCTGTTCTTCTAGGTCTAATCAAACCAACCAATCTACCTGGTGGTGCGTTCTTAGGAGCAGGTTTTGCTTTGGATTTACGTAATGTACGTTTGTTACCGAATGGATGTGCTACAGCGTTCATTGCACTTGCTGAAACTTTTGGCCAATATCTATTTTTAGCTTTCATAGCATAAAACTTATTTCCAGCTTTTAAGAATGGTTTTTCAACTCTGCCACCGCCAGCAACAACTCCAATCATTGCACGACAATTAGGATTTAATTTTTTTTGTTTTTTAGATGGAAATTCAATAACTACATATTTTTCAGTTTTTGAAACTACTCTTGCTGATGAACCAGATGAACGAATGAAACTTCCACCATCATTTGGTGTAGCTTCAATATTAAAAATTTGAATTCCTTCAGGAATATTTTTTAATTTTAATACATTTCCAAATTTTAATTCTGCTTCATCAGAAAAATCTAATTCATCGCCTACACGAATTCCTTCAGGTGCAATTGAATAACTTGCACTTCCATCATCATAAGTTAATGCTAATAATGGTGCTGTATGTCCACGACAATGAACAATATCTTCAACTATTGCACCTACTACATTACTTAATAATTTTGCTTCACCTTTGTGGTTAAAACCATGACTTCTGAATACGGACGTACCTTTTCCACGTCTTTGTGATATAATATTTTTTCCCATTTTTCAAAACCTCTACATCAAACCTAATTTAGTTGCTAAATCAACTGCAGGTGTTTTGTCTGAAAAAGTAACATATGCTTTTTTTCTAGCATCAGGACCAATAACAGTATTAACGTTTAAAACTTGAACTTTAAACATTTCTTCTATTTCTTTTTTTATTGATTCTTTTGTTGCTTTTTTATCTACCACGAAAACCAACTTGTTTTCAGCTTCCATCAATCTTGTAGCTTTTTCTGTAGCAAGAACGGTTTTAATCATTGAACATCACCTGATAATATTTCATTTGTAAAAAATTTATTTTTATCCATTAATTCTAAAGCAGATTCTGTAAATAATGTTAGTCTTCCTGCATGTGTTCCAGGTGCTAATAATTCAGCATTCAAAGAATCAACAGGTACAACATCAACACCAGTTATGTTTTTTGCTGCTTTTAAAAGTGGGCAATCTTTAGATACAACGAATAAGAAAGATTTTTTAGTTATGTGTTTTCTTCCTCTCATTTTACCTACTCCTGCTCTAATTGTTGTTGTTTCTACTCTTTTTAATTCTTCTTCAAAACCTAATTTTACTAATAAAGATACTAATTCTTTAGTTTTATTTAAGGATTCAAATGAAGCATCTAAACCGAAGGGAAAGTTTTTAGGAATTTTATGTCCTCTTTCAACAATTAATTCTGGCATCATAGTTGCTGCTAGTGCAGAACGAATTGCTTTTCTTCTTTCTTTAATATTTATTTTTTGAGTCCAGATTTTTTCTGCTTTTGGTGGATGTGCTCTTCGCCCTCCAACTGTTTGTGGAGCTGTTGCACCAACAAAATAAAATCTTGTTCCTCTTCTATTAAGAACTTTTCTTGGAGTTCTTGATTGTCCTATACCATAAGTTGTTTTATAATTATGTCTTCTTTTGGAAATGTATGAAGAATATTTTTGTCCAGCTTCAGGATCAGCACCATATCTTTGTCTTCTATTTGCTTGAAGTGCTAATACTGCTCGCTTAATTAAATCTTCTCTATAAACTTCCAAGAATTGTGAAGGTAGTTTCATTGTTTTTTTAACAACGTTATTTTGATCAAGTATTTTTAATTCCATTTTACACCCTCTTAATTACCTTGTTTTGATTCTACACTAACATATTCTATTGAAGGTAGTGAAGCAGCTGGAGTTTCTCTTAAAGGAGAAGTCATCATAACTAATCTTTTTTTTGCTCCAGGTATTGAACCTTTTATTAAAACATAAGTAGATTTCACATTTCCACAATTAATGAAACCTCCTTTTGGATTAACTTTACTTATATCATCTGAAATATTCAATATATAATTATTATATTGTGTTCTTTGATGGAAACCCATTTGTCCTGCATAAGCAACCCTATACATGATGTGTCCTTGTCCTTTCCATGGACCTAATGAACCAGCACCACGTTTAGTTTTTTCTGATTTGTGTGATCTTAAACCAATTCCAAATCTTTTAACAGGACCTTGGTAACCTTTTCCTTTTGTTACAGATCTTAAATCAACAAATGAACCTTCTGAAAAAACATCTTTAATTGAAATTCCTGATTCAATATGCTCAGAAATATATTTTAATTTGTCTTCATTTGATCCACCGAATGAAACTTCAAAAATTTCTGGTGTTTTTTTACCTATAAATGTTGATTTTGGTTGTGTATAAACTTGTACAGTTATATCTACAACTCCAGTTAAATCAAAATTTTTCAAGTCATCTAATGTTGATAAATTTTTAGATAAATTTGTTTTTCTTGATACTTCTTTGTCGTGTTTGAAGAATAATTCTTTAGAAACAGATGTTCCATAAAGATTTGGTTTATAGAATCTTACAGATGCTATCTTCAAATTAGGACATTCAAGAATTGTTACAGGTAAGGCTAATTGTTCGCCTTTTGTAATCGATGTTTTTTTAGTGTCTACTGCAATTACATGTGTCATTCCAACTTTATAACCTGCAAAAACCAATGGTTTTGCATCTTTTACTGTTGGAAGAGCTCGTACTCTAGCATAACATCTAGCTGCCTTTTTTCTAGGCCAAAATTGCATACTTCCATGACGAGGATTTACTTTTTTCATTTATATCATACTCTTTAACTTTTTCAGAAACAGTACTCGATACTGTGGTACTGAAAATGGATTTATTTCCAGGCCGTACACCATATATTAATTTTTAATATATTAAGAGTAATTTCATAGAAAACTTAGTTTCTTTATAAATGTTTTGCTTATTTATTGCGTTTTTTTTGTTTTTAAGGAATAATAAACTTATTTTTAAAATTAAAGACTGAAATGAACTTTTTTTGTTGAAATAAGTTTAAATTTAACTATTTTTAAAAATTTTCTAAAAGTATTAATTCCACTTCTTTAGAGAATTCAGATGAATTTTCTTTAAATTTTCTAGTTAATTCACTTTTTGAAAACCATTTAATATCTTTAAATTCTTTTGTTAAATTGAATTGAGTTGGAGTTCTATCTACAAGTGTTAAAAACCATTGTTCAAAATAACGATGAGTTTTAGTTGGGTTGAATTTTTTTCCTTCTCTTAACACAAATGTTCTTAAACCTATTTTTTCTTGTGCTAATTTTTTTAAAGTTGTTTCATATGTTGATTTTATTTGATTTTTTCCTTTTATAGGACAACCCCATTTATTTGATTTTGAATTTAATGTTAAAAGAACACCATCTGCTGAATTTTTTATTAAAAGTATGGAATATCTATAAATATCATTTTCATCTAAATTTTTTGAAAGTTTTTGAGAAATTATTTCATCTTTATCATTAACAATAATTATTTCTTTTTTTGGTGCAATATTCATTTCTTTTTTTATTTTTGGTTTGACTGAAGATTTGTTAGTTGCATAATTAACTGGATTTTTTATAAATTTACAATTCTCATCAGGAGTACATATTAAAAGAGATTTGTAATAATCTTTGTTTGAACAACTTGGAGGTAGAACAACTTTTTTATTTTTCTTTATTTGACTTAATTGTCCTTTCAAATACTGTTCTCTTAATGGTTCTGGATTACGTTCATTCCATTCATAAATTATTTGTTCAATTTGTTCAAATGTCCAACCAACAGAGCGAAGAAAATTTATTAAAATAAATAAAGCACGTTTTTTTCCGTCTTCTAAACCTTTTAAAATATTTTTAATACATGGAGGAAATAAATCTTTACTTAATGCTGTTTCAGGAACTTCAACTTCTTTGATTACTATTTCTGAATTTTTTTCTTCTTGAGAAAATGTAAAATCTAAAGCATCTTTAAATAATTTAGTTGCTTCTCCTTTTATTGCTTTTTTTCTATCTATAAATAATTTATTGAAATCGACATTTTCTGGTTTTGCTTTTTCTTTTTCAAAAGTTAAAATTTCGTTCAAGTTTAAAGGAACTGAAACTAACTCAGATTTTTCATGTAAAGAATACGGCATTCTATAAAGATGTCTTGAAGCTATTAAAATTGTATCAACATCCACTATTGAAAAGAAATTAAAAATTTTCTCAAAATTTGATTTTTTGTGACAGTTTGAACAAATAGAAGTTTCTATTTTAGGAGAAACTGGAAAATCACAATTTGAACATCTTATTAAATCAGGTTTTCCTTTGGGTTTATTTATAGTTCCACATTTTGAGCAAACATATGTTGTAGTTTTTGTTTGAGGCAAATGATCAAAAATTGTTTTGCAATTATCACATCTAAATGCTAAAAGTGTGTGGGAAGATTGTTTTGCAATTTTATCTAAATAATTAAACTCAAATTCAAATTTATCTAAAAATATGGCTTTATTGTCTAAAACTTTAGCATATTTTTCTGTTATGAAACTTAAAAGATAAAGTGCAATTTTTTTAGCCATTTCTGGAAATAAATTTTTCACTTCAACTTGTTTACCTTCAAATACAATATTTTCTGGAAAAGATTCAAAAGGTACAGCTATATGAAAACCTTTGTTACCTGAAAATTTACAAAAAATTGTTTTAACATCATGTTCTTGTAAAGCTCTAACAAACATATGTGTAGTTAATTTAGATAATTCCCAATCAGGACAATCAATATCTAGTATTAAATCCCAACCTTTTCTTAAATTATCTAAATCTATTCTTTTCATTCCTGTTGATATTGATAAAGGATTATACCATAACTCCTCTGAACAATGAAAAGATGTAGCTTTCTTTTTAGCTAGTTCTAAAACATCTCTTTCATAACTTAGAACATCAGGACGTTTACCAAAGCTATCAAGTCCGAATCGTACAGAACATTCTTTATTTTCAGCTTCTCTAACAATAGCTCTTTGAACTGTTGGTTTTTTATAATATGATAGTGAGAATGATATGTCCATGACAAAAAAGAATATTTGCTGTATTATAAAATTAATTGTTAACTAGAGTTTCAAGTTCAGTTAAATAGTCTTCAATCTTATTGAAGGCAGATTCCCAGAATTCCTGATTAGAAATATCTATTCCTGATTTAATTAATATTTCAGAAACATCTTCATCTCCACCTTGACTTAATATATTTGTGTATTTGGTAACAAAACTTTCTTTGTCTTTTTCATATAGTTTGAAAAGTGCTAAAACCAAAAGATTTCCAAAAGCATATGAATAACAATAAAAAGGACTTTCAAATATGTGTGGAATTCTTAACCATTCAAAGTTAAATTGCTCTGAAATCTCCATATCATTAAATTGTTGAGTTAAAATAGTATTATAAATTTCAGATAATTCTGCTATGCTGGCTCCTTGTAGTATTTTATCGTAGGCTTTTATTTCAAATAAAGTAAAATATATTTGTCTTAATATAGTTGAAAATAAAGAATCTAAATGATGAAATAAGATATATAATTTTTCTTCTTTACTAGCTTTATTCTTTAAATGATCCATTAATAACATTTCGCCAAATATGCTTGCTGTTTCAGCTATAACTATAGATGGATGAAACGTAGATTGAGTTTTGTTTTTAGATAATGAAGAATGAATTCCATGTCCTAATTCGTGAGCCATAGTAAAAAGAGAATTTAAATCATTATTGTGGTTTAACAAAATAAAAGGAATTTTATCTTTATCATATGAATAACAAAATGCTCCGGATTTTTTATTTTTCAATGAGTCACTATGTACATGTTGATGTTCAAATATGTTATTTGCTAAATTGAAAAAATTGTCAGAAAAATTTTTATAAACTTCTAAAACTAACTCTTTTGAATATTCAAAAGAATAATCTTTTTTTTGTTTTAATATAAA
>JBFXLI010000013.1:0-39369 GCA_050187915.1 Candidatus Woesearchaeota archaeon
CACCTAGCATTTTTATGAAATAATCTTCTCCTAGGTAAATAAATCTTTGTCCATCTAAATTAGAAGATAAAATTTTATAATTTTCAACTTCTAAAATTTCTGAATTTTTTTGTTTACAAATTTCAAAAAAGAATTCTAATATTTCTTCACTTTTTTCTGCTGTAATTAAAGGAATATTTTGTTTTATTATTCCTGCTTTTTCTGCTGCAATTTTTAATTTTGTATCTCCTAAAATATGTGTATGATCAAGTCCTATGTTTGTGATAATTGAAATTAAAGGAGTAATTATATTGGTTGCATCTAATCGTCCTCCCATTCCAACTTCAATAACAGCAATATCTACTTTTTTTCTTGCAAAATGCAAAAACATAATTGTTGTTGTAAATTCAAAAAATGTTAAGTGAATATTATTTTCTTCAGATTTTTGTTTTACTTCTTTAATTAATTCTACTATTTCTTCATCAGAAATAAAATTATCATTTATTTTTATTCTTTCATTGAATTGGTGGAGATGTGGAGATGTGTATAATCCAACATTAGAATATTGTTGTTTTAATATGTTAAATATGAATGATGCTGTGCTTCCTTTTCCATTTGTTCCTGCTATGTGGATTGTTTTAAATTTATTTTGAGGATTATCAAATAAATTAAGAATTGAATTCATGGTTTCAAGTCCTAGTTTTATTCCAAATCTTTCAAGATTATACATATAATTAAGTAATTCTTCCATGGGAATTTTAGATTTAGCTTTAATTTAAATATATATAGTTTTTATATAATCTCATAAATAATTAATCTCTTAGTTTCTTAGCTAGTTTCGATAAAACTTCATCAGATTCTCTTTTTGAATCATTAGAAATTATATATCCAGGATATTTATCAAAATAATTATTTACATTTGATTCTATAGGTTTCCATTCTTTTAGAATTGTTCCATGCATAGGAAATAATTTAATATGTAAATAATCAACACCAAATCCTTCAAATACTAATGCAGTTCTACCTACATCTTCTAATTTTAAATCAAGAATTTTAGCTACTTTTTTTGCTGCAATAAGTAAATTAGTTATAATTTCATCTGAACAATCAGCAAAGTAACTTGGTGAGAATTTTTTAGGTATTACAACTGTTACTCCTTCAGTGTTTGGATAAATAGATAAAAATGCTAAATGATTTTCATCCTCCCATACTTTGTGACAAGGAACTTCTCCTTTGACTATTTTATGAAATATTGTTTCTTCCATAAGTTTATTAAAAAAATCTAATTTATATAATTATCTGTAAAAAATATGAATAAATTTAACTCATTTATTTATAAATTAAACAATATATATAGTTTGTAATATGACAATATTTTTAAATGAATTCTGTTCCAAAACCTGTAGGGGGTTTTTATGAAAGCATATTTTGATATATTAAATAAAATTCTAACTGAAGGTGTGAAAAAAGACGATAGAACTGGTGTTGGTACTATTGCGATTGCAGGAGCTATGTTTGAACATGATATGGCAGATGGTTTTCCTTTATTGACTACTAAAACTGTTCCTATGAGACTTGTTGCTTCTGAACTTCAATTTTTCATAAATGGAATAACTGATAAAAATTGGTTAAGAGAAAGAAATAATCATATTTGGGATGAATGGTGTTCTCCAGACAAAGTTCCTTATGGACATGATGAAGAAACAAAACAAAAAATGATGGAAGAAAGAGAACTTGGTCCTGTTTATGGTTGGCAATGGCGTCATTTTGGTGGAAAATACAAAACATTTGATGCAGACTATACTGGAGAAGGAATAGATCAATTGAAAAAAGTTATTGACACTTTAAAAACTAAACCTTTTGATAGAAGAATGATAGTTTCTGCTTGGAATCCTACTGATTTACATAGGATGGCTTTACCTGCTTGTCATTATGGTTTTCAAGTTACTGTTCTTGATGGAAAATTAAATTTAATGTGGAATCAACGTTCTGTTGATACTGCTTTAGGACTTCCTTTTAATATTGCTTCTTATGCTTTACTTCTTCATCTTTTAGCGAAAGAAACAGGACTTAAAGAAGGAAAATTAATTGGTTTTTTAGGAGATGTTCATTTGTATGGAAATCATATTGATGGAATAAAAGAACAATTAAAAAGAATTCCATTTAAACTTCCAAAAATTGTAACTGAAAATTTTACTTCAATATTTGATTGGAAATATGAAGATACTAAAGTGGTTGATTATGAACATCATCCTAGTATAAAATTTGAAATAGCGGTGTAAAAAATGATTATAACAATTGCAGCAATGACTAAAGATAGAGTTATTGGTAATGGAATAAAAATTCCTTGGCATATTGCTGAAGATTTTAAATTGTTTAAAGAACTTACAACAGGACATGCAGTTTTGATGGGTTCAACAACTTATAATTCAATGGGAAAAGCACTTCCAAACAGAAAAAATTTTGTTTTGAGTTTTAATAAAATTGAATTGAGTGATGCTGAAGTTTATAGTAGTTTTGAAGAAGGTTTAAATGCTGCAAAATTGTGGGCAGAAGAAAACAATAAATATGTTTTTATAATTGGTGGTGCTTCAATTTACAAACTTGGACTTGGAGTTTCCGATAAATTATATTTATCTCATGTTAAAAAAGATTATGAAGGTAATGTTTTTTTTCCTGAAATTAATTGGAATGAATGGGTTGAAGAAAAAGATAAAACAAAAGATTTTGAAGAATTTACTTTTAAATCTTACAAGAGAGTGTAATTATGTTTAAATTAAATGAACTTAAAAATTTAAAAGAATCTGACGCAGAAGTTTATGCTGCAATGATTGCTGAAATTGAAAGATTAAATAATTCTATTGAACTTATTGCTTCTGAAAATGTTGTAAGTAATGCTGTTCTTGAAGCTACTGGAAGTATTTTTACTAATAAGTATGCTGAAGGATATCCTAAGAAAAGATACTATGGTGGATGTGTTAACGTTGATGTTGTTGAAAATTTAGCTAAAGAAAGATTAATTAAATTATTTAATGCTGAAGGATACAAAGTTAATGTTCAACCTCATTCTGGTAGTCAGGCAAATATGGCTGTTTATATGTCGGTGCTTCAACCAGGTGATAAAATTTTAGGTATGGATTTATCTGCAGGTGGACATTTAACTCATGGTTCAAATGTTAATTTTAGTGGAAAGCTTTACAATTTTATTTCTTATGGAACTGATGAAAATGGTTTTATTGATTATGAAAAATTAAAAGAATTGGCAGTTAAAGAAAAACCAAAAATGATTGTTGCTGGAGCTAGTGCTTATCCTAGAGTTATTGATTTTAAAAAATTAAGTGAAATTGCAAAAGAAGTTGGTGCTTATTTATTTGTAGATATGGCTCACATTGCTGGGCTTGTAGCAACTGAAAATCATCCTAGTCCTTTTGGTTATGCTGATTTTGTAACTTCTACTACTCACAAAACTTTACGTGGCCCTAGAGGAGGAATTATTTTTTGTAAAGATGAGTTTGAAAAACAAATGAATTCTGCAATTTTTCCTGGAATTCAAGGTGGTCCTTTGGAACATGTTATTGCGGCAAAAGCAGTTGCTTTCAAAGAAGCTTTAGAATCTTCATTCAAAGAATATCAAAATCAAATTATTAAAAATGCAAAAGTCATGGCTGAAACTTTAATTGAAAATAATATTAAATTGGTTTCTGGTGGAACTGATAATCATTTGATGTTAATTGATTTATCTCCATTAAATTTAACTGGAAAAGATGGAGAAAAATTATTGGAAGAAGTTGGAATTACTACAAATAAAAATGGTATTCCAAATGATACTCAACCTCCATGGATTACTTCAGGTATTAGAATTGGTACTCCTGCAATAACTACTAGAGGTTTTAAAGAAAGTGAATCTAAATTAGTTGCAGAAATTATTGCAGATGTTTTGAAAAATAAAAATGTTGAAGAAAATAAAATCAAAGTAAAACAACTTTGTGATAAGTTTCCATTATTTGAGATGTGATAATATGAAAGGAAAATTTATTGTAATATGTGGAACTGATGGAAGTGGTAAAGGCACTCAAACAAATTTACTTGTTGAAAGATTAAAAAAGGAAAATAAAGATGTTGTTATGGTTGATTTTCCAAGATATGGTGAACGTTCTTCTGTTTTTGTTGAAGATTATTTGAATGGTAAGTTTGGTACTGCAAAAGAAGTTGGTCCATATAGAGGTTCTATTTTTTATGCACTTGATAGATATGCTGCTAGTTTTGAAATGAAAAAGCAACTTGCTGAAGGAAAATTTATTATTGCAAACAGATATGTTTCTGCAAATAAAGGACATCAACTTGGAAAAATAAAATATAATGATGAACGAGATAAATATCTTGAGTGGTTAAATAATTTAGAGTATGGTATTTTTGAAATTCCAAAGGAAGATGTAAATATTTTACTTTATGTTCCTCCAGAAATTGGACAAAAATTAGTTGATAAAAAATCTGCTCGTTCTTACACTGAAAGTAAAAGAGATATTCATGAAGCTGATTTAGAACATCTTAAAGAAGCTGCTGATGCTTATATGTATGTTGCTAAAAAAGAAAATTGGATTATTATTGATTGCACTAAAGATGGAGAACTTCTTTCCATTGAAGAAATTCATAAAATGATTTATGAAAAAGTGAAGGAATTATTGAAATGAAATTCAAATATATGTCTGCACCTATTGAGGATGTGAGTGATAATGCGTTTAGAACTTTGTGTTATAGACATGGTGCTGATTTAACTTTTACTGAACTTACAAGAGTTGAAGGTTTGGCAAGAAATAATGCTTCAACTTGGAGTAGATTACAATTTAATGATAATACTCCTACAGTTATTCAATTGTTGGGAGGAAAAGAAGAACATTTTTCAAAATTTTTAACTATGTTTAAACCTCATGAAAGTTTTCGTGGTTTTAATTTAAATCTTGGTTGTCCTAGTCCTCAAGTAACTTCTCTTGGACAAGGTTGTGCTTTGATGAAAAGAATAAATAAAGTTAAGAAAATTGTTGATATTTTTAAAAAAGAAAATTATCCTATTAGTATTAAAATGCGTCTTGGTTTAAATAACTTTGAAAAAGAAGCTAAGGTTTATTTGAATTTAATTCAAAATGTAGATGCTGATTTTTTTGTTGTTCATACTAGAGTTGGAAGTGAATCTTATGATGCTGTTCCTGATTATTCTGTTTTACCTAAATGTGTTGAAAGTGGGAAAGAAATTATTGCAAATGGAAGCATAGATACTCTTGAAAAGATTAAAATGCTTAAAGATATGGGTGTATCTGGCGCTATGATTGGAAGAAGTGCTGTTAAGAATCCTGCTATTTTTGACATGTTAAAAGGCAAGAAAACACCTTCTATTGAAGAATTAAAAAAAGAATATTTAGAATTGTCTGATAAATATGAACCTGCTTTTAAGTATAGAAAGAACGTTTTAAAGCATTTGAATTAAATAACTACTTAAAAGTGATAACAAAAGCGAAACATTTATAAACTCTGCATTGCGTGAGCTGGGCTTTGTGTCGCCAATATTCTGGAGTTTCACCAATTCGATGGAGGATAGAATCGTGAAACGAGACATAAGTCAGAAAAATTATTTGGAAAAGCTACACTCTTTTAAGAAATTGGTTTATAGCGAGTGTTCTTTAGAAGAGAGTCATAATCTTCTAGAAATGATGGGTAAGTTAGGACATTATCACTATAATCGTAAGAAATTTATTCTTCTTGGAAAAGAAAAAGAAATTTATGATTTTCTAATGAAAAATTCTTTTAATCCTTACACAATTTATCGTTGGCTTTTACTTGAAAGAGTTCCAGACGATATTAAGCATCAGCTTAAGAATAAAGAAATGTCGCAGAAAAAAGCCGTTTCTGAGGCTTTCAAGCGAAGATGTGAGACAACTGAATCTATTTGTTTGAGTGTTAAAGAATTAGGTTTAAATTTGATAAGGAGGATGTGAAAATGGGAATAAAACATGCGAGACCAAATGCTACAAAAAGAACATTACCTAATGTTTTAAACAAAAAACAATTAATTGCTTTGTTTGAAAATATTGAAGAAGGCTCAGTATTCATGGGATGTTTGATTGCCTTATTTTGTGGACTTAGAATTTCTGAAGTTTGTAATTTAAAAAAACAAGACATTGATTTAGAAACAGAAAAAGTTTTAATAAAAGAAGGAAAAGGAAGTAAAGATAGAATTGTTATGCTTCCTTCAACATTAAAGCCAATAATTGAAAAATGGTTTAGATACAATAAAGATAATGAATATTTTATTTCTAATGATTGGGGAAATAAATATGTTCCTTCCATTTTATCTACAAAATTTAAAAGAGGTTTGGAAAAAGCAAAGTTATCTATTGAAACTTTTAAATCAACTACTGGACAACAAAGATATGCCTATAGTTTTCACACTTTAAGACATACTTATGCAACTTATCTTTTAGAACAAGGTGTTGACTTATACTATGTTCAAAGAAGTTTAGGACATACAGATATTCATACAACACAAATTTATGCTTACATTAGTAATAAAGATTTGCAAGGAAAAATTAACATGGCTTTTGGAAAGAAAACTGCTGAGAAGAGTTATTCTACTGACGATCCTTTGAAAGTGTTGAAGTTAAAGTTTGCAAATGGTGAACTGAGTAGGGAAGAATTTGAGGAAAAATATATGTTGTTAAGTGAGATTTAATTCAGTCTCACTGGACAAATCCACACAATATTTATAAATTGCAAAGGGTTAATTAAGCAAGAATGAATAAAAAAGAATTACTAGAACTTATTGCTTCTGGAGAAGGATATAACTTAGAATTTAAAGAAAATTTAAGTAATTCGATAGGTAAATCAATTTGTGCATTTGCTAATGCATCTGGAGGAAAAATACTTTTAGGTGTATCGGACAAAAATAAAATTATTGGCTTCAAAAATAATAATAAAAATTCCTCTGAAATTCAAACTATTGCTAGAAATATGGATCCTGCTTTTGAAGTGGAATTTAAAATAGTAGATGATGTAGGAATTATACTAGTGCCTGAAGGAAAAAATAAACCTTATTCAATAAATGGTTCATTTTATTTAAGACAAAGTGCAAATTCACAAAAACTTAATCGTGATGAAATTTATGATTTTTTTCTTAAAATTAATAAGATTCCTTTTGATAAAAAAATTAACAAAGAATTTAATATGACTAAAGATTTTGATAATAACAAATTTCAATCTTTTAGAAAATTAGCGAATATAGACACTGCTATTCAAAAAGAACATTTATTAGAAAATTTATCCTTAACTATTAATGGAAAAATTACTAATGCTTGTGTTTTATTATTTCCTTACAAAGTTACAAAATTCTTCTTAAACGCCGATGTTAGTTGTGCTATATATTTAGGAACCACTAAAGCAACAATTTTGGATAGAAAAGATTTTGATGAAGATTTTATATCTAATTTTGATAATGCAGTATTATTTGTAGAACGAAACACAAGAACTAAAGCAACTATTAAAGGTACTAGAAGAATTGAAGAATCTGAAATTCCTGAAGAGGCATTAAGAGAAGCAATAATTAATGCAATGATTCATAGAGATTATTTTATTGAAGGTAGAGTTCAAATTGAAATATTTTCAGATAAAGTTGTGATATCAAATCCGGGAAGTTTACTTTTTGATAAAGCTAAATTAGGTACAATAAGTAGTGCCAGAAATCCCATTTTAGTTGATTGTATGCATAGAACTAAACACGTAGAAAAACTAGGATCTGGCATAAATAGAATACAATCATTAGTTCCGAATGTTGAATTTGATATTAGTTCTAATTGGTTCATGACCATTTTTCCAAGAGAAGATATACATTCTAATACACAATATGGCACTCTAAATGACACTGAAAATGGCACTCTAAATGACACTGAAAAATTAATCATAAAAGAAATGAGTAAAAATCCTTCAATAACTTATGATGCTTTAGAAAATCTTGTTGGAAAAAGTAGACGAACAATAATTCGTCAAGTTAATATGTTAAAAGAGAAGGAAATTATAAAACGTATTGGTTCTGATAAAACTGGTCATTGGGAAGTGTTGAAAAAAATATAATTAATTTGAGCAACAGCTCAATCAACAGCTCTACTCTTTTATAAAAGAATAAGCAACAGTATATTCGTTGAATTCTTTAAACACAGCCAACCTTCCCACCCAAATCAAAGAGTGCAACAGCAGGATTATACTATGTCTCCCTAGGAGAAAAAAGACTGAAGCTTATTAAAAGTTCCTTTAACACCTAAACAAAAAGATTTCTTATTATCAACATATTTATTGTACTTCTTTTTATTTTTTCTAGAAGTTAAAATAATCCATTTGTCATAATTTTTATTTAAGTATTTAATCTTCTCTTCAACAAATAATTCTTTATTACTTCCAGTTTCAATTTCTAATGCAATTCTTTTCTTTCCTAAAGTAAACATAACATCTACAACCATACCTTTGAAAGAATACTCTATACAAGGACTTCCAAAATCTAAACTTCCAAATAAATGTTTCATAGCGAAGTGATAATCAGATTCATGAGAATTTGTATTTTTAATAAATAATTGATTTCCAAAGTTTCCATCAAAATGAATAAAAGGATAATTTTTAAAACCATAAAGCTCAATTAGTTCTTCTCTTTCTTTAGGAGTTAAATCTTTAGCAAAATAAAATTTTTTACCTTCATAATCATCAATCTCTTCAACTTTTTCTTTTCCTTTTCTATATTTTTTATTATATTCTTCTGTTACTGATTTAATAATATCTTTATCATAATTTTTTGCCCATTCAGGCAATTCATTTGTACTATGTGATACAAAGTAGTGTTCTAAATTAAATTCTTGAGACCATCGTCGACTTTCTTCTTTCTCCTTTTCCTCTTCTTTTTTTAGTTCTCCATAAACTTTAAGCAAGTTATCACTAATTTTTGAAATTTCATCACAATAATTTTCATAATGTGGAGAATCATACAATTCTTTCAAATCTTCATCTAATTGAGCTATTTGTTGTATAGAATATAGCTTTGTTTCTTTAATGAGTCTAAGTTTGTTTAAGAAGTTTTCAAATTCTTCTTTCTTTTGCTTTTTGTGGCGATAAATTGAGATGATTGCAATGATGATGCCAATAAGTAAAAGAACGCTTAAAAACAAAACTATGCCGACACGTGCGACTGCCCACCAATTAATAGGATTCTCTTCAAAATGTTTGTATCCCCAAAGTCCAAATAAAACTACAACTGCAATAATAAGATCTCTATTCGCATTTGGATTTTCTTTTAGTTCTCCCATATTCTTTGGAAATCATCAATTACTCTTTGTCCAGAATAATTTAGATAAATATCTGTTGTTGAAATTGAAGAGTGTCCTAAAATTCCTTGCAAAGCTCTTAAATTTCCACCTTTGTGCAAATAAGTTACTGCAAAAGTATGTCTTAAAACATGAGGACTTACAGTTTTTCTAATTCTTGCTCTTTCAGCTACAATTTTTACATACTTTTGAATAGTTCGCATAGCCATAGGAAAAGATTTAGTTTTTGCAAATAATTGAGTTACATAAAATTTGGCTAAGTTGCTTAAAGGAATAACTCTTCGTTTTTTCCCTTTTCCAATTAAAGTTATACAATTTCTTTGCCAAGAAATATTTTCTTCCTTCAAATTAGCAAGTTCAGACACTCTCATGCCTGTATCTAAAAGAAGATTGATAATTAATTCTTCTTCAAAACTTTGGCATGATTTTCTCAACAGAAGAACTTCGTCTTCTTCTAAAGGTTCACGTTTGTAATCCATTTTTGTTTTACCTCCTAAGTGTTAGGTTTGCTTTTGTATAAATACTGCTTTCCGAAAACGCATTGCATTTTCCGAATTTTCATCAAACTCATATTTTTCTTCAGTAGTCCAATGGCTTCTTTTTTATAAATAGTTTTGTCAGAATATGTAGGCCATTTTTTGATTTTTTTCATTTCTAACCACCTTAGGTTCGCCATCATATAAATATGAAGCTCGGAATATGTATTACAAATTTCCTATTTGAATTAGGTTTGTTATTATTTATTATCAGAACGGAGAAAAAGGCACCACAACATATCGAATCAATGTTTGAGTTTTATTAAATAATCATAAATCCTTAAAATATGCAAGAAAATTTATATGATAAAATGTGTTCTTATGCAAATTTAGAACATGCTTTTAAAAAAGCTAGAAAAGGTAAAACATTAAAAGATTATGTTATTATGTTTGAAGAAAATTTAACTGAAAATCTATTAAAATTACAAAAAGAATTAATTTTACAAACATATAAACCAAAACCATTAGAAACATTTATTATTAGAGATCCTAAAACAAGAAAAATAAGTAAATCTGATTTTAGAGATAGAGTTATTCATCATGCAATTTGTAATATTATTGAACCAAAAATAGATAAAAAGTTCATTTTCGATTCTTATGCTAATAGAAAAGGCAAAGGTGGATTAAATGCAATAAAAAGATTTAATTATTTCAAGACAAAGGTTTCTAATAATTTTACAAGAATTTGTTTTGTTTTAAAGGCAGACATTAAAAGTTATTTTGATAATGTTAATCATGAAATATTAATAAACATATTAAAAAAATATTTTGATGATGAAAATATAATAAACTTAATTAAACTAATTTTAAAAAATCACAAAACTATTGAAAAAGGAAAGGGTATGCCTTTAGGAAATTTAACTTCACAATTTTTTGCAAATGTTTATTTAAATGAATTAGACCAATTTATTAAACACAAATTAAAAATCAAATATTATATTCGCTATGTTGATGATTTTGTAATATTGGGAAAGAACAAAAATAAATTAATTGAATATAAACAAAAAATTGATTTGTTCTTAAAACAAGAATTAGTGCTTAAATTACATCCAGATAAATCTAAAATATTAGATTTGAATAATGGAATAAATTTTTTAGGTTTTAGAATATTTCCTCATCACATTTTATTAGCAAAAAGAAATCTAAGAAAATTCAAGAATTCCTTAATTAAATTACGAGAAAAATATTTAATTAAAAAAATTGATCGTGAAAATATTGTTGAAAAACTTGAAGGTTGGTTGGCTTACTCATCACATGCAAATACATTCAAACTTAGAAAGAAAGTTATTTCTAAATTTAATCAAATGTTTCCTATTGAAATAGATGAAAAAATAAATATTATAAAAAAACATCAAAATTTTTCTCAAAAAATTGAAAATAATAAATTTTTATTTACAGAACAAAAAACTTTACAATTATTTAAAAATAAATTAAGTGCAAAAGAAATTGCAGAGAAGAGAAATTTAATGGAAGGTACAATAAATAAACATTTGTGTGTTTTAGTTTCTAATCATCAAATAAAATTAAAAGAAATTTTACCAACATGGAAAGTTAAATTAATTTTAGAAAATATTGGATTTGAAAAATCTATTCAAAAAATTTATGAAAAAATAAATAATTGTGAAATATCTTTGGATGATATTTCTTTGGTGTTAGCTAATGTTGAAGGAAAAAGAAAAAAGAAAACAATATTTTATTATGTGAGTTGGTATAAAAAAGTTAATTGTCGTAGAAAATGTTATTACAATAAAAAACAAATAGAAATTTGTAATTTAAAATTTCAAAAATTAGTTAATTTTGCTTCACATATGGAATTTACAAAAAAAGAATTTTTAGTTTTTATAAACAATAAAACAACAATTTGTGAATTAGATAAAAAAATCAAAAATAAATTTATGTCTTGGAATGAGTTTAAAATAAATGAAAAGTTGTCCCAGCCAAAATAGCTTGTCTATTCTAACAAAACGACCATTGTTATCTAAATTATTATTGCCATTAAGTCCGTTATTGGTATTATTGAGATACAACAAACGCCCACGGAAGTAGCCTTCCCACTCAATTATATCTACATCACTTCATTTCTGTTGTGATTGAATGCATGAACTAATTCATGCGCTTTATAATGATTAAATCATCTTAGTGAAAAGACGTGTAGTTCCAAGCTACATTTTATTGTAGCTGAGACACTATTTAGAAAATAATTGAATTTAAAAATGTTGCGAAGCAACATATAAAAGTAAATAAGAGTTTGTTAAAAATTAATTTAGAATAAAAAAAGTTTCGTGCACTGCGCCTGTCGGCGCAAATTATTTATCTTCTTGCGTCTCCGACGCCTACCCTAACAAAACGACCATCGTTACCTAAACTATTATCGCCATCAAGTCCGTCATCGGAATAATGAGATACAACAAACGCCCTTGATACTCTTTAGGATCAATTTCACTTAATCTATGATAATTTCCAACCGTTCCATTTAAATCTTTTGCTTTATCAAAATAATCTTCTAAATACTCTATTGTTCCAGCTCTTGCTAAAACCAAAGGATTATTCATAAAATCATTTTTTTCATGTTGTCCTGAATTCGTTATTTTAGTTTTTTCAAAATCAAGTACAACTGCATATCTTTCAAAAGGATTTTTTATATTTCCTTTCAAAACATCATCAATAGTATAGATTTGAATTTTATTTCCTCTAATTTCTCCATTTAATAATTCTTCAAATTCATTTTGAGAATATCTTGCAGAATTTTGAGGTGTTAAACCAGCAGTATATGCTCTAAAAATTCTATCTGGATTTGTAGTTAATAATCCTTTTCCATGAACTGTAATTACAACAGAATTTCCTTTTTTTACAAAATTTCCTTTTGTATCAATACCAACATTTTCTTCTGATAAGCAACTAAACCAATTTTGCCATAAATAATTATTTTTGTCAGCTTCTGCTTTACCTGCAATTAAATAAGGCATTGTTGCAATAATGTCTTTTTCATTCATTTTTTTGTACGCTTTTTCCAAAGCAACTGCATTTCCTACATATTTTCCATTTCTTTTTTCATCACTAAAAATAGGAGGTATTTTGTTGTTAATTAAATATTCAACTAAAAGATTAAAATTTATATTTTTGTTCAAGATTGGAGCAGTAGTTTGAATTCTATCTAAAACAACATTTTGTTCTCTTGCTCTTGGCTCACCAAAAAGCATTTTTAAATAATCTTGTTTTGATTTCATTTTTACTAACCTTTTTCTTTCGTGCACTGCGCCTGTCGGCGCAAATTATTTATCTTCTTGCGTCTCCGACGCCTACCCTAACAAAACGACCATTGTAATCTAAATAATCACTGCCAATAAGTCCGCTAACGGTAAGATCGAGATACAACAAACGCCCTTGAGGAGTAGAAGCACTTCTACCATTATAAACATGATAACAACCAAGTCCATTTGAATTTGAAGCTAAATCATAATATTCTTCTAAATTTTCTAATCCACCATTTCTTGCAATTACTATGTGGTTTTTCATAAAATTATTTTTCTGATTTTGTCCAGAACTTAAATCTTTGAAAAGTTTATATGGAACAACAACTCCATATTGATGTGGTAAATTAGAAACTCCTTTTTTAATTTCTTCATAAGTATAAATATTTTTTAATGATTTATTGTTAGCAAGTTTTCCTTTAAGTGCATCATTCCATTCTGCAGATGAAATTTTTCCACTTCCATCAAGTAAACCATTATCATAAGCTTTTTGAATTCTATCTGGAGTCCATATTCCTCCACCATTTATTAAAAGAACAATTTCTTCACCTTTTTTATAAAAAGAACCTTGAGTATCAATACCAATATTTTCTTCAGTGTGAACTGAATACCATTGTTTCCAAAATTTATGAGATTTATCTGCTTGAATTTTTGCAGAAATTAATTCTCGCATATTTGGTAAATAAAATTCACCATCATAATCTAAAGCTTTTTCTAAAGCTTCTTTTTGATTATTCCCATAAAATTCTTCTCCATTTAAAATGTCATTAATATTAACTATTGAATTATTGGGAACATAAATTGGAGCTGTAGTTTGAATTCTATCTAAAACAACATTTTGTTCTCTTGCTCTTGGCTCTCCAAAAAGCATTTTTAAGTAATCTTGTTTTGATTTCATTTTTTAGCACCAACATTTGCATTATATTTATGAACTTCATCAAGTATGATTTTTCCAATATCTTCTTCAGATGAAATTGGAATTATTTTTACTTTTCCTTCATTATATGTTTCATTGTGATTTCCTATTTCAATAACATAAGCTCTTGCTCCATTTTGAATATGTGAATTCATATATTCTAAAACTTTGTCTCTATTTCCTATTTGTCCATCTGTAATTAAAACTAAATCATAAATTCCTTTTGAAACTTTTTTTACAACATTTAAATCAACAACTGTGTCTCCACCAGATTTGAATTTTAATAATTCGTCTAAAACAGAATATTTATCATTAGTAAAATCTTGCATAGTAGTTCTATCTGAAAATCTTCCAACAGAAATTTTTGCACCATTTTTAAGATATTCATTTGCAACTGCAAAACTTCCTAAAACTGCATTTGAAATTTTTTCAGTAGGATTTGGCATACTTCCTGAATCATCTAATAAAATCATTAAATTTGGAGTTGCTTCTTTTTGTCCGTGATATTTTAAATTTTCTTTAACCCATTTATTTGAAAGTCCGGGTAAAACTTTTCCACCATATGAATTGAATGGATCAAGTGAATTTAAATCATCTCCAACTTCAAATTTTTCATGTCTAGTAGGATAAACTCCATCTTTAGCTAATAAAGGAGTTTTTTTCAAAGTAATTGAATATTTTCCTGCAAGTGATTCATATAAAAATCTATTTGCGAAAGAATCAGGATTGTTTAAATATTTTCCACCCGGAAAATCTCCTTCTTCAGAAAATTTTTTAGTTTGTTTTTTAATAAAACCTTTAGCATCTTCATTTGAAATTTGTCCTTTCTCAATTAATTCTTTTAATGCTTTTCTTATTTGTTTTCCAGTATAATCATCAAGTTGTGGACTTTCGCCCATTGGATTTTGAGGTGTTTTTCCATCTTTTTTATCTTGTTCGTATAAAGGATTCATAATTTGATGAAATTTCAATAAATCATTTTTATTTTGTTTATCGCTTTGTTTAACAAATTCAATTCTTCCATTTTTTTGTCCAAGAAAATCTATATTTTTTAAAGATTCAAATGCTTTTTCACATTCTTTATCTAATTTAACATCTCCAAAATCTTTTCCAAGTTTGTAATTATAAAAAGCAGTTAAAGTTTTTTCAACTTTTGATTGAGGACTTAATGTTTTATACACATTAGGTAATTGACTATTGTTTTTACTAATTAAAACTCTTAAATTATCATTTACATCATCATAAAATTGTCTAAGAGATTCTCCATTTTCTTTATCTTTTATTGCAACAGATTCAAGAATAACTCTACTTAAAGAATAAGGATGAAATAAATAATGTCCAAATTCATGATCTAAAACACCTTCTATCGCATCTTCATAAGACATTTTTTCAGAAAGTTTATTTATGAAATCAGGATTTACACAAACTTTGAAATCTTGCATGTTTATCCAAGCAGTTGGATTTTCTTTTGAAAGGCTAACACTATTTAAAGGAACATAACCAAAACTATCTTTAGTTTTTTGAAAAACTTTATGTAATGTTTCTTCTAAATTTTCTTTCATTTTTACTAACCTTTTTCTTTCGTGCACTGCGCCTGTCGGCGCAAATTATTTATCTTCTTGCGTCTCCGACGCCTACCCTAACAAAACGACCATCGTCATCTAAATTATCATTGCCACCAAGTCCGCCATAGGTAATATCGAGAAACAACAAACGCCCTTGAGGAGTAGAAGCACTTCTACCATTATAAACATGATAACAACCAAGTCCATTTGAATTTGAAGCTAAATCATAATATTCTTCTAAATTTTCTAGTCCACCATTTCTAGCAATAACTAAAGGATTTTTAAAAAAATCTGTTTTTTTATAGTAATCTGATTCTAAATCTTTCACTAATTTGTATGGAACAACAACCCCATATTGATGTGGTAAATTAGAAACTCCTTTTTTAATTTCTTCATAAGTATAAATATTTTTTAATGATTTTCCATCTGCAAGTTTTCCTTTAAGTGCATCATTCCATTCATTCGGATTGATTTTTCCACTTCCATCTAACAATCCTTTATCATAAGCTTTTTGAATTCTATCTGGTGTCCATATTCCTCCACCATTTATTAAAAGAACAATTTCTTCACCTTTTTTATAAAAAGAACCTTGAGTATCAATACCAATATTTTCTTCAGTATGAACTGAATACCAGTTTTTCCAAAACTTATGTGATTTATCAGCTTGAACTTTTGCAGAAATTAATTCTCTCATATTTGGTAAATAAAATTCACCATTATAATCTAAAGCTTTTTCTAAAGCTTCTTTTTGATTATCCCCATAAAACTCTTCTCCATTCAAAATGTCATTAATATTTACTATTGAATTATTTGGAATATAAATTGGAGCAGTAGTTTGAATTCTATCTAAAACAACATTTTGTTCTCTTGCTCTTGGCTCTCCAAAAAGCATTTTTAAGTAATCTTGTTTTGATTTCATTTTTCCATCGTATGATACAATTGTTTTACAATTGGTAAATCTGAATCTGGATGTTTTGACAAAAATTCTTTTGCAGTTCCATTTCTTATTGAATCATATAATTCTTCAAGCATTGCTTTATTTTTAACAAATTCTTCAGAAGTGTAATCTTTCACAATTTGTTTTGATTTTTCCATTTGTTGTGAATTTGGTGCAAATTCTCCAACTTCTGTTGTATAATCATCAGTAAAATTTAATCTATGATTTATTACATAAGGTAATACTTGAGTTAAAGTATCTGTTGAAACTTCATCTTCTCCTTTTAAAAATCCTAAAAGTTTTGCATATTCAGTTGCAGATCTCATATTTGCTCTAACACTTAAATTATTTTGAGTTTTACCAACAACATAATTTTTATTGTGATTAGAAACATCTCCATTTACTTTTAAAATACTATTCATAGTATCAAAAAATGAATCTAAGTATAATTCTGCATCTTTACTAAATTTCATAGTATTTACAATATAAGGAACTGCATTTCTTTCATTATTATCTAAACAAATATTTCCTAATTGTTCTCCAAAGTCCAAAGAATATTTATTAACAACTTCAAGTTTTTCTACAAGAGGTTTATTTTTCTCTAATAATGCTTCTTGAATTTTATCTGCTAAATTTTTATTTGAAATCATTCCTCTTTTCTTATTAACATTAGGAATACGAAGTAATTTTTCCATCTCATTTAATCTTTCAAATTCAGCTTTTTCAGTTTGTCCTTCAAAAACAGCAGTTAAATATTTTTCATCAATTTTTTCTAATTCTTTTTTAATTGAAGAATCATTTATTACTGAACCTCTTAAATAAGAAGTTAAATATTTTGGGAAAGAAACTTCAACACTAACATCAAATCTATCTAATAATGGAGGAGTAAGATCAGTATTACCACCATCTTTATAGTTTGCAGTAGCGAAAAAAGCATATTTTGGTTGTGTAACAACTTCATTTAGATATTGAAATTTACCAGTTTCAACAGAACCCAACATTGTGTTTTGAGTTCCCTCTGGAATTCTATTTATTTCATCTAAGATTTTTGCTGAAGGTGTTTGCGCAAATAAACTAAATATAACTTTTTCAGTTTCATTAAGTTTTGAGAAATCTAATCTTCCAACAATTTTCTCTTCAGTTAATTGTGGATGTCCTTGAATCATTGTTCTATTAACAAATTCAACAGGTAATTTATACAATAATGAAGTAACTGCTTCAGATGTAGTAGTTTTACCTAAGCCATAATTACCAAGAATTAATTGATTTTTCTTAAGTAAACCAGTCATTAAACTAAATAATGCAACATCATTTGCTTCTTGATTACCTACTTTCATATTAGGCATATTAACATAATAACTGCCTAAAATATAATCGTGCATTGAAAAAACCTTCTCTCTAATAGAATCTAATTTTTTCGTCAAATTAGGATTTTTATAAGCCATTTTTAACCTCTTTTTCACACCACTTTGCAGGCGTTACACTTTGTAAGGTGTAAGTATATTTAAATCTTTCGTTTTTGTTGTCACTTAGGAGTAACTATTATCAGAAACACCTAGATTTTCACATAGTTACTTTCAAAATATACAAAATTCAAGGCTCAGACAACCATCAAAACAATGACAACTTTTATAAAATCCAAGCCACCGAAATGTCTATAACAATCGAATTCGAAGGATTGAGACCTTGGAAATAAAATTGAGCCGACGATTTTAAAATTTCAGTCGTCTTTGATTTTCGCACTGAATGACGACAGAACGCCCAAAAATGCAGAATAAAGCAACATAAAGCAGTAACCACTTATAAGTAACAAACAAATACAAACATTTATAAAAGGAAAGTAATTTATTAACTTTTCATGAGATTAAATAATATTGTATCACCAGATATATTAGAAGAAATTTATTTACTTAATCTTAAGTATGTTAATAAAAAAGGATTGGCAAAAACAGTACTTGAAAAAAGAAATAAAATTCATAGTCAAATTAAGAATGATGCTAAAAATCATTCTATAGATAATTCGGTTAATATTGAATATTCTTTGGAAACACCCACTACACAAAGAAAAATAATTGAATTAGAAATAAAAAGATTAACAAACGCATATAATTATGCTTCTAAACATTTAAATTGTGGTGAATTAGATGTCGATTTTCTTGAAAAATTAAATTCTATTGTTGAACCAAATGCATATGGAGAAAGAGGAAATTCAAAATATAGAATTAGAGCAAATGGTGATGTTGCCAAGTTAACAGGAACTCCTGGACAAAGATATATTCCACCTGATACAGATATTAGATGGCGATTAACTGAAATGTGCAATTTTTTAAATGAACATAAATTTTTTTTTGAAAATAAACACTTTATGAAAAAAGAAAATTTAAATAAAATGAGTATACTGCAAGATTTAAATTTACATGAAAAACTTACTGCTGTTGAAAAAGCTCTATTGGCTCATTTTCATATAGTAACCATTCATCCTTTTTTTGATGGTAATGGAAGAGTCGCAAGAGCTGTACAAGATACAATTTTAAACAAAAATTTATTATTTCCAGCTACAGTTAAAGCTTCTGAAAAAACATTCTATAAAAAACTATTAAAACAAGCACAAATTAATTACACTGATAGAACATCAAATTCAAAATATTGGCAAAAGTTAAAATATGAAGAAAATCCTTTTAATATGAAATTAAGACATTACACTAACATTCAGGAAACTGAAAAAAATTTCTTTGATTATTTGGCATCTAAAATTGTAAATGAACTTTATATTGCAATAAAAAATTAGAAAATAAAATAAGAAATTAATCTTCATCTTTTGAAAATTTATTAGATAAAATTTCCATCATAGATGCAAATGCTGGACGAGTAATGAAAACTCCAATTGAAACTCCAACAATTGTCGTTAAAGCAAATCCTTTTAATAAACCTGCTCCTGAACCCATTAAAGGAATCATTGCAACAACAGTTGTAAAGTAAGCAGTCATTATAATAAAGAATGCTCGTTTAAGTTTATCTACCCAACTAAGATATTCTTTATATTTTTTCTTACCCATAGTTTCATCAACAATAACTATTTGATCATCAACACCAGTTCCAACTGCAATTATTACTCCTGCAATTGCTGCTAAGTCTAATCTCCATCCAACTAAAGATGCAAATCCTAGTAAAATTATTATTTCGGAAACCATTGCAACTACCATAGGAACTGCTATAAACATTTTTTTGTATCTTGCGATTACAATTATTACAACAACAAGTAATGCTAAAACTCCAATTAACAATGCATTGTCAATAAATTCTTCTCCTAAGGATGGACTTATTGCACTTGATTGAACTATGTTTAATTTAACTGGTAAACTTCCTGTTTTTAATACTACTTGAAGTTTTTTCATTTCTGATAATGCGTCTTCAGTTGCAGCTTGTTTTGAATTTCCTTGTCCGCTACCTGAGATTATTATTTCTGTTTCTGGTTTAGCTTGAAGTCCAGCTCCAATTCTTAATTCACTAAATAATTCATCATCTAATAATAAAGATAAATTTTCAGATAAATAACCTTCTTGAGAATTTTCAGAATAAATAATATCTAAATCTTTTATTGTTTCCCATTGTCTTTGTGCTGCTTCACTTGATAATGAAATTTGGAATCTAAATCTACAACTCCAAGTGTCTGTTCCAGAAATCATTCCACAACCACCACTATAAACATCTATTCCTGAACATTCTGCTTCGTTGCAAATATATACTATGTCATTTCCACCTTTGAAAACAACTTTATCTCCAACTAAAGCTTCAAATTTACCTTGTTGTGAAAGTAATTGTCTTACTTCTTCTTGGTTTGCACCTGGAACTTCTACTAAAATATATTGACTTCCATCAAAATCAGAAATACTTCTTACTACAATATCACTTAATCCATAAACATTTAATCTTTGTTTTATGTTTTCAATAACCATGTCTGCTTCTTGAGCATTTATTTCTTCTTCAGGAGCTAAAACTACTCTTGTTCCTCCTTCTAAATCAAGTCCTTTTCTAATATTAGTAGTTGGTGCTTCATAAACACCTATTCCTAAATCTTTTAAATTTCCTGTACAAATTGTTTCTTTCTTTTGTACTTCAACTTTTTCAGTTATATTAATTAGTTCATTTGTTTCATTGTCTAAAATTTCTTTTGTTTGTTCTATTGTTTCAAATTCATCTAATAAATTATCATAACAATCTTCTTGAGTTTTTAGAGTGTATGTTTTTTTATTTGTTTTAAAAATTAAAGTTTTATTTATTTCAAGATTATTTATAAATTCATAATATGCATCAACATCCTCAATAACTTTTCCATTTATAGATTGAATTACTTCCCTACTCATTGGTTTTGCATTTGGTGATGGTGCTTGAAATCCTGCATATTCTGCAATGCTATCTTTTGAAATTGTTCTTATTGTAACTCCATTGTCATTTAAAGATGGATGAATTGCTACAACTGCAAACAAAATGAATAACATTAAAATTATTACTCTTGTATTTGTTATTATTTTTTTGAAGGTGCTCATTTTGATTCCTCCTTTTCAGCATAGTATCTTAATATTCCTGCGTTTTGTATCCATGTATTAATCATATCTACAATTAATCCAATAAAAAGAATCAACATAATTTGTCTTATAACTTCTGATTGAGTTAAAAATAAAGCAACACTAACTGCTGCTAATGTTGTTAAGTTCATTAACATTCCAGTTTTTAATGAAGAAATTATTCTTTCATAAACTGTTCCTGTTTTTTCTTTTAATACTCTTGTTGACATTAAAATATCTGTATCAACTGAATAACCAATAAGCATTAAAAATGCTGCAATTCCTGCTGTACTTAATTTAACTCCCATCAAATTTATTATTGCAATGGTTACTACAATATCAGAAAATGCACAAAGTATTACTGCTAAACTTGGAACAGCAACTCTGAATTGTATAAATACAACAATTGCCATAAATATAAATGCTAAAATTAATGCTTTTAAAATTTGTTTAAAGAAAGTGTTACCTAATGCAGAACCAGTCATTTGCATATTTCCTGCTAATTCTTCTTTTGTTAAATCATTGAAATTGGATACTATTGATGTTTGAAATAATTCCAACTCTTGTTGTTCTGAAATATCAACATCAATTAACACTGCTTTTCTTACACCAAATTCTTGTAATTCTCTTACTTCAATATCTGCTTGAGGATATTCATTTAACAATGAATTTTTTAAATCTGAAAGTGAAATTGATTGTATGTCTGCTAAATCTTGAGTTATAGTAAAAGAAGTTCCACCTTTAAGGCTAATTCCTTTATTTATGAATTCTCCTGTTGTTGCAACTTTAAATCCTATTAAAACGAATGCAATTAAAAGCATAAGCATAGGTATAATTAAAAGTTGTTTGTAATATTTATAGTAGAAACTTCCACCTTTTTCTTTGAAATCTGCTTGTTTTGTTTCGGGTTTTTTTCCGAACAATTTGTGTTTATTTTTTTTTGGATTATGCATTTTAACCATGATAAGTCAAGGGAATGATATTTATTAATAAATGTTTGCTTGGCTTTTAAATACAAATATTTAATTTATAAGGTATCTACTAAAAAGTGAAATCATAACAACAAGCTTTATAAATAAACTTGTATGTCTGCTTGAAATGAAATCCAATAAAGTTAATTTAAAAAAACAAGATAGGGAAGATATTGAAAATCATCCATTTGTTGTAGGAGTAAATGATACCTTTAACGAAGAAATTAATTCTGTTGATGAACTTTTAGCAGATAGTTTATTTGATGAAAGATATGCTGAATTTGAAGCGGATTATAAAAAACAAGATAGCTTAGTTGAATTTAATACTTATTCTAACAATTTACCAACTCCAAAAGTATTATCATCTGATAAAAGATATGAATTATTTAAGAATGCTAGAAAAGGAGATGTAAGTTCTTTAAATGAACTTTTCAATCAATATGGTAAAAAAATAATGAATATTGTAACTCCTTATGTTCAAGAAAATCCAGAAATGTGGAAAGAAATTGTTGAAGGAGCTTATTTAGGTTTTAGATCTGGAATAAACGCAATTAGTATTAAAGAAAACAATATTATAGAAAGTATGAAAAAGAATGTTAATAATGGTATTAAAAAAGCAGTAAAAGAAGTTATTGAATTCAATAAGTGTTGCGGTAAATACGTTTCAATTGATTATAATATTGCAAATTCTGCAAGATTTGATAATAAACCAATAGTTGAAGAACTTAGTGTTATATTAACAGAAGAACAAAAACAAGTTGTTGGTTTATCTCATGATTTATTTGGTTATGAAGGTCCAAAAACTCCTGAAGAAGTAACTAAAGAATTAGGAATTTCTCAAGATACATTTAGATGTATATATAGTATGGGAATGTATAAAATACATAAAGAACTTGGAAATCAATCAAAAAACAACATTTAAATAATTTTTATTTTTATTTTTTCTTATGAGATACAAAAGCGTTTCTAAAAATTCTGAATCTAAGTTAATAATCAATAAATCTCATTTTTATGGATATGTTTTTCCAATAAATAATTCTGATGAAATTAAAAATATATTATCTAATATTAAAAAACAACATAAAGGATGTAATCATGTAGCTTACGCTTTTAAAGTTGGAAGTGAAGAAAATTATTCTGATGATGGTGAACCAAACAAAACTGCTGGAATGCCTTTGTTTAATATTATTAAATACAATAATTTAGATAGAATTTTAATTTGTGTTGCTAGAATTTTTGGTGGCGTCAAATTAGGTGTTAGTGGATTAATAACTGCTTACGGAGACGCAGGAAGAGAAGCTCTTAGCAATAATGAAATTGTTGAAAAAGAAGAAACTAAAGAAGTTGTTAAAGAAATTCCTATAAATGAATTCTCAAAAGTTGAAAAAGAATTAAAGAAGAATAAAATTGAATATTCTGTTGAATTTAAGGTAGATAGAGTTATTGTTAAAATGAAAGAAAAACTTTAATCAAAACATTAATAAACTTTAAAATATATAATTAATACATGGGTTTAAGTGATTGGTTTGAAAAAACCTTTTCAGGTTCTCAAGATTTTGATATTCGTGGGAATCAACTAATTATGATTCATAAAGATAACTTTCTAAATGAAGAAAATATAATTAAAAAAAATATTGAAATTATAAAAAATTTAATTGAAAAAATAAAGCATTTTTTCTCAGAAAAATATGTTGAAGAAACGCATAAATTAAATATATTGAAAAAAGAAGAAGAAATTTTATTAAAAGAGATTAATGAATTAAAAAACTCAAAAAGTGGAATTTTCAGAGAATTATATGAACATGAAAAACATATTCCTGAATTTATTGCAAAAATAAACAATGAAACATTAGTTATTGAAAGAGATTTTCAACAAATTGATTCTAAATTAAATGTTATTTCTGGAATGGAATATTTGAAAAAAATTGGTGTTACTGAAAAAATGATAACGGATAGCTCAAAATCTAGATTTTTT
This sequence comes from Candidatus Woesearchaeota archaeon, assembly GCA_050187915.1. Taxonomy (GTDB): domain Archaea; phylum Nanobdellota; class Nanobdellia; order Woesearchaeales; family SKGA01; genus JAQUYS01. Next base: position 24,049 of record JBFXLI010000013.1, read on the forward strand.
GAATTGTTTGTTTCTGAAATAACAAATATAATACAGCACATTAAATATAAAGATAATTTCAAATATGTTTTAACTCATCATTTATTTGATTTAATTGAATTAATTGAAAAAAGAATATTTAATGTTATGGAAATTTGTGATTTAACTTTAGTTTTATCAAACAGGATTTTGCATAGTGAAATAAAAGAAGATTCAAGAAAAAAACAAGTTGATCAAATTTTAAAATGGGTTTTTCCAGTTAGATTAAAAGAAAATACAAATTTAATAAAAATTGGTTTGAAAAAATGTTATGAAATAAAAACAAATCATAAAGTTTATAATTTTTTTAATATGGTGTTGCCTTGGTATTATGATTTCTTATCTGAAAATAAAAATAGAAATCGAGAATTTGATTTAGAATTTTTGATTGATTTATTAAATAAATTAGATATAGAAAAATATTTTAATGTGATTAAGTTAAAGGTTATGAATAATGAAAAAACTATGAATTTAATTAAAGTTTTAATGAGCAATTTAAATGAAAAACAATTTTTAAATTTATTTTTAATTTATAAAAATATAACTGAAAGAATTTTATTTTTATTTGAAAAGGAAAAAATTTCAAATATTGAAGCAAATCAAATTTTGATAAGACTTGGAAAGTTTAAAAATTCTTTGTTGGGAAAAGAAGTAAACTTATTAAAAAATTATTTTAATGAAATTCTTAATCAAGAAGATGGAACTGAAATAAAAAAATATATTTCTTCATTAGCAATAAAAGAATTAATATTAAAATCTAATAATAAAAAAGAATTAATTAAAAATTATGAAGAAATTAAAGAAAAGCTAAAAAATAAAGAAATTTATGAAAATGAAATTCACAAAATAGTAGCCTAAAACGCAATATATTTAAAAATAAAGTCAAATTCTAAAGATACATGACAAGAATTGCAATTGTAAACAAACAGAGATGTCATCCTGATGAATGTGCTCAATTATGCGCTAAAAAGTGTCCTGTTAATAAAAGTGGAATTGAATGCATAAAGTACATCAATAACAAAGCTTACATAGATGAAACTACGTGTGTTGGATGTGGTATTTGTCCTAAAATTTGCCCTTTTCATGCTTTAGAAATTATAAATCTTCCTGAAGAATTAAATCAAGCTCCAATTCATAGATACTCTGAAAATGGTTTTGCGCTTTATAATCTTCCAATTCCTTTGTTTGGTAAAGTTGTTGGTATTTTAGGAAGAAATGGAATAGGAAAATCTACTGCAATTAAAATTTTAGCAGGTATTTTAAAACCTAACTTTGGAGAAGTTGGAAAAGAAACTACTTATAGAGAATTAATTGAACACTTTAAAGGTACTGAAGCTCAAGCTTTCTTTGAAAAATTAGAAAAAAAAGAAATTGTTGTATCATACAAACCTCAGCAAGTTGAACTTATTCCAAAATCTTTTCAAGGTAAAGTGAAAGAACTTCTTAAAAAAGTTGATGAAAAAAATGAATTCGATAAAATTGTTGAGAATTTAGAATTAAAAAATATTTTAGAAAGAGAATTAAATCAAGTTTCTGGTGGAGAACTTCAAAGAGTAGCTATTGCTGCAACTGTTCTGAAAAAAGCAAATGTTTATTTTTTTGATGAACCTACTTCATTTTTAGACGTTAAACAAAGATTAAAAATTTCTAAATTTATTCGTTCTTTAGCTAATGAAAATACATCTGTTATGGTTATTGAACACGATTTAATTATTTTAGATTATTTAAGTGATTATTTACATTTAGTATATGGTAAAGAATCTGCTTATGGTGTTGTATCTAGTGTTAAAGCTACTAAAAATGGAATTAATACTTATTTATCTGGTTATTTAAAAGAAGAAAATGTACGTTTCAGAGATAGAGAAATTAAATTTGATGGTTCTGCTCAAGAAGAATCTACTTCTTCACAAATGCTTTTAGAATGGAGCGATTTCAAAAAAGATTTTGGAACATTTCATTTAAACATTAAAAATGGAAAAATGTTTAGAAGTGATGTTATTGGTGTATTAGGAGAAAATGGTATTGGTAAAACTTCATTTGTGAAAGAATTGGTTTTAGCTTCTAAAAAAGAATCTAAGTTAGAAATTGAAACTGCAAGTTTTGTTGGTGAAGATTTAAGAGTTTCATACAAACCTCAGTACATTGAATCTAGCGATGAATTAGTAAGAATTTACTTGCAAGATGCAATGAAATATGAACTTCAACTTATTCGTCCTTTGAACATTGAACCTTTATATGATTTAACTTTAAATGAACTATCAGGTGGAGAACTTCAAAGAGTTGAAATCGCAAAGTGTTTAGGACAAGATGCTGATGTTTATTTACTTGATGAACCTAGTGCGTATCTTGATGTTGAACAAAGATTAATTTTATCTAAAGTTTTAAGAGAAATGATGGACTTAAAAAAAGGTAGTGCTCTTGTAATTGATCATGATATTTTAATTGTTGATTATATTTCAAAAAGACTCTTAGTTTTCAAAGGTATTCCTGCAATTGAAGGGCATGTTGAAGGACCTTTTAAAATGGGTGAAGGTATGAATTCATTCTTAAAAGATTTAATGATTACTTTCAGAAGAGATGAAGTTAGCAATCGTCCAAGAGTTAATAAAGAAGATTCTCAAAAAGATAAAGAACAAAAAGCAAGTGGAAAATTATATTATAATAAATAAAAAATAAAAAATTAACATTCACCCATAACATAGGATTCTACTTCTAAAACTGCACAAGCTTGACATGCATTTCCATAAGTTATTCCATCGTCAGCACAAACAGGCATATATTCTAATGTGCAAATATCATAATCTTTAGATTCAGGAGTACAATAAATTTTTTCTAAATTTTCATTGTTATTTTCTTCTGAAATTGTATTTAAACATTCTTCTCTAAAAAATGCCCATTCTTCGCATTCAATTCCACTTTCAAAAACACAAATTCCTATTTGTCCTTCATCAGTTTCTCTTATGTCTAAAATTCCACCATTTTCAACACAATAAGTTGAAGCAGGATTTGCTATTTCAACGTTTTCTTCAGTTTTTTCTTGACTAGAACAACTTGAAAAAATCATTAAAGTTATAATTAATAATGTTAAAATCATATATTTCATATTTTCACCAATAGTTTGCTTTATTTTGAATTTATAAATTTAATTAATTCATTTATAAATAAATTGTAAAAGTTTATAAATTAAATTATAATTTAGTCTAAAAATGGTATATGAAATAGTATTACATTCAGATTTTTTCAATAAATTGACAAAGACTACACAAGATTTTTTAAGAATTATAAATCCATCTAAAGAGAACATAACTTTTTATTTGAAAGATGAAAGAACTCCTGTAGGAAATATAGATAAAGACATTTGTCAAATGTTAAATGATGCAAAAAGAGATAATGCTATAACTAATGATGAACGTTTATTATTAAAATCTTTTTTTGATTTAAATTATAGTAGAGTTGAAAAGGAAGAAAAAGGACCAAACTATACTTATTTAGTTAGGCAATTTATGAAAAATAATATTTTAAATTGTGATGAAGATTTAGAAAAATTAAGTGAAGTAACAGAAACTCCAAAAGTAGAAGTTGATAATCAATTACATTCTGCAATAAATAAAATTATTAATTACAACCTAAAATTATATAATGAAAAAAATAAAGCTTTAAACAAACATGAATTAATTAAAAAAACATATGAAAGTTTGGAGAACGAAGTTAAGATTATGGATAATAAAGATGAAGCAGCTGAAATTAATAATCGAATAATAGCTCTAAAAACAGAACATTATTTGAAAATTCGTCCAATATACCAAAAGTTTCAAACAGTTATTTATTCAACATAAAAACTACTTAATTAAAATACAATTGTTTTTAAATTGAATAATTTTCTTTGAGTTAAGATGAGGTTGTGGTCTAGTGGCTATGATATCCGCCCGACTCGCGGAGGATCCCCAGTTCGAGCATGTCAAACGAAGTTTTCGTCTGTCGTCGAATCTCTGGGCAGCCTCACCATTTCTGCTTTCAGAAATCAGTGAACTGTATGCAGTTTCCTTCGGAAAAATATTTGAAATAAAATGAATTATTACAACGAAATCGCACAATCCTATGACGAACTTCACAAAGAAGAACAATTAAACAAACTACAAATCATTTTTGATTTAGATTTAGTTAAGCCCAACGATAAACTTTTGGATGTTGGTTGTGGAACTGGCTTTTCTTTGGATTATTTTGAATGTAAAGAAGCTGTTGGAATTGATCCTGCAAAAAAATTAATTCAACAATACAAAGGTAAAAATAAAATAATTCAAGGATTTGCAGAAAATTTACCTTTTCAAAATAATGAATTTGATATTGTAATTTCTTTTACAGCGATACAAAATTTTAATGACATTGAAAAAGGTTTAAACGAAATTAAACGCGTTGGCAAGAATAAATTTGTTTTAACATTTTTAAAACAAAGTATGAAAGCTAAATTAATTGAAGATTTAATTAGAAAAGTATTTTCTGATTTTAATATTGAAAAAATAGATGAGAAGAAGGATTTTATTTTTATAGTGCGTTAAGATTGAAAAACTTAACTCGCTCTCGTACGCCTATGACGAAAGCTGGCGTTGGCAAGAATAAATTTGCTTTGACTTTTTTGAAGAAAAGTATGAAAGCTAAATTAATTGAAGATTTAATTAGAAAAGTATTTTCTGATTTTAATATTGAAAAAATAGATGAGGAAAAGGATTTTATTTTTATAATTAATTAATTAATTATTTCAAAGGTTCTTTGTGAGTTTTTGTATATTTCTCCCAAAGTTTTTTGAATTCTGGAGATTTATCAATAAGTTCTAAGAAAGTTCCTTCTGCAAAAATCTTTCCTCGTTTAAAATAATATATTCTATCAAACAATATTAAAAGATGAAGTTTATGTATTGAAGATAATATAGTTTTATTTTTGAAATGTGAAAATATGTTTTGATATATTTCTAATTCATTTTTAGAATCAACACTACTTGTTGGTTCATCAAGTAAAATCATTTCTTTATCTTTGCTTGCCATAAGTCCCCTTGCTAAAGCTAATCTTTGTTTTTCTCCACCAGAAAGGTTAACTCCTTTTTCTACAATTGAGGATTCGTATTTATTTGGCAGTCTTTCTGCAACGTCATCAAATCTTGCAAGTTTTGAGAATTTTTTTACTTCATTCATTGAATAATTAACACCAACAGTTATATTTTCTTTTATTGTTGTTGTAAATATTTCTGGTTCTTGTGGTATTAATGATATGTTTGAACTTATTTCTTTAAAACCTTTCAATTCATTTCCATCTAACAATATTTTACCTGCTGTAATTGGATAAAGTTCTCTAATTACTTTAAGTGTTGTTGTTTTTCCGCTTCCACTTTCTCCAACTAAAGCAATTCTTTGTCCTCTTTTTATAAATAAATTTATTTTGTTTAGATGTTTTTTATTTTTTTGATCCTCATATGAAAATTCCAAATCTTTAATTTCTATGTTGTTCCATTTCTTACTCAACAAACCATTTTTATTTTTTTTCATATCTTGAAAATCATTTGAAACTTCTTCTGAATTTTGAACTTTTGTTTTCCATCTAACAATATGTGCATATCTATAAGCGAAACGGAAGAATATATCTGTTATTCTATTTACATAAGTATAAAGTACAAATATTGTTCCAAGCATTACTAAATTGTTTGAAGTATAAGCTGAATAAATATAACTTCCCAAAATAGTTATTGTCATTAGTGTTCCACACATTGAAACTAAAAACCATTTTAATTCATTTAATTTTATGTTTTTTAGATATATTGAATATGGCCACATTATTTTTTTCCAGATTTCTTTTGAAACTAGTTTTTCAATTCTAAGAATAATTACAGTTGTTATATTGCTAATTATGTCATAAACTTTTTCACTTAATTTATTTTCTGCTCCAAATATAGTTTTATATTGTTTTATTAAAGTTTGATCAAATTTTAAAATAATAAATCCTGCCATAATGACTATAAATATAACTATGTACGCAGAAGGAAGATTAAAATATGATAAAGCTACATATGAACCAACAAGTCTAACTAAAGTTTCAATTAATTCGTAATTTGTCGATGCAAAGTCATATAATCCTTGTGCTCCTTTCTCAATTTTATCTATTGTGTCGCCAGAATGATGATTTGTATGCCAGCTAGCATTAAGATTCATAGTTCCATCCATCATATATTTTCTGTAGTTTGCTCTTGCCATAAACGCATTGTTGTTTTCAATTACTCTAGCTGGGCCATGGAATATCCAAAATCCAACAGTTAAAGAAGCAAATATACCTAATAAAATTAATATTGAAGCTATGTTGTTTGAGTTTATACCATTGTTTTGTATATCATTTAATACATATCCAATAATCATTGGTTCAAAAAAATCAATAAAATTTGCAATAAAAAACATAAACCAAGCTAAAACTAATTTGTTTCTATTTCCTTCTGAAAATTTCCATTCTCTTGAAAATAAAAATATTATTGGATTATTTTTTAAAGCTTCTTTAAAGGACATAACATCAAAGACATTTTTTTAATTTATAAACTTTACTTGTATTTAGATGAAAAAATAATTTTAGCCTTAGATAATTTTTCATAAAATCTATAATGAGGCAATTCTTTTTTAGATTCTATAAATACTTTAGCTAGTCCTTCCCAAAACATAAACCAACCTGCAGGTTCAGAAAAAATAGTTAAAATATCAAATAAAAATCCTTCTTTATAATGAAAGAAAGCTGCACAAGACATAATTATTCCTCCAAATAAAAACCACATAAATCCTGTTTTTTTAATTTGATGAAATTCTTTCTTTTTTTCTTTATAATGTTTATCAAAATGGTTTTCTAATCGTTTTATTATTTGTTTTTCCGATTTTTTACTTCTTTTTAAATTATTACATGAAAATATTAAATTAAAAACTTGTTTTTTATCAATTGATGCTTTTCTACATTCAATTATGAAATCATCCGATAAAGCTCTAACTTTATAATCTGCTAAATCAAAATCAGAAAATATGTCTTCATAAGAATTTAAATTAAAGATTATATTATTTTCTCTTAAATCAATCTCATCTTTTTTCATACATCTATTTTAAATTTAAGAATATATAAATCTTTCAGTATTTTCTAATTCTTTCTTTTTTAATTTCGCAACCACCAGCAGGTAGAACTTTAACCAAATCATCTACAGAAACATCTTTTTGTTCTTTTTCTTTTAAAATTTGTCTTATTTTTTTTGCTACAACTGATGTTTTTTCATTTCCTTGTAATAATTCAACAAAAGTTTTAGAATATTTTTGTATTGCTGAAATTGGAGCACAAATTGCTTGATTATTAATTAAACCAACAGCATATTGAAAATCATAATGTATGTAATTTGTTTTTCCTCTTATCATAAAACTTCCTTTTGCCATAAATTCTCCTGGATTTGCTTCTTTAGAGACTTGTTCTGGAGTTACATAAAAAACTTTAACTTCAGTTAAACCTAATTTCCAAGCTTTTGCGTGTAAAGCCACAAATGAAGCTGTTTCTTTTAATGTTTGTTCAGGAATTTTATCGAACTTAGGTATTTTTAGATTTTCATCAATTAATTTAACATCACTAGAATCATGTTTGATAACTGCAAATGGAGAACCTGCCATATCTGTGTGAAATACAATATCTTTTGAAGTGGTGTGTTTTTTTATTATTATTTCGTTTGTTGTAGCATCTCGTCCAGCTATTATTAAATATCCATCTGAAGAAATAAACCATTTAAATTTTTCAAACCATAATTTTTTAGAATTAACTAATTTAGTAAATTTTTCTTTAACTTTTATTTCTTTTGCGTTTTCAACTTCGTTTACTTTTGTAAATTTATTTATTGTTTCTTTTACTCCAGTTATTTTTTTTCTTGATTTTTTAGCTTTTTCAAAATAGCTTGAAGCGTTTTCATCAACAGTTTTATTGAAATCAAGTTGAACTTTCATGATAATTAGAGTACTAATATAATATATAAACTTAATTGCAATATTTTAATGAAGAAACATAAATTCCTTGTTCTGTGCATTCAATATAGTCTTTTCCATCGTAGTATAAAGGAACAAAATTTAAACTAATAACTCCGCCTTGATACATAAAAGATATTGTTTTAGATAATGTTTCTGTGGGTACTAGACTAGAACTCTTTAATCGTATACTTGTTTCAACATCTTTGTAACTTGAATATATTGTAAGTGCACTTATTTTTTCAGTTCCTAAATTTTTTATTGAAAATGTTAATTCATTATTAGAAAAACATGGAAAATCAAGCATTTCTATTTTAACATTCTTGCAGGATTCTGATGTTAAATTCACAACTTCTGGTTCTGAAGGAGTCCAATTCATAATCATAACTCCTATTGCAACGGCAAAAGCTATAAGAAAAACTGTCGCGATTAAAGGAGACATTGCTTTTTTAGAATCTAACATATACAATTTGTAAGAAAGAATATTTATAAAATTATCTTTTCCATAAAACTACTACATTTCCTACTTGATCGATTAGTTCTGAATTAGTTTTTTCAGCTAATTCTTGTGCTAACTGTTTTTTGCTTAATTCTTGAGAATCTAAGAAATTTCTTGATAATTTAATTTTGCAAAGTTTGTTTGCTTTAATATATAGTTTTATTTGTTCAATAGTTGTATCGGATAATCCATTTTTACCTATATTTATAACTGATTTTAAGGATTTAGCTTCAATTTTCAATGATTTTAACTTATCTAATTCAATTGTCATATAAGAAAGAAGTTATTATTTCTTTAAATAACTAACGAAATACAATTAATTACAAATAAATTCAATTGTCAATAGTTTAGAAATAAAATAGAAGGCTACAAAAATGTAGCCTATAAAAAATTATTTATAGTTTTTTTAAGTTTGCACTTGCAGTGAACTTAAGAGCTTTTCTTGCTGGAATTTTGATTTTTTCTCCAGTCATTGGATTTACTCCTGCTCTTGCTTTTCTTTTAACTGGTTTGAATGTTCCTAAACCAACTAATTGAACAGGTTCTTTTTTTACTGTTTTTGCTACAACTTCGATAAGTGTTTTTACAACATTATCAACTTGTGTTTTTGGCATATCTAATTCTTTAGCAATTGCTTCTACTAATTGTCCTTTATTCATTTTTTCACCCTTTAATATATTTCTATATTATATTTCTGGGAATCTTGTAGACTCCACACACCCCTTTGCAACGTTTATTGCACCGGAATGTACTATTTAATCAAAAACCTATTTATATACTTTTTGATTTTTGACATCGATAGAATAGCGATTAAATCAATAAAATATTAAAATAGATGAAAAATGTGGTGAAAAAAATATACTAATTTACTAAATTTAACTCGTTTTTATCCCATTTTAATTTTGAACCTACTTTCAAATTGAATTTTTTTATGTATCCTTTTGGAAGTTCGATTAAACATGATGATTTTATTTTTGACCAATAGGTGAGAAATGGTTTGAGATTTTCTTTTAAATCGACTATACTTCCTTTATTATCTAGAAATATTGCATCTATTGGGAAAAAAACAAAATGCATAGTTATTCCTATTTTTCTATATTGTTTGAAAGGAAATATCATTGCAAAATCTTTCATGTTTTTTCTAAACATTAATCCTGTTGCTTGAGTAAAAATATTATTTTGTATAAATATTTTTTTTGAAATTATTTTAGATTTCATTTTTATACTTAAAGTAAAGAAAGTTTTTCAGTTAACTTATCTATTTTAATTTCATCATATGGTCCTATTGCTCCACACGTTGTTGTACCTGGAGCTACAACTGTTTTTCCTGCATCAGTTATTATACTTGTTGGAAGTCCAGCATCTTTTGCTAATTGAATATATTGATATAATTCTTTTTCATCAACAACTTTTAAAACAACTTTTTTCATTCCTTGTTTTCTCCAAGATTTAACATTATCTTGTCCTTCATTTGTTGAAAGTGATTTAAGAACAGCTTCAACACTAGCATGTGCTACTTGTGCAGACAATTTACCTTTAGGTAATTTTAAATTGTTGCAAACCAATATTACTTGTTTATATTCCATTTTGTTCAACTAAATTTGTTTTAATTCAAATATTATTTTTATTATAGATGATAAAGATAATATTATTAATATTAAATTTTCAACTTGTGATGATAATCCTATATTTAAAAATGTTTTATTTAACTTTAAATTAAATAAGGAAAAAAATATTATTAATGTAAATGTGAAAATTAAAAGTAGGAAAGATAATATTAATTTTTTTCTATGATTTTGTTTCATTTAATTTTCCTCAATTATTTTTCTAAAATTTCTTCTAAATTAAATTCAAAAACTGAAACGGGAGTTATTAAACCAAAATTTATTAAAACTTGTGGATGTAATTCTCCAACAATTCCAACTAATTTTTTGTTTATTAAAATATTTCCTACTCTTCCTTCAATAAATGAAGGATGTTTTGTAGTTTTTATTTCGCAAGTTAAGTTTCTGGTTTTTAATAATGCATTTAATGTTTGTTTTATTTCTGTAAATGTTGCTGTTTTATTTGTAATCATAGCAGATACATGCATTTCATTTCTTGATTTAACATCTTGTTTATCGTCTGGAATAATTACTAATCCTGCTTCAAATATTTTTTGTGGTATTGGATTTGAACGATTATTCGATAAAGATTTTAATAATTCTGGAATTAAACTTAATCTCATCATTGTTTGATTTTCATTTCCATTTATTATTTTAACATATTTTTGTTTGTAATTTTTTAATAACATATTATCTATGTTTTCTTTTTCTGATGTTAAAACATTAGTATAAACTTCTAAATGTCCAAGTCCTACCATTACATCTGCTGTTTGTTCTTTTAAATCAGATAATGGAAGTGTTTCTCCTACTGTTGAAATTTCTGGAACTTTTAATTTGAAATTATTGTATCCATAAGCTCTTGCAATGTCATCAGCAACATCTATTTCATGCCAAATATCTCTTCTATAACAAGGCGCTTTAACTTCAAATGAATTTTCATTTATTTTTGTAACTTCATACATCATTTTTGTTAAAAGTTTAGTTATTTCTTTATCTTTTAATTCTAATCCTAATAATTGTTTTATTGTTGATTTTTTAACAGTTATTTTTTGTGGAGTTAGTTTTGGTAATTTTTCTGTTTTTTCTTGTTCGTATTTAACTTCAACTTCAAATATATCTCCACCCATATCACTAAACATAGTTACTATGTTTGTTAACATTTCATTTAATAATAATTTATCAAATCCACTACATTCAATAAAAATATCTTTTGTTTTATTTGTTACTCTTCCTGTTTTTTCTGAATTTATTATTGGAGGCATAGATAATATTTCTCCATTTGAATCTATAAAATATGGAAATGTTTCTTTTCCTTTAAGTAAATGTGCATATTCTTTTCCTGTTTCATGAAATTCTAAAATTTCTAAACCATGCATAATTTTATCTTTTCCTAATGGTATAAATTTAATGTCTTTTGGCTTTGCTGCAGTGTATGTTATTGGCATTTTTATAGCGTCTAAAGGATATATTCCTATTGCACCTTTAACTCTTTTTCTTGCTAAAAGCATATGAAGTTTTTCTTGTACATTAATTATTTCTTGTATATTCTCATCGGTCATATTAAGATTTTTTATAACTGCGCAAACTGTAAATGGACGAACTTCTTTTACTTTTTTTGTAACATTAACAACATAATTTCCTTTGTTTAATTTGAAATCAATGGTTGGTAATTTTGAATCTTTAAATGATTTTATTGCTCTTGATAATCCTTGTAAACTTAGTAAGTCTAATCTTTCTGGAGTTATTTCAATAGATAATGTATCTCCTTCGTGGCTTTCTAATTCAAATCCCATATTAAATAATATTTCTTCTAATTCGTTTAGAGTTATTTTACTTCCTAATTGGTTGTTTAAGGATTTATGTGAAATTGTGATTATTGTTGCCATTTTAATCTAACCTCGGTTGTGGAGTTTTGTGATTTTTTATCCACTCAAAATCAACTGTTGAACCTACCATATCTTTTGGGCTTTGAATATTATTTAGTAATGCTGATACTCTTGTTCCTCCCATTCCCCATGCAATAACTGATTTTTTTATTCCATAAGGTGCTAAACTTTCTGGACGGAATATTCCTGAATTAATTAAAGCGTACCATTTTTTCTTTTTTTCATCATAATAGTGTGCTTCCATACTTGGTTCAGTATAAGGATTATAAGTTGGTTTGAATCTTATTTTTGTAATTCCAAAACCTTTAAAAAATTCTTTTATAGTTCCCATTAAATCTGGAAGTCCTAAATTATCTCCCATAACAAAACCTTCTACTTGAACGAATTCTGCTAAGTGTGTTGCATCTGTTGCTTCATTTCTGAAATTTGTTGCAATGTAGAAATATTTGCAATCTTCTTTTACTCCTTCACCAAACTTTCTAAAAGTTGCTGCAGTTGAATGTGTTCTTAGTATTAGTTGTTTTGCTAATTCTTCATCCCATGGTTTTTGATAACCTGTTGAACCTGTATCTGCGCCATGCTCATGTACTGCTTTTACTTTTTTTACAAGTTCTTTTGGAAGTTCTGCTTTTCCATCAACATAAAAAGTATCTTGAACATCTCTTGCTGGATGATCTTGTGGTATCCACATTGAATCCATACACCAAAATGCTGATTCAACTAATGGTCCTTCCATTTCTTTAAATCCCATACTTAAAAAAACGTTTTTTATTAAATTATGAACTTCATTTACTGGATGTCTTCTTGCTCCTGAGATTTCTGGAACTTTACTTTCAACATCATAACTTCTAAATGTTTTTGTTTTCCAAGTTCCTGTTTTTAGCATTTCTGTTGTTAATTGTTCTTCTATATTTGAAAAATCTATTTTTTGTTTTATTAATTCTTTGCCAAGCATTGTTAAATGTATTACCATTATTTTTTCATCAACAACTTTTAAGAAATCTTTTCTTTTCTTTAAATCGTCAACAATTCTTCTTTCATCTGAAGATAATGTTTCATAGTTTAAAGGGAATTTTTGTTTTATGAATATTTTTTCCGGTAAGTCTTTTACAGATAATAATGCTTTACCTACTGCATTTATTGAAAATTCAAGTCCTTTTTCTGTTTTTACAACATCAATTGCTTTTTTACTTTTTAATATTCCAATTGAGGACATTATTTCATTTGAGGATAATGTATTTTCTTCAATTTGATTGATTGTTTTTGGTTTACTTTCTATTTTTTCTAATATTCTAAATTCAGGAAGCCCATGTTTATTAGCGATTTCTCCATTAATATCTAATGTAACTAATTTATGTGTATTAGTTGTAGATTCTATTAAATTTCTATTTCCAAGCCAAAGTAATGCTCTTCTAACTTCAACTTCTTGTAATTTTGATGTTTTAACCAAATCTTGTAGAAAAATTGTTTCTTTTAAATGTGGTAAAACCTTTCTTTCAAGAAGAGATAAGGATTTAGCTAATTCTTCAATATTTTCTGCCATGAGTCTACGTATAACAATGTTATTTTTATATTTTTGCTTTAATAAGAGGAAAAAGTATATAAATTAAGTTATTTAAAAAAGATGTTATGAAGAAAATTGGCGTTTTATTGGTTATGTTGGTGTTTGCATTAATTTTATGTGGTGGAGCTTTTGGTGAAACCAGTAAGACTATTTTAAATAAATGGGTTCCATATGATCATTCGTTTACATATAATCAAATAGTGTATACTATTCAAACTTTAAATACTGAGCTAGAAGATCCAACAAATGGAGTTGTAAGGCTTAGAAGAAGTGATAATTTAAATGTTTTAATTCCTTATGGTGAGTGTGTTGAAACATTAAATTATAGTTATTGTTTTGAAAATGTTAGTTTTGATAATGAATATATTGACATTGATGAAGATGGAAAATTACAACCAGCTTTGAAATTGAAATTTATTGAATATTCTTATAAAGAAGCAATGAAAGTAAGTAAAATTGTTTCAAAAACTAATTTAAATTTATATGATGAAGTTGAGGTTAAAATAATACTAGAAAATTCTGGAGATTATGATTTGAGCAATGTTAGAATTGAAGAAGAAATTCCTTTGGGATATGAAGTTATATCTAAACCTCTTGGTTGGACTCAAGTTGGAACAAAAATATCTTTTATTACAACACTTTTTAAAAATGCTGAAAAAGAATATATTTATGTGATAAATCCTATTGAATATAAAAGTGGAGATTTAATTACAAAAATAAAATATGATACTGAAACTGAATTAAATAAAGAAATAAAAGAAGTTAAAAAAACTCTTAAAATTATTGAACCTTACACTTTGAAATTTGGTTTAACTGCTAATAAAATAATAAAAATAAATGATAAAATAAATTATTATTTTGAATTAACAAACAACGAAAATGAAGATTTAATAATTGAGGAATTAATTTTTGAAATATCTCCTAATCTTAAAGTTGGAACTATTATAGATTTTAATCAACCTAAACATAATTATTATGTTGTTAATGATTTAACTTTAACTCCAGGACAAACAAAAAAATTTAATTTAAATATTGAAGTTCCTTACACAGGAAAATTTTATTTAGAACAAAATGGTAAATTTAATGTTAAAGCTATCGAATATACGCATAAAGACAGACAATTAATAAATGTAACTACTGAAAATTTAAATTGTGAAATTCGAGTTGATAATGAAGAAGGTAATGTTGATGATATTATTAATTATAATTTAGTTCTTCAAAATAATGGCTTAAATGAAATATATAATATAAATGTTAATAGTATTGTTGATGGTAAATCAGAAAATTATAATTTAGAAAAATTACAAGGAAAAAGTGGAGAAGTAATTTTAAATCAAAATTCAATAAAGCTTCCAGATAAAAATAGTGTTGATATTGAATTAAAAGGACAATATAAAACAGTAAATGGACAATTGTTAAGTTGTTATAGTAAAAAAACAATTTTAATTAATAATTTTGATGATGAAGATACAAATGATTTATTTGAAGACGGAGATGGAGAAGTTGAAGTCGTAACTAAAAAGGATAGTACCAAAACAGATACAAGTGGAATGAATTTTTTCGAGAAATTATTTTATTTAGTTAAAAGTATTTTTTCTTAAAGAAGAATTAGTCCTACAACTAAAAATATAAAACCTAGTGCAACTACTCCTACTGCGATTTGTTCATATTGATCTAAATTTTGTAAAAAATTTGTAATCCATTCTTTTGCTTTATTGTAATATTCGTCAATTGGTAT
>JBFXLI010000014.1:0-2721 GCA_050187915.1 Candidatus Woesearchaeota archaeon
TTTATTTGTATTTTATTTGAATATCCTAACTCAGTAACAAAATTATCTTTATATGAAAAAACATTTTTTATATATTGAGTTCCATTATTATAATTATTTAAAACTTTTCTCATCTCGTAAGGAAAATTTATAGGAAATAATTTATTTTCAGGTTCAAACATATAATTAGTGTTAGAATCTATGAAACAAATCAATTCCATTTCACATGGAGCTTTTAAATTATGTTCTTCTACAACGCCATAAGCACTATATTTATTAAAAATATTCATAACTTCTTGTTGAAATTCTATAGTATCAGTATTACACTTAGTTTCAATTAAAGTTCCCACACCTTTAACAGCAACAATAATTATAAAACTCATAATTATTAAAGAGAAAATGTAAATAAATATTTGACTAATTTGTGCCTTTTTATTTTTATAATCTACCATTTTTCAAGTAATTATCGATATCTTCATCGGTTAGTTGTATTTGTTCAGAATAAGTAAAATCAGCATCTCTTACTTCTTTTGATGATTTCTTTTCTTTTCTTGGTTCAACCTTAATATTAATATTATTATCTTTTACATATTTTTTTAATGTATTAAATGCATTTTCAAATTTTTGTTTTTGCTTAACTAAGTACCAACCATATATTAGTCCTGCACCTAAACCAAATAAATGAGCCCAATGTGCAATTCCACTTCCAGGATTAAAAACACCTAATAAATCAATCATTGCAAAAATAATTCCCGCTGTTCTTAAGCTCATAGGTATAAAAAATAAAAATAAAACTCTTAAATTAGGCATTAACATAATTGTTACTCCTAAAAGTCCCATCATAGCTCCACTAGCACCCAAAGCTGGATTTGTTGAAATTAAAGAATATCCTATAGCTGAAATTATACCAGAACATAAATACATTAAATAAAATCTTTTCATTCCAATTCTACCTTCAATTAAAGGACCAAAAATTAAAAGAACATACATATTAAAGAACAAATGAGTAAAATTTGCATGTAAAAACATAGAAGTTATCAAAATCCAAGGACGAACTAAAATGTCGCTTGGAACTAAAAGAAAAAATTCTGTAAAATCATTTCCCAAAATAATTTGAAGTATGAAAATTAATAAAGTTGTTGTAAGTAAAGTATAAGTTGCAGTTTTTGGTAATTTTAATTTAAACATAAGTATTCGTTAGAATTAGTATTATTTAAATTTATCTAGTTTGTAGTTGACGATAAAAATAAGATATTAATATTGCTAAAATAAATCTATTTACGTTTTCTTTTAAGAGATTTATAAGATAATTTTTCATTTATTTCTCTATATTTATCATATATTTGATTTATAGTATTTTTTTGATCCCATGAATGTTTTTTGGAATAATTTCTTAAATCATTCAAATAACTAATAATTAAACCATATTTAGTTTTATTTTCTTTTGAATTTTGATGTTCATTTAAATAATTTTGATTTTTGTTGGTTAAATTAATAATTAGAAAATCTAAGCTTGAATTAAATTCATTTTGTAATTCTTCAAAAACTTCTCCCTTTAATTTTTGTCTGCCTTTAGATAAAGTATAAATGTCATCAAATTCTTCTAATCTTGTTTTAATTTCTTCTTCTCCTTCTCTGCTTCTATAAAATGCTTTTCTTTCATGATATAATTTTGCAACAGATAAACAAGTAATTATTTTAGCGCTTAAAATTGGTTTAATATTTGCATATACTTGTTTTGTTGTTTCCATATTTTATTATTGGGTTATTTCTTTATAATTTTTACTATATGTTTATTATCCCCACAAAACAAAAGATTTATAAATATTGAGGGGGTAAAAAGTATACTGAGTGATAAAATGGTATATTTGCGTACAAAATTTGTTAGTGGAAAAGAATATTTTTATTTAATCCATAGTGTACGTATAGAAGGAAAAGTAAAAAAAATTGAAAAATCTATTGGCACTAAAAAACCATCAGAAAAAGAATTAGAAAAATTAAAAGAAGAATTTCTTGTGGGGATAAATTCAAAGAATTGGTTAGTATTAACTCAAGAAGAATATACTAAAATTGAAGAAATTAAAAAAACAAAATCAGAAAAATTAACCAATGAACAATTAATGGATTTTTGTGTAAATTTTACATATTCAACAAATGCAATAGAAGATAATTCTCTTTCTAAACATGAAACAAGAGAATTATTGGAAAACGATAAAAGTGTAGATAAACCATTTAAAGATCAAGTTGAAAGCGTTGCTCATAAAAATGTTTTTATGGAAATGGTAAATTGTAAAGAAGATTTATCTGTAGATTTAATAAAAAAATGGCATTATGATTTATTTAATTTTTCAAAAAAAGAATTAGCAGGAAAATACAGAGATAGAAATGTAAGAGTTGCACAATTCAAAGCTCCACATTATCTAGATTTGTCATTTCTAATGAATGATTTTGTAAAGTGGTTTAAAATTAGTAGTCGTGGTTCAGCAAGTTTACATCCAGTTGAACTTGCAGCTTTAACACATTTAAAATTTGTAAAAATACATCCTTTCTTAGATGGAAATGGAAGAATTGGAAGATTATTACTTAATTTTGTTTTACATAAATTTGGTTATCCAATGATGACTGTTGAATACAAAGATAGATATTCATACTATAAAGCTTTAGATGAATTTGATGAAACACAAGAAGAAGAAATATTTGTAAGATATATAGTAAATTCTTATTTGAAAGAATATGAAATAT
>JBFXLI010000014.1:2821-5380 GCA_050187915.1 Candidatus Woesearchaeota archaeon
TCATAGAAAAGTCTAAAATTTGATTTTACTTATAAATATTTAGTTTTATTTTCATAAATATATTTAAATACAAGTTTAATTTAATAAAATTATGGAAGATATTTTAAAATTTACAATATTGAACAAATTAAAGTCAGTTTATAGAATGAATTCAGTTGAGAATAGAAAAGAAAGTTCTGCAGAACATACTTGGAGTACATTAATGCTTGCAGATTTATTATTTGATAAATCAGAACAAAAATTAGATAAATTAAAAGTTTATGACTTGCTGATGTATCATGATGTTGTTGAAATAGAAGCAGGAGACACTCCATTACAAATGAATGAAAACATTGATTTGAAAAATAAATTTGAATCAGAGAAACAAGCAATGTTAAAATTAAAACAACAATTACCAGAAAAAATGGCTCAAAAATTTTACGAACTTTTTATTGAATTTGAAGAATTAAAAACACCAGAATCAAAATTTGCAAAAATAATTGATACTCTTGATGCTGAAATTCATGAACTAGATTACAAAAAAGATTGGAAAGGCTGGACAAAAGAATTTTTAATTGAAAAGAAAATGAAATATTTTGAAGAATTTCCAAAACTTAAAGAAGTTTTTTTAGAATTTTTAAATTATGCTGAGAAAGAAGGATATTTTAGTCAATAAATTCTTCTAATTCTTTTTTAGCTTTCAACAAATCATCTGTACAAATTTCAAAAACATATTTCTTTGCAAAATTTTTATACACTTTATCATAATATTCTAACAATAAATATCTAACAGCAGAATAATAATTTCCAGTTTCAAACCAATTAATAACTTCATCAACTTTTTTCTTACCAATCAGTTTAACTAACCTTGGTGTTAATTCTATTAATTCATCAATTTTTTCTTTTGAACAACAATATTCATCAACAATGTGTTGAATTCTAACATCCTCACTAGCAACAACATGAACAAAATCTCCATTCATCATCAAACTAAATAATTTTTCAGGCAAATGAATTTTTCCAATTTTTTTAGATTCTCCTTCAATAACTATTTTATTGCATTTTTTCAACTTTAATAATTCTTCATACAAAAGAAAAAGAAACATTTTTTGGTTTCTTTCAATTAAACCAACACCACCATAAGTTGAAGCTCTATGATTTGCCAAATCTTCCAAATCAATTTTAGGTATATCTAAAATTTTTATTAATTCAGTTTTTCTTGTACCAGTCATACCTTCAAGTACAATAAACTTTCCTTTCCAAGTAGTTAACAAATCATCTAACCATAAATACAACGAATTTCTATATTCTTTAATTCCACCTTCAATTTGATAAACTTCATAACCTAGAAACTCCAATAAATTAGAAACAATTCTACTTCTCATTCCACCACGGGCACAATAAACAACAATTTTCTTATCTTTATTTTTAGAAATTTCTTTTTTTGCTTTAGAAATTAATTCTTCAAAAGTATTTTTAAATAATTCCCAACCTTTGTCTACTGCTTTCTGTTCGCCGAATTCTTTATATGCTGTTCCAACAATTTTTCTCGCTTCATCTTTAAGTAAAGGCAAATTAATACTTCCAACAACATGAAATTCTTCAAATTCCAAAGGAGAACGAGCATCAAATATAATTAAATTTCCTTTTAATCTTTCCTTTTCAAAATCTTCAACAGAGATTATATTTTTAACATCTAAATATTCAATTTTAGATTTTTTTAAATCATCAAAATTTATCATCTTAATTATATGGTTTCTTTTTGAAATGTTTTTTCAAAATAATATCTTCACCAATAAACTCAATATGTTTTCCAGAAATTAACTCTCTTTTAGAAGACAATTTATTTTTTCTCATTACAACATCAACTATATTGTGATTTTCAACTATAACATCTTCAACAAATCCTAAAATATCTCCATCATGACTTAAAATATTTAAACCTTTTATTTTTACAAAAGGAATTTTATTTAGAAAAACAACATCAACTCCAAAATTTTCAACATATTCTAAACCAACAAATAAATCAGGTTTTCCAAATCCTTGATCAACAGTTATTCCAGTAATTTTCTTTTTTTGTTTATCTATGTGAAGTTGAGTTACAATTCCTAAAATATCTCCACTTGGATCTAAAGCCATTTTACCTAAAATATCGTCTGAAGTTATAGTTATATTTGCCATTTTATTCATATCTAGTTTTGAGAATTATATTTCTCTCATTAACTTTTATTTCATCTTTTTTAATAATTCTGGATTTTGAAAAAATATGTTTTTTAACAACTAATTCACTAAATTCATTTTTTTGTGGAGGTTTAATTAATTCAACAACTTTTCCAATATGTCTTCCTTCACAATCAAAAACTTTCCTCCCAACAATTGTAACAACAGGAACAATAGACAATTTAATTTTATTTTTGGTTATAGTTTCAATAAAATTAACATCAATAATGTATTTTTTAAAAAGTTTCATAAGTTCTAATGCAATTATTTGATTATTATTTGTTATTATATTAATAACCCTGCCTAATTTAAACCCCTTTTTATCAATAACTTTTTTCCACATATAATTTTTAAGAGTTT
>JBFXLI010000014.1:5480-37606 GCA_050187915.1 Candidatus Woesearchaeota archaeon
AACTTATTTGAAATATTGCAATAGTTTTTTTCTTTTTGAAATTGTAATCAAATAAATTACTTTCCTTGAATTCATTTTCTTGTTTCATTTTAATTTAAAATTATGGAGTTACCAGTCATTTCTTTTGGTTTTTTAATTCCTAACAATTTTAATGCAGTAGGAGCAATATCTTGAAGTGATGAGTTTTTTTTCAATTTAAAATCTTTTTTGTCTTTTAGTTTATTTGTAACATAAATAAAAGGAACAAGATTAGTAGTATGTGAAGTTTTCCATTTTTTAGTTTGATCTTCAACATTTCCATGATCCGCAAAAATTAAACAATCATAATTTGATTTTAATGCTTGTTCTATAATTCGTTTCAATTGTTTATCGACAGCAATAATTGCCTTTTTTATGGCAGAAGTTATTCCCGTATGTCCTACCATATCACCATTAACTAAATTTGTAACAATTAAATTATAATTTTTATTTTTCATAACTTTAACTAAATTATCAGCAATTTCTTTAACACTCATTTCAGGTTTCAAATCATAAGTAGCAACTTTAGGAGAGTGGATTAAAAATCTATCTTCATTTTTATTAGGTTTTTCAACTTGACTATTAAAGAAAAAAGTAACATGAGCATATTTTTCAGTTTCAGAAATTCTAAATTGAGTTAAATTATTTTTAGCAATAACTTCACCTAAATTATTTTTGATTTTTACATCATCAAAAGCAACTTTTCCATTTAAATCTTTATAATAATTAGTCATAGCAACATAAAATAATTTTTTTTGTTTTCGTTTAAATTCATTAAATGATTTTTCAACTAATGCTTTTGTTAATTGTCTTGTTCTATCAGTTCTAAAATTAAAAAATATTACAGAATCTTTATCTTTCATTCCTGTATAATTTTCCTTTATTTTTGGTTTTAAAAATTCATCAGTTTCATTACGTTTGTAAGATGATTCCAAACATTTTAAAGAATTATTAAATTTTTCTTTGCAATTTCCATCAACTATAGCATCATAGGCTAGTTTAATTCTATCCCATCTTCTATCTCTATCCATTGCATAATATCTTCCAGTTATTGAAACAATTTCTCCAAATTTATTTTTCTTCAGAAAACTTTCAACTTCTTTTACTCTTTTTTTAGCATTGTTTACAGGAGAATCTCTTCCATCAGTAAATAAGTGTATTTTTACATCATAAAATTTCATCTTTTTACATAATTCTAACAAAGCATACAAATGAGTTATATGAGAATGAACTCCTTCAATTTGTGCCAAACCCATTATATGTAAAGTAGATTTATTTTTTTTACAATTATTTACAGCAGCAACAAAAGCAGCATTTTTAAAAAAAGATTTATTTTCTATAGATTTATTTATTCTCAACAAAGATTGATTAATAATTCTACCACTTCCAATAGTCATATGGCCTACTTCAGAATTTCCTTGATATCCTTTAGGAAGTCCAACATATTCTCCGCTGGCATGAATTAAAGTATTAGGATAATTTTTCATCAAATAATTTGTGAAATTTAATTTAGTAGATTTTAAAGCATTCAATTTAGTAGATTTTCTATATCCCCACCCATCGCGAATCACTAAAAGTACTTTTTTATCTGACTTATTATTGATTTTTTTATCTTTCATGTCTAAATTTTAGTTAAATGTATTTAAAAGATTATTGTTATTTTTAAATTAAATTGTCAGTTTTATTTAAATAAGCTTATTTCAAATAATTACGTAACGAAAGTTTTATAAACTTAATACTCTCTCAAATAATTATTAAATGTCCTTAGTGGCGAGGTGTTGTGGTTATGAAAAGTTTTTTTTCCAGAAAAAAAAGAGAATTCGATAATGATGATATGATCGAATCCGTAGATGAGTATGTTGAATTAGATACACGTTCAAATTCAGATGTAGACCAAAAAGTGATTGTACGTCCTTTTGTTCTTGATGATTTTGCAGATGTGAAAGAAATAATAGATGTTTTAAGAGAATCTTATACTATCGCTTTAATAAACATTAAACCTTTGAAAGACAAAGACTTAATTGAATTGAAACGTTCTATAAACAAATTGAAGAAAACATGCGAAGCAATAAACGGAGACATCGCAGGATTTGGAGAAGACTACATTGTTGTAACTCCAGGATTTGCTGAAATTTATAGAGGCGGTTCAGACTTAGATTCTGACGTTTAATTTTTTTACATATTTTTATATATTTCTTATTTAATTCTATTATTGTTTTTATGGCCCTATAGTTTAGTCTGGATATGACGCGAGCTTGCGGAGCTTGTAACCCGGGTTCGAAAATTCAGTAGATTTGCTTTATTAATGCTTTTCACTGTCTCGATTTTCCCGGTAGGGTCATTTATTTTTTTATTTTATTTATTTTATTTAGATTTTATTTTAAATTAATTGAAAAGGAGTTACGAAACATTTTTATATAAATTAATTTTATTGAAACTCTGTGAATTTTTTTCACATTTTATTTAGAAAGCTTTAAAAAAGAAAAAGCTTTTCTGAAATATACTTTTAAAAATAATATTTCAACTATATAGGTAGATAATTTATGACAACTAAACCAAAAAAAATATTTAATGTGTTCTTTCGTGAAAAGCCATCTTTGATGCTTGTAAATTTAATAAGAAAACAAGGTGAAATTTATGCATCTTCTTTAGCAAAAACAGTTGATTGTACATACTCTCACGTTGTAAAAGTTTTACAAGATATGCAAAGAGCAGGACTTGTTACATTTGAAAAAAAAGGAAGATTAAAAGTTTTGGTTTTAACTAAAAAAGGTGTTGAAATAGCAACTTTAATGGATAAAATTCTTACAAATATTTAATTCATTTATAAATAAACTTCTTTGTTTTCACTTTAAAATAGAAATAGTTATAAATGATTTCAAATAAGCAATTTTAGTTGTAAGAGGTGGGCTAGATTTAAGAGGGTGTTTTTATGAAATTAAATATATTACTTATGGTGTTAATTGTTGTCTTTATGACTAGTTGTTCTATGGTTTATAATTTTCCATTAGAAAATAATACAAACAATTCAAATGTTTTGATTTTAAGCGAAAATGATTCTTTATTAAACGAATCAAATGATTTTGAAATTATATTAAATGAAACTGAAGTACAAGAAAATATTACTTCTGAACAATCCTTAAATGGAGAATTATTATTTGCAATAACTGTAAAAGAAGGAGAAATGGTTTCTTTAAATTTAGAAGCTCAAGATCCAGATGGGGATGAAGTAGAATATACTTATTCAGAACCATTTGATGAAAATGGAAATTGGCAAACAGAAATTGGTGATGCAGGAAAATATATGATTAAAGTAAAAGCAACAGATGGAATTTTAAGTACAACTGAAACAGTAATGGTATTAGTTGAATCAGTAAATCAAGCTCCAATAATAGATTGTCCAACAAAAATTGAAGTGAAAGAAGGAGAAGAATTAGTAATTGCATGTTCATTTTCAGATTTAAATGGAGACAAAGTAACTTATGAAGTTGTTGGATTTATTGATGATTTGAAATATCAAACAACATATAACGATGCAGGAGAATATGAAATTAGCATCATTGCAACAGATGGAATGCAAAGTTCTAAACAAGATATATTAATCGTAATTGAAAATGTAAATCAAGCACCAGTTTTAGCTTTAGAAACTGAAATAACAGCAGTTGAAAAAGATTTAATTAAATTAAATTATGAAGCTAAAGATGATGATGGTGATGAAGTTGTAGTTATGTTTTCAAATCCATTTAGTGGTTTAGGAAAATGGCAAACAGAAATTGGTGATGCAGGAGAATACGAAGTAACATTAACTGCAAGCGATGGTATTGATACTGTTGAAAAAACAATTTTAGTTAAAGTAACTCAATTTAATTTACCTCCAATGATTGAAATTGCAGATGAATTAACATTCAAAGAAAATGAATTAATAACATTACCTTTGAAAGTTACAGATCCAAATAATGACGAAGTAAGTATAACTGTAAGTGGATTTATGAATGCATTAACATATCAAACAACATATGAAGATGCAGGAGAATACGAAGTTACAATTACAGCAACAGATGGAGTAAATGAAATTTCAAAAACTGTGAAATTAATAATAGAGAACGTAAATCGTCCTCCACAATTTATTTGGAATTAATTCCATTTTTTTCTTTTTTTATTCTTTTTCTAATCGAAACATATATATATATCTTTTTAATAAAATTATTCCATAGATGTATTAGTTATCATCTCAAAATTTTTAAGGTGTACAAATGGTAAAAAAAGAAAAACCAATCAAATCAGAAAATAATTATTTTATGATTTCTATAATTGCAATCGTAGCAATCGTAGCAATCGTAGCAATGACAATTTATTTTGCAAAGCCAAATGCAATGACAAACACAGCTGTTGATTATACAACTTCAGAAAGTCAGGATTTAGCAGGACAAGCAATTAAATCAATCGGAGTTAAACCTTTACCAGATCCAATTCCCATTACATTTACAGAAACAATTGGGTCTGTAGTAATGAAAAATGGAAATGGTAGCACAATGAATATAGATGCTAATTTTATTTCGGGAAGTGATGCTTGCGAAGATAATGGAGGAAATTGTGTAGGTATTACTGCTGAAACTTACTTAGATGATGGTTCCAAACACATTGCAGATGCAATTATACCTTCTAGCGTTCCTTTTTTAGATGGTGAAGAAGTTTCATATTATTATTTCAAATATTTACCATATCAAAAAGATTTTTTTCTAGTGGAAGGCGAGTCAGTATCTTATTGGAACGATTATAATGTGAAATTGGAAAGAGTAGGAGAAAATGCCATACTTGTTAGTTTGAGCAAAGATCATCAAACACAACAAAAAGTGATTTCGGATGGTGATGGGGCAACATTTGATGAGTTTAACGATTTTACTATTAAAGTAGATTCACTATTCTACATTGCAGGTGCAACAGATAATGGAGCGAAGATATTTATGTATTTTCAAGATACACTCACTAAGTTTGAAGCTAAATGTTCTAAGGTAGAACGAGTTTCATTAACCAAATAAATTTTTTTCTTTTATTTTTTATTTACTTTTCTCCCAAATTTCATCGCCTACATAATGAATATTCTTTATAACTTTTCCACTTTCACCAGATTTAATTTCTTCAGAACTAAATAAAGCTTGTCCCACAGCTAGAGGTTTATTATACGTTTCTTCAACAATAACAACAAAATCATCTTTTTTAAACTCTTCAAAAGAAACAATTCCAGGACGCATAATATCTGCTCCATTTGCCACAAATTTAATTGCACCTTTATCAACAACAACTTTAGGTAATAAAGAAATATCTTTCAACAATATCATTAAAGTAGGAATTAAAACATCATTTTTAAACAAAAATAAAGGCTTATTTTCAATTAATAAAAATTCATTATCTTGAACAACATTTGTTTTTTTTGTTATTAATTTCTCTAAATAACCATATTTTGACAATAATTCTTTTATATCTGTTTTTGATAATTGCTTTCTCATATCAATTTATTTAATTTTCTTGTATTTAAAGTTTATTACTTACTTTTTGTGATTTTTTTTGGATTTTATGACTACAGATGCACAAACTTTATATAAGGTTAATATTTTTTCAATGTTATTTTATATTAATATAAAGTGAGGGTTTTAAATGGTAAAAAAACATGGTTTTAAAGGTGAAAATAATGCCTTAATTTGGCAAATAGGAACTGCAGTTTTTGCAGTTTTGTTCATAGTATCTATTTTTACAGGAGGATTTAATTTTTTAAAAAATTCCAGTGAAGATGATACTCAAAATTCAGCGACAGGATTTACAGTTGTTGTGTTAAATGATAATAGATGTTCTGATTGTATTGATTTTGCAAATCAAATTGCAGTACAATTAAAATCAATATTTCCAAATATGGAAGTAGAAGAAATTGATTATTCTACTAAAGAAGGAAAAAAATTATATGAAGAAAGTGGTTTAACTGCTCTACCAGCATTCTTATTTGATGAAGAAGCAAAAACACAAGATGCATATTCTGAAATTGAAAGATATTTAATCGTACAAGGAAATTATAATTCATTAATGATTGGAGCAGAATTTGATCCAACATCAGAAATTTGTACAAATGGAGTAGATGATACTGGAAATGGTTTAATTGATTGTGAAGATTCAACATGTTCAGAAAAATTAGAATGTAGAGAAGAAATTAAAAATAATCTTCAAGTTTTCATTATGAGCGATTGTCCTTATGGTAAAGAAGCAATTAAAGCTTTAGCACCAGTTCTAGAAGCAATGCCTGAATTAACTTATGATATTAACTATATTGTATCAGACATGGGAGATGGAACATTTAGAAGTCTACATGGAGATTATGAAGTTGAAGAAGACATAAGACAACTTTGTGCTTTAAATCAAGACAAAGACAAATTTTTTGCTTATACTCTTTGTAGAAGTGAAAATGGTGTAAATAATGTTGATTGGAATGATTGTGCAGTTGAAGCTGAATTAGATAAAACTGCTCTTGAAGAATGTGTAACTGGAGATTTAGGTAAAGAATTATTATCTGAAAATTCAAAAATTGCAGAATCTTTAGGAATTGGTGCAAGTCCAACATGGATTGCAAACAATAGATATCAATTCGGTGGAATTACATCAGATGTAGTTCAATCAAATATTTGTCAATACAACATTGATTTAGAAGGTTGTGATGCAGTAGTTTCAAGTGAATCTGCAGTTCCAGCTGGACAGTGTTAAATTATTTTTTTTATTTTATTTTTTTTTAATTTTTTAAATTCTTAAAAAATATTATCATAAAAATACAAAAACTACACGTAGCCATAAACACAAAGAATATTCTATAAATTCCACCGATAATTACAGACAATATGACAAAAACTAAAAATATTAAAAAACTAAAAAATTGTCCTTGCATATAATGTAAATCAACTTCTAACTTTTCTAAAATATTTTCAATTTTTCTAGAATTTTCATTTTGTCTTGCTTCAAGTTCTATTAATTTTTGAATATCTTTCGGTAAAGATAAAAACAAATCAGTATACTCAACAACTTGATTTTTAAAAGATTTAACAAATATTTCTAACGATAATAATTTGCTCATATTTTTATCTAAAAATTCTTTCGCACTTTTTGTGAAATTAAAACTTGGACTAATCTGTTGACAAACACTTTCAAGAGTAGCTAAACATTTACCTAAAATAATTACTTTTTTAGGTATTTTCAATTTATATTCATTTCCAACAATAAAAATAGAATTTATTAATTCAGAAAAATTAACTTTATCTAAATTTGAATTATAATATCTTTCAAAGTATTTTTTTAAATCTTCTTTAAATTCATCAGATTCTAAGTTGCCTTCTACACCTAATTTTATTAAAGTTTTTATTAGTAAATCTAATTTCTTAGTTACAAGTGCGTAAAGTAAAATAGTTAATATTGATTTAGTTTTATCATCCAGATTTCCAACAATTCCAAAATCAATTAAAGCACATTCATCATTTTTCATCAAAAAAATATTACCTGGATGAGGATCAGCATGAAATAAACCTTGAATAAATATTTGATTCATCATATTTTGAGTTAAATTATTTGCAATTTTATTTCGTCTAGTTTTACTTAATTTTAAATACGGTTTTTTTGCAAAGCTAATTCCATTTAAATAATCCATAACGATCATTTTTTCAGAAGAAAATTGTTCATAAACCTCAGGAATTATAAATTTACTTTTTTCTTTTATTTTTTTTAAATGTATGAGTTCAGTTCTAAAATTCAATTCATCTTCAGTATATTTTTTAAATTCATCAATTATATTCTCAGTATCAATAAAAGAAGGAACATGATTTTTTAATTTTAAAGCAACATAAGACAACAAATCAAAATCTTCTTGGAAAAGTTTTTTAGTATCTGGTTTCATAATTTTAATTACTACTTTTTTACCATTTAATAATTCAGCAAGATGAACTTGAGCAATAGAACCAACTGCAAGTGGAATAGTAGAAATTGATTTGAATACTGTATTTATTGGACGAGAAAGTTCATTTTTTATTATTTCTCGAATTTCATTGAAATCTACTTTTTCTGAATCTTCTTGTAATTTTTCCAATTCAAGAGAATATTTTAAAGAAATTAAATCAGGACGTAAAGAAAGTAATTGTCCAAATTTAACAAATGCTCCGCCCATTTCTTCAAGAATTTCTCTAATATGTTTTTCAGGATGAATTATATGTTTTTTAGAAGATACTTTATCAAAAATAATTCCAAACCCATGTTTCGTACAAATTTTAATTAATAATTCTAGTCTTTGAATATTTTTGAATTTTCTTAAAATACCCACCATATACAAAATCAGAATTTTCATATTTATAAATAACACTATTTTTTCATCATATCCCTATCAAAAGCTTTTTAAATACTCTTCAGTCTCTTTCATTAATTCGCACCGATGGTTGAATGGTACAATGGGGCCTTGCCAAGGCAACGACAATCAGAGATTCTCTGGCCGTCTTTGCTCGCAAAGAGGCTTCGGCCCGGGTTCGATTCCCGGTCGGTGCATATTACTGAGCCCGTAGCTTAGTCCGGTGGAGCGCTGGTCTTATATGACGGCATTGCGCTTTAGCAATGTAGCTCGAAGAGAGCCAGTGGTCCGGGGTTCAAATCCCCGCGGGCTCACATTTATTTTTATTTAGATGTGAGATAATTTAATTAGGAGATGAAATTATGTTAAAATATTTTTTAGAAAATGGTGATTTTAAGAAAAAAATTCATGAAGATGCTACTAAATTAGCTTATTTAATGTCTGATGGAAAAACAAGTTTAGATTTTGCATTGTTTGTATTAGAAGGATTTCCTAATATTATTCCAACTATGCATACAAAACCTAGTTTCAACCGAAATACATCTAAATCTTGTGAAACTTATAAAGGATATAATTTTAAGTATTATTATCGTTCTCAAAATAAATAAAACATTATATTTATAAAGGGAAAAAAACTTCTGAGAATTCGTAGGCTAAGCTTACAGCTCAGTAACAGTCCATCTAACTGTGAAACGGGCAAGACGACCTTTTAAAAAAACAAAAAATCACTGGCAATTCTGCTCCTGTAGTGTAGTCCGGCCAATCATCTCAGCCTTTCGCGCCGAGGACTCGGGTTCGAATCCCGACGGGAGCATTCATTCTATTAATATGAATATTATTCATAAATAGAATTTTGTTTAAAAAATACAAACTATATGAAAAAATTAAAAAGGTAAAAAAATGAAAAGATCAAGCAGACGATGGAAGAAAAAAGGTCAAATGCGTTGGAAATGGCAAAGAAAAAGAATAAAGAAAGAAAAACGCAAACGGACTAGTTAGGTGAAATAAAATGGCAATAAAAACTAAAATCAAAAAAAATGCTGTAATTAAAAAAGGAAAGAAAAAATGGCATCCTATCCATGCTCCTCAATTATTCGGTGAAGCTTTACTTGGTGAAACTTATGTTTATGAAACAAGTGATATTGAAGGAAAGTACATAACAGCAAATCTTTCAACAATAACTAAAAATATGAGAAAGCAAAATGCAAATATTCAATTTAAAGTTGTTAAAGTTGTTGAAGGAAAAGGAGTAACTAAAGTTATAGGCTATAGTATGATTACTGCTGCTGTAAAAAGATTAGTTAAACGTGGAAGAGATAAAATTGCAGATTCTTTTTTAACAAAATCAAACGATAAACAAATAATTCGTGTTAAACCTTTATCTATAACTGCAAATCATACTACAAATATGATAAAATCAGCTTGTAGACTTGAAACAAGAAAAATTGTTAGAGAATTTGCATTTACAAAAACAGCAGAACAATTAATTGAAAGTATTGTTAGTGGTAAACTTCAAAAATTAGTAAAAGATGGTATTAAGAAAATATATCCAATAAAAAGTGTGGATATAAGAATGGCAAAAGTCGAAGAAAATACTAGAATTGTAATAACTGATAAAGAAATAGTAAGTGAACCAGTAAGAAGAAGAAAACTTTCAAATGATAAAGAAGGACAGAAATGGAAAGATACTCATAAAGAAGAAACTGAAGAATTAGATTATTTAGAAGAAGAAACAGGAAAAAAATCTAAGAAAAAAGAAATTGCAGAAGAAAATGAGGAAGAAGTTGAAGAAACAAGTGATGACTCAGAAGAAGAAACTGAATTAGATGAAGAATCTGATGATGGTGTTGAAGATTCTGAATCCGATGATGAAGATTCTGACGAAGAAGAAAACAAAGAAGATTAATTTTTTATTTTTATTTTTTTTATTTTTTTAATAAAATGAATATCGAAAAATACGATTTTGAATTAGACAAAATTATTGAAATTGTTTTAAATAAACAATATACTAAAATTCTGTTACAATTACCAGATGGCTTAAAATGTTTTGCCGATAAAATACAAACTAAAATACAAGAAAAAACTAATTGTGAAGTTTTAATATGGGCAGGAAGTAATTTCGGAGCTTGCGATATACCGATGAATGTTGAAAAACTTGGTGTTGATTTAATTGTTCATTTTGGACATAGTAAGTGGAATTGAGTTCTTTTTCGAAAAATTTAACACAAAATATAAATACTATTAAACATTAATAATAATCAGGGGAAAAACAATGAAATTTATAGATATAAAAAAAATAAATGAAATTTTTAAAATAAATGGAGAAGATATATTGATTACAATTACAGCTAAAGTTATTGAAGTTGTAAATTTACAAAATTTAAAAATATATACTATTGATGATGGAGATACAACATTACAATTAGTTAAATTCTCCACAGTGCAACCAATTTATCCAGATTTAAAAGAAAATTGCATTGCAACATTCACATTTAAAAAATCATTATATCAAGGAAAAGTTCAAGGACAAATTGCAGATGTTAAAAATATAATTTGTAATACTTCAATAAAAGAAGAAAATTTAGATGATATTAATTTAAGTGAAGATAATTTATTTGTTTCTGAAGATTGGAGAAAATTAGAACCAATGCTTGAAAAAGTAGCAAAAATAATAAATAATGCAATTCAAGACAAAAAACCAATAGTAATATCTCATCATGCTGACTGCGATGGATATGCGAGTGCTTTAATTTTAGAAAAAGCTATTTTATATAAATTAAAACAAAGACAACCAGATTTGAATTATATATCTAATTTTTATGTTAGAAATGCTTCAAAAACACCATATTATGATATAAGCGATGCAACTAAAGATATATCTTCATTCCAAGGAAATTTTTCTAGAACTAATAATAAAACTCCATTATTTGTAATTTTAGATAATGGCAGTACTGAAGAAGATATTTTAGCAATAAAAAAATTAAAAATATTTAATGCAGACATAGTTGTTGTAGATCATCATGATCCAGGAAAATTAGATGAAAACAAAAAAAGTGAAATTTGTAAATTGATTAAAGAACACGCTAATCCATTTTTAGTAAACTTAAATAAAGAATTCTCAACATCCATGTTATCTTTAAGATTGGCTTATTTTATAACTAAAGAAATAACTCATAGTTTATTTCAAGCTACATTAGGTGGAATAGCTGATAGATGTACTGGTAATCCCATACATGATTTTATAGATAAATCAGGTTATTCTGAAGAGTATTTTTCAAAATTAGCTAAGTTTATTTCATTAGAAATATTTTTTACAAAATATACTTATGGTGAATTACCATTATTAGAATTATTTAAACCTAAAAATGAAAAACAAGACAAATTAATTGAATTATATGATAATCAAATGGAAATTTGGGAAAAACAAATAGAAGATATGGTTACATTTTATTCAAAAACAGAAAATATGAATGAATTTCAAGTAAATATATTAGATGCTGACAAATTAACTTTATGGAATGATTATTTTTCAATTGGAAAATTAACTGCATTCACACATAGAAAAAATGAAGCAAAATTTCCTGATAAAAATATTATAACTATAAGCACAAGTGATTCAATGTTGGTTTATCGTGTAATGCAACAAAAAGACATGTTTGATGGAAACATCTTAGTAGCACAATTACAAGAAAAATTACCTCATGGAAGAATTTCAGGCGGTGGACATAATGTTGCAGGTAGTATAAAGTTCATACCTGCTGTTAAAGAAGAACTATTAAGTCACATTAAAGAATTTATAGAAAAATTAAACTAAATTTTCTTTTTCTTCTCCTTTTTTGTTTATTATATATAAAAATAGCATTATTGTAGTAAAAAAATAGAAATAAAACTCAATTAATTCTCTTTTTGAAGGATATTTTTCCATACTAGTAAATAAAACAACATTAAATACTACGAAAAATATAACTGTTAGATATCCTTGCCAAGTACATGGAATTATATTCAAATTGTAAACATTTCGTTTAAACCAATTTTTTTGTTTCATACCCTTTTTTCTTACTTATTATTTATATTTTTATCTTTTTCTTATAAATTATAAGCAAAAATTATTTTAAATAATTATAATTTATTTGAATTTTAATAAATTTTTTATATAATTCACTTATTTTTTTAAATTTTAATATATTTTTTATTAAAATTTATTTTCTAAAAATATTTCAATATTTTTTCAAATTATATTTAATTTAAAATTAAAATAATTTAATTATTTTTCAAGTTTTAGTAATTTATTAAATTTAAAATTTAACACAAAAATTTATTAAATTTTGAATTTAAAATAATAATTTAATAAAATTTATGCTTATTAAAAAAATTTATAATTTGATAATTTCTTTTATTTATCGTATTTTTGTGTTTACAAATAATTATAATAATATGTTTTTTTATATTGAAATATTTTTTTTGAAATATTTTTTTTGAAATATTTTTTTATTTTTATTTTTTTATAAAAAAACAAACCTTTAAATATGAGTATTTCTAGAAATAGTATACTAATCATTATATTTTGAAAAAAATATTTTGATAAACACGAGGTGTGTTGTAATGGTAGCAAAGAAAAAAGTTGTAAAAAAAGCTGTGAAAAAAGCTGTGAAAAAAGCTCCAGCTAAGAAAAAAGTAGTTAAAAAAGCTGTGAAAAAAGTAGTTAAAAAAGCTCCAGCTAAGAAAAAAGTAGTTAAAAAAGCTGTGAAAAAAGTAGTTAAAAAAGCAGTTAAAAAAGTAGTTAAAAAAGCTCCAGCTAAGAAAAAAGCTCCAGCTAAGAAAAAATAAATTTTTTTTTAAGTTGTAAAACATAGTGAGTGAATTTTTCGGGATTCACTTACTAAATTTTTCTAAATTAGTATTTTTAGAAGTAGATGTAGTTGTGTCTTTGAACAAATTTATATTATTATTTTTAAAATTTTATTTATTCAAGAAAGATCTTCCTCAGTAATTTTAGGACATAATTCATACGTATTTTCAAAAAATTCTTTCATAAGTTTTATGAATGATTCATCTTTTATAGTTATGATTGTATTTTGGTTTATTAAAACAATTAAAACATAATTATTGTTAATATCCAAAACAATACCATTGTTTTCAATTTTTCTAAAACTTGGATCAATTTTTAACCATTGTTTTATATTTTCTTTGTTATCATTTCTAATTGATGTAAGAGTTTTAATAGGAATTTTGGCATTTATGTCTTCTTTAATTCTTCTAATGTATTCTGGTTTTAAATCAACAGACCATTTTAACGCATAAGTAAATTCTCTTTTTTTATAATTTAGTCCACGAGTAACTTTATTGAAATTATTTTTTCCTCGTGCAATTTTAACAGGTTCTTCTTCATGAAAAGTATATTCTTTTTTTAACTTGTCAACCTCTTCTTTCATTTTGTTGAATTCTTCTTCCTTTTTTTCAATTAATTTAATTAAATTTTCTGGATTTGATGCTAGAAATTTTTTTGTTTGTTCTGGAACAATTTGAATTAAGCCTTTGGCTTCTAATCTTGCTAAAACTTCATATATTTTACCATATGAAACACCTGATTCTCTGCTAATTTCACTTGCAGAAACTTTTCCAAGTCTAATTGAAGTGATATATGCTTTTTCTTCATTATCTGTAAGTCCTAATAGTGAAAGATTCATATTTTCAAGAATAAATACTCCTATTTAAATTTTTTGATTTACAACACCCTTAGGGGCGGCATATATTTAAATATAATATATACTTTACTAGTAAGTAGTGAAACATAAATGTTTCATAACAGGTGAAAAATATGTTAAGAGAATTTACAAATTTATTGATGGGAAGAAAAAAAGTTTTGGATTCAATTATAAGTGTTGATGAGGTTCAAATTCTGTTATCAGGATTGGATGATTCAACTAAAATAAAAACATTGATTAAAACTCCTCAAGATTCAGTTAGTTCAAATAGTTATACTTGGGATTCTTCAAAGGCTTTGGAATATTATAATAAAGATATAGATGAGAGAAGATTTTATATTCACACAACACATCAAATTTATAAAAATGAAAAAGAAGAAAAACATTACATTGATGTAGAAAAAGGTCTACTTATAAGTTTTAATTGTCCTTTATTTGAACCTGAAGAAAAAGGAGTTTTATTACTTGAATGTTTAAGTATGAATTATGTTTTATCTAAAAACTAAAATTAAAAATCTTTTATTTAATTTTTAGAAGTCTTTTTGGTGGTTTTCTTTGTAATTTTCTTAACTGTTTTAGTTGTTTTTGATTTATTTTTTGTTTCTGTAGCAGATTTAGACTTTGTTTTATTTGCTTTAGAAATTATCTCTTCACCATCTAATTTACACATATAATGACATTTAGGATAATTAGTACAACCTATAAATTCACCATAGAAACTCTTTCTCATAGCTAATTTACTTCCACATTTAGGACAAGGATTATTTAATAATTTTTTTACAGAAGGATCATGATCATGTTCATTTAATTTAGATTTACATTCCATATTAAAACAAACTAAAGAAGTTCTTCCTCCATGAGTTACAGAAAGCAGAGGATAGCCACAAACTTCACAATTTTTTCCAGCACCCATAAGTTTTGTCGCCTTAGGAGCAGAAAATATAGCATCACAATCAGGATATCTGTCACAACCTATGAATTTTTGTTTGGTTTTAGGAGAATATTTAATCATTAATGTGCCTTTTTTACATTTAGGACATTCACCAACTGTATTTTGAACATCTTGCATTTCTTGAAGAGATTCTTTTAAATTATCTCCAATCTCTTTTTCATGTTTTTTAACTTTTTCAAGTATTTTTGTTAATTCAACTTTAGCCTCACCTAAAATTTTTTCTTCTGAACTTTTATTTTCTCTTATTAATTCCATTTCTTCTTCAAAATGTCTTGTTAATTCTTCTCTAATCATTTCAGGACAATATTTTTCTAAAGTATCTATTATTTGAATACCCATTTCAGTTGCTGTCAATGATTTTTCTTCAATAAAATCTCTTTGATATAATGTTTCAATTATATTTGCTCTAGTAGCTTTAGTTCCTAAATTTCTTTTTTCTAGTTCTTTAATTAAAGAAGAAGGAGAATATCTTTTAGGAGGAGTTGTTTGTTTACTTAAAATTTCAGCTTTTTTATATTTTATAATTTCATTTATTTCAACTTTAGGTAAAGTAACATCGTCTAATTTTACGTGTTTGCCGTAAAATTCAAACCAACCTTCAACAATAGTTCTAGTTCCTTTTGTTATAAAATTTTCTTTTTTAACTTCAAATATAATTTTATTTGTTTCTCTTTTAGCATCAGTTGCGAAAGTAGACAAAAATCTTCTTACTATTAAATCATAAATTTTTAAAGCTCTTTCATTTATTTTCTTTAAATCAGGAAGAATTCCTGTAGGATAAATCGCAGGATGTGCTGGATCTTTTTTAGGTCCATTGTTAGGCTTTAATTTAGGCATAGCAAGAATTTTTTCAGCTAAATGCTTGTAAATATCATGTCTTAATAATCCTGAAAGTAATTTTTTATAATCCAATTCTTCAGGAAGTTCTTGAGAACTTGTTCTAGGATAAGAAATCCATCCATTAGAATATAATTCTTGAGCCAAAGCTAAAGTATCTTTTGGAGAAATTTTCAAAGAACGATATGCTTCAGTTTGAAGAGTGGTTAAATCAAACGGAAAAGGAGGAGGAACAATTTTTTCTGTTTTTTCAATTTTAGTTATAGTTCCATCATTTTTATTTATTTTTTCAAATATTTTTTTAGCAACATTTTCATCAGTAAATTTATCTTTTTCGTGTAATGCTTCAATTTCAGCACTATCTAATTTTCCAGTGTATGTAATTTGCCAATAAGGTTCAGGAATAAATTTCATTATTTCTTTTTCTTTATCAACAACTAATTTTAAAGCTGGACCTTGAACCCGTCCACTTGATAAAGATTTCCAAATTCCTGCTTTTTTTAAAGCAGTAGTTAAAGCACGACTAATATTAATACCATACATCCAATCAAGAAAATGCCTTGTTTCTCCAGCTTTAGCTTGTCCCCATTCTAAAGTCTTTAATTTTTTAGCATAACTTTTTTCTAAATCAGGTTTTGTTAAAGTAGAAAATTTCATTCTTTGAGCATCTTTTTGATTACATGCAAATCTTAATGCATTCCACCCAATAACTTCTCCTTCAACATCAAAGTCAGTAGCTATTGTAAAAGATGTTGCATTTTTAGCTAATTTTTTAAGAACTGAAATATATTTTTTAGTATGTGCTGAATTTTTATCAACTTCATAAGCAGGTTTCCATTCAATATCAAAAACAGGATATTCAAAAGTTTTATTTTTTTCTTCTAAAGAATAAACATGTCCAACAGCACTAGCACAAATTATTTCTTTACCTTCATGTGTTAAAGAATAGTAATTTACGCCATTGTCTGACACTTTTGCAGGTTTTTTGTCTGCTAAAGCTTGTGCTATTTTTTCCGATTGAGAAGGTTTTTCAGAAATTATTAATTCATATCCCATTGTTACTGAGAAAAACAACTCATTTAAAAACGTTGTTAAAATATTTTTTAAAGTAAGTTTATAAGAAATCTAGTTTTTTATTTTCTATTAAATACTTTAAAATTACTTTAGGAATGCCTTCCAATTCTCTAATTCTATGTTGCTTAATTGGTTTTTCAAAATTAGCATTATATGCTTTCAAATAACTTTCTATAAATTTTACTCTATCATGAGATTCTTCAAAATAAATTTTTTCTTCAATTCTTTTTTTCTCACTTGTACTTTTAAAAGGTATAATTTTTGCAACTAAATTTCCTTTTTCTTCTGTATATTTATAAAATCCTGGAATAATTTCTTTTAATATTTCTCTATAATTTTCAATAGATAAATTTAAAGAATTATATGGAATTGTACCTAATATTTTTTTTATATCTTTATCTTGTATTTTTTCTATTAAGGGTTCTAACGAATCCCATACATCTCTTCTATTTTTCCAAGAATAAATTAAGTGATAAATCATATTTTCTTCTTTTTGTATTACATCAGGTCTTTTATAATACCAAAAATCCATATTTAATCTTTTAGTATTAAGAAAAGCTACTTCTTTTTCACAAGTTTCAATTTCTTTTTCACATAATTTTATTTCTTTTTCTATATTATTTATTTTTTTAGATTTTAATTTAACTTTCAATTGTTCTTTTTTTGTTTTAAAATCATCTCGTTTTAATCTTAAATTTTCTTTTTCTTTTTCTAAATTTATATATGCTTGACATCCATCATCATCAAGAACAGTTATATTTGGAAAACATAAATAAGGTAATTGTGTTATTATAATAAGAGAATTAGAATTATATTCTCCAATTCTTGTGTCTCCTCTCATAAATTTACGAGATTTATTAAAAAACTCAGGATTTAATTGTGAAGGAATTTCATATTTAGATTTAACTTTTGTTTCATAATATGATTTAGTAAGAGCAACAGCATTTTTAATTGTTTTTTCTTTTGTTCCCATAAAATATTTTTTATTTATTCTACCTCTAGATTCTTGTCTAAGTAAATCATCATCTACCATAGCAACTATTTCATCAAGTTTATCTTCATCTGGTTCACCATTTGGCTTAATTAAATATTCATCATAATTTTTGATAGGTGTTTTTAGCAATTCGATAAACTCATCAAGTATTTCATCCATAAAATAGCAAAATTGTTTTTTATTTATAAATATAGTCCTAATTTTATTATTAATAAGTGGTTTTTATTTAAATATAATAAGATAACATTTATAAATGAATTTAGTTAAAACTGAACATAATGAGTGAAAATGTATTAGAACCCAAAACTTCACTACCTTATTGGATGTTTTTTGTAAGTGGTGCTTTAATCTCAGGCTATTCTATATTTATAATAGAAAAACAACTTGGTGAAAATATTAAATCAATGTATTTATTCTTTTATATAGGTTTATTTATAATATTAATAGGTTTAATTAAATTAATATTTTCTTTAATATCTAAAAAAGAGAAAAAATTTGCTAATAAAATATCAGGAGTTGATGAAATAAATAGAATTGAATCATCAATAAATCGTGATTACAATAATAAAATATTAAAAATAAATGGAACTACGGGGAAAATTGATACAATCACAAGAAATCCTCAAAATATCAATCAAAATCAAAATATAAATAAATATATGTATTGTTACAAATGTGGTACAAGAACATTTGCAGATGCATTTTATTGTCCTAAATGTGGTACAAGGTTAAGATAATGGATATTTTTGAATGTATAACAACAAGAAGAAGTATAAGAAACTTCAAGAGTAAAAAAGTCGATAAGGACGATTTATTTTTATTAGTTGAAGCGGGAATGTATGCTCCGACAGCTGGAAATTTACAAGATTTTAGATTCATTGTTACAAATAAACAAAAAATAATAAACGAAGTTGCAACACATTGTATGGAACAAGGTTGGATTTCTAAAGCAACAGGACTTATAGTTATATGTTCTCAACCAAAATTGCAAAGAGAATGGTATGGTCCAAAAGGAGACAGAATATTTGCAGTACAAAATGCAGCAGCTGCAGCTCAGAATATATTATTAGCGGCAAATGCAATTGGTTTAGGAGCTTGTTGGGTAAGTGGATTTGATCAAGAAGCAATTGATAATCTTTTCAAAACCTCAAGTAAAGCAAGAGTTGAAGTTATAATTCCTGTAGGTTATCCTAATGAAAAACCAGATAAAAAATCTATGGAACAACTTGATATAATGATGTATTTTGATGAATATGGTAATAAAAAATCAGATGTATTAAAGATAAACAAAGATTATTCAGCAATTATAGAAAGAAATATAAGAAAAATACCTGCAAAAACAGAGTCTTTAAAAGAAAAAATTACTTATTTAATAAATAAAGTAAATTATCAAATTAAAAACAAAAAAGAAACTGAAGATTCTGAAGATAAGAAAAATTCAAAATAATTTCACTGGACATTGCCACACAACATTTAAAAAAGGAGTCATTTTTCATTAACTATGTCAAAATTTCTATTTCCGTATGACTCTATTCGTCCAATACAAGAAGAAATGATTGAATTAATTGCAAAATTAATAGATGAAAAAAAACATGCAATAATTCATGCTCCAACAGGATTAGGTAAAACTGTAGCAAGTATAGCTCCAACATTAAAAAAAGCGATAGATGAAGATAAAACAATATTCTTTTTAACTTCAAGAAATACACAACATAAAATCGCTTTAGACACAATTAAATTAATAAAAGAAAGATTTAATATTCCAATACAAGCAACCGATTTTATTGGAAAAAAATGGATGTGTATACAACCAGGAGTCCAACTTCTAAAAACCAGAGAATTTATGGAATATTGCAAAGCAATGCGTGAAGATAAACAATGTACTTTTTATGAATCTTTTAAAGACGGAGAAAAAATAACTTCATTTGCAAAAGCAGCAATAGATGAATTGAGTAAAGCAAGTCCATGCTATACAGAACAAGTTGTAGACATAGGAAAAAAATTTAAAATTTGTCCATATGAATTAGCACAAAGTCTTGCTAAAAAATCAAACATAATAATTACAGATTATTATTATATATTTCATCCCGCAATAAGAGAAAATTTTCTGAAAAAAATAAATAAAAAATTAGAAAATTCTATAATTATAGTTGATGAAGCGCACAATTTACCTGAAAGAATAAAAGAATTATCTTCAATTAGTTTATCTACAAATATTTTAAATCGTGCAATAAGTGAAGCCAAAAAAAATAAATTAGCAGAAATAGAAGAAATACTTTTTAATTTTCCACAAATATTAAGATTATTAATAGGAAATTCACAAGAAGAATATATTGAAAAGGAAAAATTTGTTGATATGATTTCAACATTTACAAATTATGTTAATTTCATAGATATGTCTTATGATTGTGCCGATGAAATAAGAGAAGAACAAAAACAATCATATATAGGTATAATAGCAGAATTTCTTGATTTTTGGCTTGGAAAAGATGAAGGTTTTACAAGAATAATATCAAGACAAAAAGGAATTAAAGAAGATAACATAAAATTAAGTTATCGATGTTTAGATCCAAGTATAATTGCAAAAGACGTTTTAGAATTAGCAAATAATGTCATATTGATGAGTGGAACATTAACACCAACAGAAATGTATTCTCAAATTTTAGGTTTTGATTCAAATAAAGTTGAAACTGTAGAATTTCCTTCACCTTTTCCCAAAGAAAATAAATTAAATTTAATTATTGGAAAAACATCAACTAAATTTACAACAAGAACAGATGAACAATAT
Organism: Candidatus Woesearchaeota archaeon; assembly: GCA_050187915.1. Taxonomy (GTDB): domain Archaea; phylum Nanobdellota; class Nanobdellia; order Woesearchaeales; family SKGA01; genus JAQUYS01. Next base: position 26,214 of record JBFXLI010000014.1, read on the forward strand.
AAAGATATCGCGAAAATTTTAGTGGATGTAATAAATATAACACCAGGAAATTCAGCAATATTTTTTCCAAGTTATTTTTTAAGAGACAAAATATATGATTTTATGTTGGGTGTTGAAAAAACAATTTTTCTTGAAAATCCCGAAATGACAAAACAAGAAAAAGATGAAGTTATTGAAAAATTTAAATCTTATAAAAATAAAGGAGCATGCTTACTTGCAGCAATATCAGGTAGTTTTGGAGAAGGAATAGATTTACCAGGTGATGAATTAAAAACAGTAATAATAGTAGGACTACCATTAACAAAACCCGATTTAGAAACAAACGCTTTAATAAATTATTATGATAAAAAATTTAGAAAAGGATGGGATTATGGTTACTTGTTTCCAGCATTTAATAAAGTAATTCAAAGTGCAGGAAGATGTATAAGAAGTGAGACAGATAAAGGAGTTATAATATTTTTAGACGAAAGATATACTTGGAATAATTATTATAAATGCTTTCCTAAAAGTTGGGATATGAAAATAACTGTAAATGACTATCGAGAAAAAATAAAAGATTTTTTTGATAATAGTTAAATTAAATATTCTTGAATTGAATTTGGTTTGTGAATTTCTATTTCTTCATATTTTCCATCAAGATTTTTATCAATTCCTCGATTAAATTGTATGATGTTACCTTCATCATCATATTCGAAATTATAATCTTTAATCTTCAAATCAATTTTACCATCGTCTCCTTCATCAATTTCACTTATAATACTTTCTAATTCACCATCTTCACCATAATTATATTTTTCAATAATTTTGTTATTAATTTTACCATCATATTTTTTTATTGTTTTTTCAACTATTTTATTTTCTTTATTATATTTTATTTCAATATCTTCATTAAATTCAAGAGAACAATTTGCTAGAAAAATTATTGATGAACCTATAGCTAAATAAGTTAATTTATTTTTTAAAAAATCATATAAAACCATATCAAATCGAAAAAATAAAACTTTATCCGAGTTTATAAATTTATACTAAACCAAGACTATTATCTGCAACCTTTGCAGCAACTTTACCCGTTAAAGTATGTTCAGGAGTTGCATTTATAGGCAAACCTTCTTCATAACGATTGAAAATTATACTTATTTTAAATTCTTCTCTGTTCCCAAAATATAGATTATTATCAGATTGTAAAGTAATTTTAGTAATATCTCCTGTTTCTATTATTATTGGAGTTTGATCATAGTTTTCATCATTTATATTGTCCCCATAAATATATAAAATTCTAATATCTTGTTCAAAATTATTTCTAAACCTTAAAATAATATCTCCAGGTAATCCTGTAGAATTAGTTCCAACAAAATAATCAACACAAACTAATTGTTCACCAAAATCACAAGAATCAGGAATATATTTGCTTGGGTTAAAAGCATCAAAGTAAGTTAAAGTTCCAATTGCTGCTAAAATTATAACAAAAGCCCAAGAATAAGTAATTAAATATTCTGTAGCTGCCTGAGCCTTTCTAAATTTAATATCTCTCACCTTACACATATTTGATATTAAATATTATTTAAACCTTACTCAAGCTTAACTTCAATCTCAAGATTATCACTTATCGATACAAAATTAATTTCTTGAGCATTTAAAGTCATTTTAAGTGTATTTTCAACTAATTCAATATACTTTCTCATTTCTTCACTACAACTTAAATTAATAGCTTTTATTTCTGTTTTTTGACTTAATTTATTCTCACTTTTAACTTTTCTAACATAGCCAATTATTTCACAAGCCAAATTACCCGCTATTTTTGAATTTTCGTCAACATAAATTACTTCATATTCAGGCCAATTAGTTAAATGAATACTTTCTTTTTCATTTTCTTTAAAATACCAAGAATAAATTTCTTCAGTTACAAAAGGAATGAATGGCGCATATAATTTTAATATTCCTAATAATACTTTTTCCAAAGTAAATTGAGCAGAAATTTTTGCATCTTGGCCATAAATATCAACTTTGTAAACTCTATCTTTAACCATTTCTAAATAATAGTCACAAAATACATTCCAAAAGAAATTATCAACTTCAAATTTAGATTTTGAAAATTCATATGCTTCAAAATAATCGGTTGAATTTTTTACAACTTCATTGAATTTAGTTAAAATCCATTTATCAATTTCCCAAATATGTTCAGGTTGCTCAGATTTGTAATCCTCTAAATTCATTAAAGAAAATTTTGCTGCATTAAATAATTTTGTAACTGTTTTTTTACCTGTAATTATATCTTTTTCAGGGAAAGGTAAATCATCTCCTAATTTTGAACTTGCAGCCATATATCTTAAAGAATCAGCTCCATATTTTTCAATCATTTCTCTTGGTTCAATAATATTACCTTTGGATTTTGACATCTTTTTTCCATGAGAATCAAGCATCCAACCATTAATAAAACATTTTTCCCAAGGAATTAAGTTATAATGTAATTTAGATTTAACAACAGTGTTAAACAACCAAAATGAAATTATATCATGTCCTTGTGGACGTAAATTCATAGGAATGTCTTTGATTTTTTCATAAATAGGCGTTTCTTTTAATAATTCTTTAACAATTGTTGGCGTTAAAGATGAAGTTGCCCAAGTATTTAGTACATCTTCTTCAGGAACAAACTCATTACATCCACAATTAGGACATTTATCAAGATGACATTTATCTTCAACAGGATCTAAAGGTAAATTTTCTTCTTTAGCAATTATTACTTCTCCGCAATCTTTACAATACCAAACAGGAAAAGGAATACCAAAAGGTAATTGTCTTGAAATGCACCAATCCCATGCAAGTCCTTTAACCCAATTATCATATCTATTTTTCATATGTGAAGGTAACCATTCAAATTCTTCTCCCCATTTTTCCATTTCTTCTTTTAAATCAAGATATCTGATAAACCATTGTTTAGAATGAATAAATTCAACAGGAGTTCCACATCTTTCATGAACATTAACTGCATGAGTAATTGGTTTACTTGCTTTCAATAAACCTAAATTTTTCATATCCTCTATCATTGCTTTTCTAGCTTCAACAATTTCCAATCCTTCATATTTTTCAGCAAGAGAAGTCATCTTACCATCTTTTCCAAAAGCTTCTTTAATTGGAAGTTGATATTGTTTTTGCCATTCCATATCTGTCTGATCACCAAAAGTACAACACATAACAATTCCAGTACCTTTATCTAAACTAACACGTTCATCTTCCAATATTGGAACTTCAATGTCAAACAAAGGAACTTTTGCAGTTTTTTCAAATAAATGTTTATATCTAGCATCACTAGGATGATAAAATACAGCTACACAAGCAGGTAAAAGTTCAGGACGAGTTGTTGCAATAATTAACTCTTCTCCATCAACTTTAAAAACAATATCATTAAAATAAGATGGAATATTTTCATCAGTACATTCAACTTGAGAAATCGCAGTTTGACATTTAGGACAAAACATTGCAGGTGCTTCTTGTCGATATTCTCTTCCTTTATTATATAAATCAATGAAAGATTTTTGAGATATTTTTCTACAATGAGGATCAATAGTAGAATAAGTTATGTCATAATCACAACTAATTCCCAATCTTTTCCAATCACCAATATAACTAGGTTTTAATTCATTGTTCAAAGTATCTAAACAAAGTTTTCTAAATTCTTTTCTACCTACTAATCTAGCATTAACTTTTTTTGATTTTTCAACAAGAAGTTTTGTTGGAAGTCCATTATCATCAGTACCTAATGGTTGAAGAACATTAAAACCTTTCATACGTTTATATCTAGCAATAAAATCTTGTTGACTATTACCAAAAGCATGTCCCATATGCATCTTTCCAGAAACAGTTGGAGGAGGAGTATCAATTGAAAATATTTCTTTCTCGACATTATCGACATCAAATTTGAATATTTTATTATCTACCCAAAAATTCATCCATTTTTTTTCAATTTCTTCAGCATTATATTTGTCAGGCAAGTTCATTTTTATCTCCTCAATTAATTTTAAATCTTTTTATTAGAATTTCACCATCTTTTATATGGATTTCGTAATCGTCATCTTCTTTAAGTTTAGCTGTTTTTGTAATTAAATTAGAAAGTAATACTCTTCCACTTCTGAAATCTAAATTAGTTATCAAAGAAGCAATTTCACCTTCTTCTTTCTTTAAAGTTGATAAAATATCTTTCATACCTTCTCCATTTTCTTTATCTTTTAATTTTCTAGTTTCTTCATATAAATATTTAGCAATTATTTCAGCAACATTTATTCCAGTATATTTAGTTATACCTTGAAGCCCAGGACTAACATTAACTTCTAAAACTAAAGGACCTTTATGAACACTCATTAATATATCAACACCGCAAATTTTAGCACCTACAGATTTAGCAGCCTTAACAGCTAATTTTTTTGATTCATCATCAAGTTCAATTGCTTTTCCAGTTCCACCTTGATGAATATTACTTCTTATTTCATTTTGTTTTGCTTCTCTTTGATAAGATGCTACAACTTCATCACCAACAACAAAAGCCCTTATATCTTTTCCACCAGTATCAATAAATTCTTGAATGATAAATGGTTGTCTTAAATAAGATAATGCATCCATAATTGAAGAAGCAGATGCAAAAGATTCAGCTACTAAAACACCCTTTCCTTGAGTTCCCTGTGGAAATTTCATAATTATGGGATAATTAACTTGTCCAAAAATAGAACGTGCAGCTTCAGTTGTTGAAGCAACATATGTTTTAGGCATAGGAATATTATTTTTTTGTAATGCTAATTGAGTTAATAATTTATCATGAGAAACAGTATATGCACTAGCCTTTTTAGTCATAAAAACACAATCAGGCATTATTATAGTTAAAGCATTTAATAAATTAGCATATCTAAATGAACCTAAAGTATGAACACAATCATATTTTCCAAAAGGTTTTCCTTTATATAATATTTCAGCTTTTTTACCACTAAAACTAATTTCTAAATATTTAATATCAATTAAATCAACTTTATCAAAGTAATTTTCCATTTCTTTTATAATCCAATCACAAGATACGCTACCAAGACTTATTACTGCTGCATTCATTTTTGCACCTTTAATTTTTTATTTATATTTTCTAATTTTGTTTTCATCACTTCAAGTTCAATTGTTTTTGTAGTATCTATTAAAAATCCTTGCTCTAAAATATCTCTTCCTATTAAAATTGGAAACTTCATATGACTTCTATCTGCAAGTGTAAATTTATTTTCAAAAGTTTTATTTGCTAAAATTATTTTTGCATTAACCATATTTCTTTTGGATTTTCCGTGAGAATTTTTTACAACAATTTCTTTTTCATGTTTTTGAAGTTTTAATTGTTCAGCAATATTTCTGTCAATAGAACTTCTAGTAGCTCCAGTATCAATTCTAGCTAAAAATTCAATGCTTTTTTTATCTAGTTTTAATTTAACAGGTTCTATCATACCAATTATTATTTGAACATCGTGATTTGCCATATTTTAAAGCAAATAATCTTAATTTATAAAGATTTTGTAGATTTTTAAGAAATATCATAAAAAAATGATTAAAATAAAAAAATTAAATAACTTCAATATCTGAGTTTTTTATCTTTTCGTTTCCTTTTTCAAAAGAATATCTAAAAACCTTCTCCATATTATTCAAAAAAGTTCTAGTATTTTCTTTGGATTTTGTGAAAACTTTTTTAATTAAATCTTCAGATATTAAATCAAGAGTTTCAAGTCTACTTTTAACAAGTTCCACTGCATCTTTTGAAGTTATATTTTTAAGCTTTAAAGTATTTTTTCCAATTTCTTTTTTTATTGAATTTGTTAAATTAGCTTCCTTCAAAGATACATCTGCAAAAAGAACAGATTGAATATAATTTTTAGAATATAGTTCTTCAATTTGCATACAATCTTTTTTATTTATTTTACCAACTTCATCAATGAATAAAACTACATTTTTTGCCTTTAAATTAAATAATTTTCCAAAACCAGTATTTGCTTTCTTCAATAATTTTGCATAATTCAAAGCTCTATCAGAACGATTTCTGCTAATATAAATTATTTTATTTTTACCCTTAAATTCATTAATTAAATAAGCAATTATAGTTGATTTTCCCTTACCATATTCTGCTTCTAAAAAAAACATATTTTTCTTTTTCAATTTTTTAGATAATGTATCGACTTCTTTGTCATAACCAATTATTTCATCATCAAAAAAAGCAGGTTTGATTGAGAAAGGATTTTCTTTAAACCCTAATTTTTCATACCAAATTTCTTTATTCATTGTTTTCATCTCCTTTTTCAAATACTGCATCACATTCAGGACACATTTCATCACTTAAATCAACAATAGCACCACATTTACTACAATAGATTTCTTTGTAAGGATTTCTATAATATTTACCAACTTTCTTTAATTCATGTCCATCATAATCAATTATAGATTCATCTTCTTCAGATAAATTTAAATTTAAGTTTTGTAAATATTGTTTTTTTATTTTGTCATCTTCATGTTCAAACATTTCATTTGCAGCCAAATCACATTGAATAAATATTTGTTTTAAATTTTTGTTTGAATTCATATAAATTTCATACAATACATCTTCATTAATTATTGCATCATCTTTTTCAGATTCCAATCTTTCATAAATTATTTTTGAAACATCTCTAAAATCCAAATCTTTTAATGAAATAATTTTATTACCAATTCTATGCCTTATACATTGTGGTAAATTTGCTTTTTGAAATGATTTTCCAACCATAACAACAGATTTTAAATAATTTTTATCATAAAAATATTTTAATCTTTCAAGATTAACTGCAGAAATAGTTTCCATGTTGTCAATCAACAAAACCATATTTTTAGGTGTGTTAGAAAATAATTTTCCACTAATTCCATTTTTATTTGTTAATAATTTTTCAACATCTAAATTTCTTTTTAATTTTAAACCATTCACATAAATAATTTTTCCTGGAAATTCATCAATTATGGATTTTAGAAATTTAGTTCTTCCATTTCCACTTTCACATTCAACAAATAACATAGAACCAGTTTTTGCATAGTATAAAGCATCTTCTAATTCTTTATCTCTACCTATAAGATTTATTTTTTCTTTAAATACATTTGTTTGAAATGGATTCTCTGAATAACCATAAGATTTAAACCACATTTTAACACACTCCTTTTGTAGTTTCTGAATGAAATATCTTATATTTAAATATTTTGCTTCTATAGAGTGAAAAATAAGTGTAATCGTCATATAATGGTAATAAAAATAAACTGTAATTAAATATTAACTTTAATATGTCTCTCATCAATTCTGAAAAATATCGCACCAAGTGTAATTATACTTCCCATCACAATGAATGATATAATTATACTTTCATTTGCAATTTTTCCTAAAACTAATCGCATTATTAGCAAATAAATTGAACCAATCATTGAAATTATTGATAAAACTGTTGCTCTATTATGACTTTCTATGTGATCATTTTGATATTGAGAAAATAAAGGAGTTCTTAAATTACTAATTCCCTTCAAAAGTACATACCATATAAAAGATATCATAGGACCAATAATAAATGCCATTGCGAGATAGAGTAATCCAGGAATTATTGTTGTTATGAAAATTGTTTTTTTCATTCCAATTTTTTCTTCAATTTTATATGCATATTTTATTAATATTGCTCCAAGCAAAGTTCCAATTGCCATTGCTACACCCCATATTGCATTTGGGACGCCTGCATCTAAGAAATAAGGTTGAAACAAAAACATAATTACATGTATAAATGGAATCGTGAATAAAGATAAATAAATAATTTTTCTCAATGATTTATTTTTAAGAATGTGTATAGTTGACTCTTTGAATAAAATTAGTGGACTTACTTCTTCTTTTTGTTTTGTAAGATTTATTTCTTTTATAAATAAAGATAATATAAATGAAATAGTTGCACCCATTGTGAAAAGCCAAAGTAAAAATACAAATGTTTTTGGTTCATGAGTTCTAGCAATATATCCTCCAATAGTTACTGCAATAACACTAGCTATAAAAGAATATGAATTTATAGCACCCCAAGTCTTACTCATTTCATTTTGTTTTTTTTCAGATTTTAAGCTATCATAGACTAATGCTTCTACAGAACCTGAACCAAATGCAACGGCAATACCAAAAATTATTTGAATTATTAAAAATTCAATATAACTTCCCGCAAAAATTGTCCAAATGTTTCCTAAAAGATATAATAAAATTAACATTGAAAGAGAAAATTTTCTTCCAAATTTATCTGCCAAAATTCCTGTGGGAACTTCTGAAAGTAAAACTGCAAACATTAACATAGCTTCTAGTGAAACTGTTTGAAATGTATTTAAACCTCTTGAAAAATAAAATAAAGTTAAGATTGGAGCGAAAAAATATAATGAATTAAAGAAATATATTAATTTTAATTTAGTTATGTTATCGAAGTTCATTTTAAATAAAATTAAACAAAATAAAAAATAAATTATTTGTTTGCTACTGAAGCTTTTTCAAGTCCTAAATCAACAGGAACCCATTCAATTTTTCCAAGTCCTTGTTGTCTCATAGTAACTCCAATTTTTGGATTAGCTGGATCTTTAAATGAAACTGCAACAATCCTTCCATAACAAATATCTCCAACTTTTAAACTTCTATTTGATTCTTTTCCTTGAAGAACTTTATCTTTACTGAAAGATACAAAATCATTCATAGTTTGACTTATATGAATCATTCCATCAACAGGCCCCAATGATAAAAAAGCACCAAAATCAGTGATATCTCTTATCTTTCCAATTACAACTTCTTGCATTTCTGGAAGATATGTTAAAAGTTCAAAAGTAGTATTATAATATGGAGCACCATCTCCTGGAATTATAATTCCATCTTCAATTAAATCTATGTCTAAAACATCAATTACAAATCCTAAATCTTTAGAAACATATCCTGAAAACTTACTTTTAATTTGTTCTATAATTCCTTCCTTTAAATCTTTTTCAAATTCAGTTGGTGGAAGTCTTATATGGTCTTTTACTTTTATTGAATAATACATTTTTTCCTCCTACTTTACAACAAAATATTTTTGCTGACGGAGCAATAGCAACTTCGCCCCTCTTTTTTCAACACGTTTTTGTAGTTCCTTATCTTGAGTTGCCACATAAACATCCGAATTGCTTAATTCAACGATATCATCGTCTACAGATTTTGAGAAGTCTTTGAGTGTTTTTAAGCCTTTTTGTTTAATAAGTAAAAAACCTAGCTTTGCATTAAACTTATCTGCTTTTTGTTTTGCATTAGTTTTTCCTTCCATTATATTTTTTAATTCGTCTAAAGTACCATCTAAAACATAAAATTCATAACTTTCAGACATAACTTTATCAATTTCTGTGAAAATGTCAATTCCAATTTGTCCAGGTAAAAGAAGTATATTTGTATCTAAAATGACTTTTTTCTTTTTTTTAAATAAATTTAACATTTAAAAATAGATAGTTGAGACATTATTAAATGTTTTTATTTACTAATCAATATAACTTACTTTATTTGATATCTTCTGCTTTTGGTAAATTACTCCATGCATTATTTTTAGGAATTACTAAAGGTTTCTTTTTTAACTCTTCCTCTTTTAGTAAATAATCTCCTATGGAATCGAAATTTTTTATTCCTTTATGAAGATAATTTTTAAGTTCTTCAGATAATTCTTCTTCGTAATCTGCTGATTCTTTTAAATGTTTTTCATAAGAAGAATATATTGCTATTAGTTTATAGAAAGCAATTTTTTCCCAATAAATTATTTCAAATAATTTTTTAAAGTGTTCACAACTATTAACCATGAATTGAATTCCTATATCATCAATATGTAATTTCTGTTTCAAAATTTGATAAAATTGTATTTTTAAAGAATATATTTGTTCAAATAATTTTTGAGCTAATTTGGATTTTAAGTGTTCTGAATGTAAGAAATCTTCTTCGTGTCTATTAATTGCAATATTGTATTCACAAAGAGTTCCTAATTCATGGGCTATTTTTTCCACATTACTGCGGTATTCTTCTTCTAAAATCTGTTCATATGTTTTATTATTTGATGAATCTTCAAATTTACTATTTTTTACTATATTTATTATTTGTTGGAGCTCAATTTCATATTCTTTATGTATTTTTTTTCGAGATTTTAAAAATCTGAGACTTTTTTCAGCTTTTGAATCGTTATCAACCATATATTCAGTTATATCTTCAATTTTTTTATTGAATAAATCCACGTACTTATCTTCTTTGGTTTTTGGACCGCCAAATAAATTTGATAAAAATCCCATTTTAATTTTTTTATTTTTCTTAGAGTATATAAATTTTTTTAATGTTTAGTCGACGACAAAATTAAATTGTAAACATTTAAATAGTTGTTGTGATGTATTCTTACTATGTTAACTATATCTGATCGAAAAATTATTGTGCGTCTAAATTCGCAAGGAAAAAAACAACAAGACATTGCAGATATTGTTGGCTGTAGCCAACAAATGGTAAGTCGTTGGATTAAACGTTCTAAAGAAACAGATTCTTTAGAATCTCGACCACGAAGTGGACGACCAACTAAACTCAAAAACAAAAATCTTAAGTTTTTGAGAGAGAAAATCCTCACAAAAATTGAATCTGCAAATTCTGAATACAATTCAATTTCAACAAAACAAATTAGTGAACTAATTCGCCATGAAATTGGCGAAGTATATTCAATGCGTCATGTACAAAGACTCATGCACAAATTAGGCTTTAGCCTAATTACACCAAGAACTCAGCATTTAAAACATGATCAAGAAAAAGTAGACAATTTTCGAGACGAGTTTAAAAAAAACTTCAATCGCAGTATGTGGACTATGAAATCGTCGCAATCGACGAAGTAAGTTTTCAACTAAACACTACTTACAAACGTATTTGGTTTGAGAAAGGAAAAAAGCCCAAAGGTGCTTTTTTCTGGAGTACTAAAAAACTAATTACATTTGGTGCTTTAACAAGCACACACAAGTTTTATTATGATTTTTATGATGTTCAAAATAGCATAACATTTCGCAATTTCTTGCGAAATCTTTTTGAGTGGCTTTCGCCAAACAAAAAGTATGTTTTAATTCTTGACAATGCCGGTTGGCATAAGACGGACATAATTCGCAATTTTATTGCGAAACAAGAAAATGTTGTTGCAGAATTTCTTCCGCCTTATTCTCCAGAACTAAATCCTATAGAAACTAACTGGAAAGTTACGCGAAATCAAGTGACTAAAGCACAACATTTCAAAACTATTGAAATGTTGCAGGATGCTTTAGAGACTTTTTGGACAACACATATTTTTAAACAAGAATTTACAACTTACTTAAGTCGCTAACTA
>JBFXLI010000015.1:0-30194 GCA_050187915.1 Candidatus Woesearchaeota archaeon
AAATATATGGTTGATTTAATAGAATCTTTTAAGAAACGATTTAGTTAGTTTCTTTTAAAAATAAAAAATAAAAAATAGAAGAATTAAATTCTTCCAGTGCACTGTCCCATACCCTTTCTTAGATTTCCACCAAGACTTTGTTTATATCCAGTTCCATTTCGAAGTCCATTGTTTAAACCAAGCTCAGCCCTAATTTCATTTGCTGTTTCATAATCTCCAGCAATACCTGCATTATGCGCTTCTACAAATTTCTCGAAATTTTCTTCAGTTACTTTCTCTAAAACTCTAGAACCTCTTCCATTTTCAGTCATTAATTCATACCATTTAGCATAATCTAAATCTTCAAATGCTTCTTCCATTTCTTGATGTCTTTCTTCATCATAATCAGGTCCTTTAACAAGGTAATCTCCTCTATATGCACTAACTGCACTTGCAAATACTATTAATCCAATAACAAATATTGCAAATATACTCATAATTCCTTTGTTCATTTTTATCTCTCCACAACCTTAGTTGTAATACTATTAAATTAAAGTCATTTATAAATAAAAAGAAGAGAAAATATACATTTCAAGTCCATTAATTTTATAAACTTGATTTTAATCATAATATTGATAATATGATTCCAACAAGATACATTTCACCATATTTTATTGGAGTTGAATTATTCGTTACAATATTCATAATTTTTCTTTGTATATTAATATATTTTAAAACAAAAGAAGTTTTTGATTTAACAAAACATAAAGGAATTTTTTATTTTAGAAACACATTTTTATTTTTAGCAATATCTTATTTTTTAAGATTAATAATGGTTTTAATAAGATTAAATTCACTTCCACCCATGCATTCAAATATATATTTCTTAATCACATCAATAATTATAAGTTATATTAGCACAATGGCAATACTCTTACTATTTTTAAGTACAACTTGGAAATATTTTAATTCAAAATATACTTTAATTTTCACAAATATACTTGCTTTATTAATTTCTCTTTTTGCTTTTTTAACGCATGAGCCTCAAATAGTAGCATTCATACAATTAATATTATTTTTATCAACAATAATATTTTCAATCATATCTCATAAAAAATTAAAAAACAAAAATAAATTTTCAAATATTTTAATAATATATTTTCTTTTATTTTTATTTTGGTTTACATCAATGCTACCACTGGGAAAGAAATATATAATTCCATTTGAATATATAATTCCATTTCAAATTTTATCTTTAATAATTTTCTTTATAATTTATTTCAAAGTAAAAAAATGGACAAAATAATTTAAAATGACTGCGAAAAAAAGAGATAAACTAGAAGTAATTCACGACATTTTAATTATTATTAGAGATAAACATAATTCTATAAAAACAACACCCTTACTTAGATATTCAAATCTTTCTTCAAAATCATTTTCTGAATATTACAACGAACTTTTAAAAAAAGAACTTGTAAGAGAAACAATTGATAAACAAGGCAAAAAATATATTTCTTTAACTGACAAAGGTTTCAAATACATTGAAAAATATAAATTAATAATTGGATTAATAAACGAATTTGAACTATAAGTCATATATTAAAGTTATAATTACATGAGTGATATATATTTATATATGATTAAATTAAAAATTAATACATGATTCCGCTCTGGGCATTTTTAGCATTAATTTCAGCAATAACTGTAGCCGCTAAAGAAATAGTTATTAAAAGTTCTTTAAATAAACATTTGGATAAATCTTATGTTATATTTGGAGAACATATTATATTGGCAATTATAACATTGTTTTTCTTTATAAAAATACAATTTTATTCATTTAGTTCAATGTGGCACTATTACTTAGCAAAAGCGTTAATAATTGTTACAGCGATGGAACTTTATTATTATTTACTTCAAAAATATGAAATTTCTAAAGTTGCACCTTTAGCAAATTTAAGTCCTATGTTTTTGATTTTGTTTTCAGCAATATTTCTAAGTGAAAAACTTTCTTTAATACAATTTGCAGGAATTTTTTTAATTGTTTGTGGAACTTACTTTTTAGAAATTGATATAAAACATCATGATAAGAAAAATTCACAAAGACATTATTTGAATTGGTTAAAAGGTTTGAATTGGAAAAATATTTCAATTATGCTTGCTACTTTAATTCTTTACAGTTTCTTGGCAATTTTAGATAAACTAATATTAAAACAAGTTTCTGTTTATTCAAATTTATTTTATACTTCTTTATTTGTTACAATACTATTTGCATTATATTATTCTTACAAAAAGTCTCTAAAAAAAGCAATTAAAGTAGCGATGAAAGATTCATCTATAATGATTTTTTCAGCATTAAGTTTCATTTCAGCAATAACAATTTTATATGCAATAGCAATACCTGATTCCTTAGTTTCTCTAATATTTCCTATAAAAAGAACCGCCACATTATTTATAGCTTTATTTGGAGGAATGCTTTTTCATGAATCCCATATTTTAAAGAAAGTTTTAGCAGTTATAGTAATGTTAGCAGGAATTGTACTGATAGTTTTGTAGGAAGAAGTATGATTCCTACATACAAATGTAAAATTTTACATTAAGTATATAAAGTTTTAATTTATTCTTTAAGTATGGTATTTATAGATATTCATTGTCACTTAACTTACGAACCATTGATTTCTAAAATAGACCAAGTCATACAAAAATCCCGAGAAGCGAATGTAAAAGTAATAATAACTAACTCAACAGAACCTACATCAACAAGATTAGCAATAGAACTTTCTAAAAAATATCCTGAAGTAAAATATGCGTTAGGATACTATCCAACACACATACAAGAAATAACAGAAGAAGAATTGGATAAAGAAATTAAATTTATTAAAAGTCAAAAACCAATTGCAATAGGGGAAGTAGGCTTAGATTACAAATTCACATCTGAAGAACATTCTCAAAATCCAACCGAAGAAGAAATAAAAATTATTAAAGAAAAACAAAAAAAAGGTTTTCAAAAATTCATTGACTTAGCAAAAGAACTTGATGTTCCAATAATAGTTCATTCAAGAAAAGCAGAACTTGATGTCATTGAAATGCTTGAAGCATCTGGTTATAAAAAAATTGTTATGCATTGTTTTTCTGGAAGAAAACATTTAGTGCAAAGAGTTTTAGATAATGGTTGGTTCGTTTCAATACCAGTAACAGTAATTAAGTTACAACAATTTCAAGAAATGGTTCAAAAAGCAAAACTTTCTCAATTACTAACAGAAACAGATGCACCTTGGCTTGGACCTGAACCTGGTTTAGAGAATGAACCAAGTAATGTTGTTTTAACAGTAAAAAAAATTGCCGAGTTAAAAGGATTTAATGAGAAAGAAATTGAAGATCAAATTTATTTAAATTATACGAGGTTATTTGAGTAATTAATTAAAAAATATTTAATTTATTAAGAAGTTCATTAAAGAAATACTTTTTTCATTCTCTTCTAAATTAACAACAAAAAATTCTTTTAAAGTTTTAAATTCTTTTTTTATTTCTTCTAAACCTTGAAATTCTCTCAAAGGTATTTTTTTATCGGAAACAACATTTATTGCTTTTTCTCCAATTACAAAATCAACTTCATTTTTTCCAAACCAATAATATAAATTTTCTCTTTCAAAAAAGAACTTTAAAGCAACTGAATTTTCAACTAATTTAGATTTTTCAAATCTCAATGAAAGAATTTTAGTGAAGCCAGAATCAATAGAATAATATTTTGAAATTCTTGAACCCATAAATTTAGTTTTAGCAGAGTATGAAAAAAAAGGAATTTCAAATATTAAATAAACTTGCTCAGATAAAGATAAATATGATTGTACTGTATTTATAGAAATACCTAATTGTTTTGATAATTTGTTTGCACTTATTCTAATTCCAGGATTGGACATAATATATTTTAATAATTCTCTTAATTGTTTATGTTGTTGTACAGAATATTTTTCAATTATATCTTTTTCAATTATAGTATTAAAATAATTTGAAAGTAATTCTCGTTTTCTTTCTTTATCTTTTTCCAAAACAACTTCTGGAAATCCACCATATTCTAAATATTCATAAATATCTCCTTCTGAAAAATCTTTAAATTCTTTAAAATTTAAAGGCATTATTTCGAAACTTAGAGATCTTCCAGTCATCACAGTTCCTAAATCTTTAGACATTAAGCTCGAATTCGAACCTGAAATAATAAATTTAACATTGGTTTCTTTATCATAATGTGTTCTAAGCCAACTTTCAAATTTAGGTATTGATTGAATTTCATCTAAAAATAAATATATTTTTTCTTTTGATAGATTTAATTCTAGAATTTTTTCAAGAAGTTCTACATTTTTATATTCTAAAAAACGAAAATCATCTAAATTTACATAAACACATTTTTTATCCTTTAATTTAGCAATAACCTGTTTTAGAATTGTAGATTTACCACATCTTCTTATTCCTTTTATCACCAAAACTTCTTTTCTATCAATGTATTTTAAAATTTTATCAACATATTCTTTTCTAATAATAGTATTTTTTGGTTTGGAATATTCATCTAATATTGATTTGATTTCTTCATTTTTTAGCATACATTTAGTAAATTTTACTTATTTATAAAGGTTTTCATTGAACTGAAAGGTTTTATAAAGGATTTAAATATATTTTTTTTGAGAAAATCGTTAATTTATATTCTATAATATATATTTTGTATATATATATATTTAAATAATTTTATGCAAGAAAAAGACATATAACACTCGAGGTGTTTTTATGGAAAATAATAATTTATGGATAATTTCAATCGTTGCAATTGTAGCAATAGTTGGAATGACTTTTATGTTTAGTGGAAATAAAGTTAGTTATGCTCAACAAGGAGCAGATTATGTTTATGAAGATGCTGAAGGAGACTTAGCAGGACAAGCAATAAAAGGAGTTTCTACTAAAAATACATTTAATAGTCTTAGTTATTCAAATAAAATAACAATAAATGATGTTAAGTCTCATTATTTTGAAAATGGTAGACTTATAGTAAAAAATGGGAATAATGAAGGAAGTGTGCACGATTGTGTTTGTAATAGTGGAAATGGCAAATGCGAGTATAGTATTAACATTAGAGATGACGGAAGAACATTAATGATTGGTTGCGAATCTAAGGATTGTAGTAGTTGTTCTCATGTTATTTGGCCTGATAGTGGGACTACTGTTTTAGATTAATTAATTTTTTATTTTTCCGGAAAGTTTCCGGCTTTTTTTTAAGTGATTATAAATTTAAGTTGTTATTAAAATAGTTTTATGAAATATTCAAAATTAATAAACTCCATAGGTAAACTCTTAGAAGAAGGAAGAAAAGAAGTATATAACTCAGTTAATACAATTATTGTAAAAACATATTGGAATATAGGACATCAAATTGTTGAATATGAACAAAAAGGAAAAGAAAAAGCAACATATGGTTCAAAACTATTAGATACTCTTTCAAAAGATTTAAAATTTAAATTTGGAAAGGGATTTAGTAGAAGAAATATACTTGATATGCGTAGATTTTATATTAATTATCCAAATTGGCAGACAGTGTCTGCCGAATTGAGTTGGAGTCATCAAATAGAATTATTAAGAATAGATAATGATTTAGAAAAATCATTTTATGAAAAACAATGTATTAAAGAAAATTGGTCTGTTAGAGAATTATCAAGACAAATAAATTCGTGTTTGTTTGAACGAATTGCCTTTAGCAAAAATAAACAAGAAGTTTTGAATATTTCTAAAAAAGGTATAAATGTAAAAGAAGCAAAAGATATAATAAAAGATCCTTATATTTTAGAGTTTTTAAATATTCCCGAATTAGAAAAATATTCTGAAAAAGAATTAGAACAAAAAATAATTGATAACTTACAAATGTTTATTCTAGAACTAGGAAAAGGCTTTACATTTGTTAAAAGACAACATAGAATTACAATAAATAATACTCATTATTATGTTGATTTGGTTTTTTATAATAGACTTCTAAAATGTTTTGTTTTAATAGATTTAAAAATTGGGAAAGTAAGTCATCAAGATATTGGACAAATGAATTTGTATTTGAATTATTTTAAAAAAGAAGAAAACTCTAAGGAAGATAATGAACCAATAGGAATTATTTTATCAGCAAAAAAAGACGAATTATTAGTTGAATATGCTTTGGGAGGAATTTCAAATAAACTCTTTATTTCAAAATATAAATTATATTTACCAAATAAAAAAGAATTAGAAAATAAATTAAAACAAATTCTAATATAATTATGAATTATTTAACACAAAATTTTTAAATTAATTAATTATTTTTTAATGTAATGAAACTAGTTCAATGTGAAAAACAATTTTCAGGCAAACTCACAAAAGGATGTCAACAATGCATCAAAGGAAGAAAATCAGTAATTTTCATAACAGGACTTTGTCATTACAAATGCTTTTATTGCCCAATATCAGATGATAAACGTAATGTAGATATTGTAAAAGTTAACGAACTAATTCTAAAAAATCCCGATACAAACAAAGCAATAAAAGAAATGATTAATGAAATAACATTATGTCAATCAAAAGGATGCTCCTTCACAGGTGGAGATCCACTAGCAAAAACAGAAAGAACTACAAAATATACAAAAGCATTAAAAAAACACTTTGGAAAATCCTTTCACATTCATCTATACACATCATTAGAATTTTTAACACAAGAAAAAATAGATGCTTTAGCAAAAGCAGGATTAGATGAATTAAGATTCCATCCAAATATAGAACAACCAAAAACATGGAACAAAATGATTCTCAACAATCACAAAATTTTCACAGGAATAGAAATACCTGCAATTCCAGATAAATTAAAAGAAATAAAAAACTTAATAGACTTTGCAAAAAAACACAATTTTAAATTTATAAATTTAAACGAACTAGAAATTTCAGATACAAACGATAAAAGATTGTCAGAAAGAAAATACAAATTAAAAAACAATATTTCCTATGCACTTAAAGGAAGCGAAGAAACAGCATTAAAATGTGTCAAATATGGAGAAAAAATAAATTTTCCAGTACATTACTGTTCTTGTCAATTTAAAGATGCCGTACAACTAGCAAATAGATTACGATTAAGAGCAGAATCAATAAAAAAATCCTATGATTATGTAGATGAAGAAGGAATGATTACAACAGGAACAATTTACAAAGAAAAACAAAAAATAACAAAAAAAGAATTCGAAGAATTACAAGAATATTTTGACATTCCAAATGAATTAATTTCTTTAGAAAAAGGAATAATTAAAATTACCTATTTTGTTTTAGAAGACATTTGGGAAGAAATAAAGAAAGATTTTCCAAATGGAAAAAAATACAAAGCAGAAATTACAAAAAAATATCCAACTTCAGATGAATTAATTTTAGAAAAAGAAAGTATGTAAATCACAAACCTTAAATATATATTTAATTAAAAAATGTAGTTGTGAAAAAAGAATTATATTCAGGTTTTCCTCTAGGACCTTACGAATTTGATAAATTTTCAAATTTAA
Source organism: Candidatus Woesearchaeota archaeon (assembly GCA_050187915.1). Classification (GTDB taxonomy): domain Archaea; phylum Nanobdellota; class Nanobdellia; order Woesearchaeales; family SKGA01; genus JAQUYS01. Next base: position 7,521 of record JBFXLI010000015.1, read on the forward strand.
TGCATAACTTAGACGCCGAAGAAATACACAGAGATGAAATTCATCACGAAGTTAGAAAAGTAATTTGGTGGTTAAATGGCGTAAATATAATATACGACAAATCTACAATATATTCTAATTTAAATATATTCTCGCATGGAGAACCCAAAAATATATCTGAAGTTGAAAGAATAATAAATAACACACTAGAATTTGCATATAAATAGGTTTCATATTTAAATTCTAAAACCCAAAGTTTATATATTTTAAAACAATATATTTTTTATGGTCGAAAAAATTATAGACAACATATTTCCAATTATAATAAAACCTTATAATGGTGTAGCTAGAATTATGAGTAATACAATTCCTTTTAGTATGTGTATAACTACTGAAAAAATAAAATTAAAATTTCTAGGTTTGCCTTTGGGTCAAATATTATTAAAAGATGTAATTTCTTTTGAACCAATTGGTACTGAAATGGTAGGTGTGCAATTAATTACTCGAGGCATCGTGTTAACTTACAAAAATGGTAAAAACGAAAGCCAAGATGTTATTACTGGTTACACTCAAAAGAGACGTACAAGAATATTGGATGCATTAAAGAAAGCAATTCCTGAGAAAGAACTTAAGAGTTTTTAAATTCCAAAACCCAAAGTTTATATATTTCTTATCCTATAAATAAGATACCATGGTACGAATAACAATTGACACGGAAAAAGATTCTAAAGAAGTCATAATCAACGCAATTGAATTTCTTCAAAATTTGTTAAACCAAGAATTTCCACAAAAAATAAGTGATGAAATACAAATAACCACAACTCACTCAGAACCTGATTTTTTTAGAAGTTCAATGCCATCAACAGAATCTATGAAAAAACAAACATCAGCAAATGAATTACTTAATATGTTTGACAGCGATGAAGATGAAGAATTAAAACCAAAAAAAGACTTAGCTGACTTTTCACAATTTATGAAATGGTAAAAGTTTTAGAAATTATTGCTCCAAAAGGATTTCAAGAATTAGAATATTCTGTTCCCAAAAAAATTTTCTTAGATAATAAAATTAATGTAATTACCACATCAACTGAAAAAATATCTATAAGTCACATAGGAAACCAACAAAAAGTAGATATATTATTATCTGAAGTCAAAGTCGAAGACTACGATGTAATAATTTTCATAGGAGGACCTGGAGCTCCAATTTATCAAAACAATGAAATTGCAATAAACATTTGTAAAGATGCAATAAAACAAAATAAATTACTTTGTGCAATATGTATAGCACCAACAATTCTAGCTCATGCAGGAGTATTGGAGAATAAAAAAGCAACTGTCTGGAATGGAAATGGAGAACCTGCAAAAATTCTAGAAAAATTTGGTGTAAAATTCACAGACGAAGAAGTTACAATTGATGGAAATATAATTACTGCAAACGGACCAAAATCTGCAGAAAAATTTGCAAAAGCAATTTTAAAAACAATACTTTTATAAAGTTAATTTCTTAAAAAAAGCGTATTGAGGTTTTTACAATGAAAAATGAAAACAATTCTAATTTATGGATAATTTCAATTATTGCAATTGTAGCAATAGTTGGAATGACTTTTATGTTTAGTGAAAATAAAGTAAGTTATGCATCAGAAGAAGCAAATTATGTTTATGAAGATGCTGAAGGAGACTTAGCAGGACAAGCAGTAAAAGCTGTTGCTACTAAATTACCTAGAGAAACAATTCCAACACCAATTGATCCTCTTGAAGAAACTAATGTTTATATTAATTATTATTTTTCAAGATATCAATCAATGTGGGATGATAATTATATTGCAGTAAATGCAAATGTGAATTATGATAAACAAGTAATAGGTGAAACTAGTACTTACGCTTATTCAAATTGTCAAATAAATGCTGGAGATGGTTACGCTAGTTTTAGTACAAGTCCTAATATATATGATGAAGTTTTAAGTAATGCACAATTTAATAGTCATTTATATGGACATACTTCAGGTAATGGAGATTATCTATATATTAATTGTAATCTTAACGACAAACCAACTTTAGGCGATTCTATAAGTTTAGATATTGATGATTTTGGTTATTTTAAAGATGTAGCTTTAGTACCTTATGGAGAAGAGTATTTGTTATATATACATGCAATATCACCAAATAAAGGATTTACATTAACATATGGATATTCCTATATGGATGACTATATGTGGGGAGAGATAGACTCTGGTACTGCAGCAGAATATATTGGGCTTATTCCAGTAACTATGACTGGTACTGAGCAAGTAAGTTTCCATGTTGCATCTTATATTGATAATTATGTAGAAGATGATGGAATTTACAGATCAGTAGGAAAATCCACATACACTTATGTTTGGTATGATCCTTATGAATCAAAATCAGTATCTACAAAAGAAGTAGTTGTTGATGGAAAAACATACAATGCAATTCCATTAAATTCTAAAACAACCATTACTGAACAAGAACTTAAAGAAATTTCTGAAAGAATTATGGAAAGTTAATTTTTTTATTTTTTTTTATTTTTTCTAAACTTTTATAAACAACCTAGTCATTTCTTTATAAATGGGAACTTTTAAATTCTTAGAACACACAGCAGACGAAAAGATTGCCATAGTTGCAACATCATATGAAGATTTATTCCAAACAGCAATAAAAGCAATTTACGAAACAATGCTAGGTAAAAAAGAAGTTAAATCCATCCAAACAAAAGAATTTTCCCTAGAAAATAAAAAAATCACAACACTACTATACGACTTCATAAATGAATTTATAATTTTGTTCGACGAAGAAAGTTTACTTCTTCCAAACATTCAATCCTTAACAATAAAAAACGAAGACAATATGTATAAACTAAATGTAAAAGTTTCAGGCGATAAAGTAAAAAATTACGAAATTGAAAATCAAATCAAAAATATGACATATAGCGACATGATTATAGAAGAAAAAAATAATCAAATTCATGCACAAATTGTTGTAGACATTTAATTTTTAATAAATTTTTGTAATTTTTCTATAGATTCTCGCATGTTAATATTAAGTACAAAGTAGTTACTACATTTATTCTTATGAGGATGTGTTGTGTGATGAATATTGTTTTTTCCAAGTATATGGCTTAATTTTATAATGTTTTTCTTTAAAATTGAATTTATTCTAACTCTTTTTGATTTTTTATTTAATAATAATTTTCTAAGAAGTTTTTGTTCATCTGAAAAATCCCAATTATAGTCAATATATGAGTCAATTGCTTCTTGTATTTTATTTTTCTTTTTAGGATGAAGAAAATTTATTTCTTTTTGAAATTTTTTAATATTGTCTTTTCCGAAGATAAGTAATCTAAACAGATTTCTATTTTTTACTTTCTTTAGTTTTGATTTGATTTTAAATTGTAAAAGTGATTCTTGAATAAATTGTATTCCCTTTTCATTTATTGAATCAAGTCCTATGTGTCTATCTTTTGCTTTTCTTGAAATTACCCACCCCTCACAATCAAAATATGCTCTCAACCAAATTCTCGATTGTTTCTTATTCAATTTCGGAATAGTCCAATCTTTGGAATAATATGAATAATTTTTTGTGAGTTCTAAATAGAGAGATTTATTTTGAATGACTGAACGTCCATCTTTACAACGTCTTGGTTTTATTCCAAAACATCTAAAGAATTGTTTTTCAAAATCATCTAAAAGAGTTTCATTGTAATTTCTAAAACCAATATAATAATATTTTTGCTTTTGAGTAGGAGGATTTTTTATAACATATCCATCTGCGCAAAGATATGCGTGAATTGCTGAAAAAGAAATTGTAAATTTCATATTGTGTCATGCAGTGTACATTTTATAAGCTTTACTCAGACTTGTCCAGTGGGGTTGTTATTTCATTATATTTAAATATGATTGAGTAATTTCTATACTCTATGGAAGAAAAATTTGAATTGAAAAAAATATCTAATTTTATATGGGAAATGTCTAAACATGGAACTATGAATGTTCCTGGAAAATTGTTTATGTCTGAATCTATTTTAGAAAAAGTTAAAGAAGATGGAACTTTAAAACAAATTTACAACATGGCTAGTCTACCTGGAATTGTAAAAAACGCAATTGCACTTCCAGACGCACATGTTGGATATGGTCTATGTATTGGAGGAGTAGCAGCTTTTGATTTAGAAGAAGGAATAATTTCTCCCGGAGGAATTGGTTTCGATATTAATTGTGGCGTCCGTCTTCTATCAACAAATTTAACTTTAAAAGAAGTCCAACCAAAAATAAAAGAACTTCTAGATTTACTTTACAAAGAAATTCCGAGTGGAGTTGGCGAAGAAGGACTAAGAAGATTAACCGATGAAGAATTATTTTCAATTTTAAAAGAAGGACCAAGATATCTTGTAGAAAAAGAAAACATAGGAACGCAAGAAGAAATAGATCACTGCGAAGAAAATGGAGAATTAAAAGATGCAGATCCAACATGCGTTCCACAAAGAGCAAAGTCAAGAGGAAGAAGACAACTAGGAACACTTGGAGCAGGAAATCATTTCATAGAAATTCAAACAGTACAAGAAATTTTCGATAAAAAAACAGCAGAAATTTTCGGTATTACAAAAGAAAATCAAATTTGTTTAATTATACACACAGGTTCAAGAGGACTTGGACATCAAGTAGCATCTGATTACTTAAGAATGATGGAAGATGAATATCCCGAAGTAATTTCAAAACTGCCAGAAAAAGATTTAATTTATGCTCCATTCAAAAGCGATTTAGGACAAAAATATTACAAAGCAATGTGTGCAGCAGCAAATTTTGCCTGGGCAAATAGACACTACATTGCAAACCTAGCAAAAAATCCTTTTAAAAAATTATTTCCAAATGTAGAATTCAGAACAATATATGATGTGGCACATAACATCGCTAAAATTGAAACACATTTAGTTGATGGAAAAGAAAAACAATTATTAGTTCATAGAAAAGGTGCAACAAGATCTTTAGGACCAGAAAACATTTTACTGCCTAAAGCATATCTACATATTGGACAACCAGTTCTCATTCCAGGTTCCATGGGAACAGCATCATTTTTACTTGTAGGAACAAACGAAGCTGAAGATGCATCTTTTTCTTCAACAGCCCATGGCGCAGGAAGATTAATGAGTAGATTTGCAGCTAAAAAAGAATTTGTCGGTGAAGAAATAAAAGCAGAAATGGAAAAAGAAAATATTTTCTTAAAAGTAGGTTCTATAAAAGGAGTTGCAGACGAAGCACCACAAGCGTACAAAGATGTAGATGAAGTTGTAAAAGTTTCACACGAAGCAAAAATAGGAAATCTAGTAGCAAAATTAAAACCACTAGGAGTAATCAAAGGTTAAAAAGAAAATTTATTTTTCTCAGTGAGTTAAATTTGAAAAACTTATACTCGCTACCGTTGTCATATGGTAATAGACTTGGGAAGCTAGTAGCAAAATTAAAACCACTAGGAGTAATCAAAGGATAAAAAGAAAAATTTACCAAGAGCCATAAGGTTTAATATCTATCATATTTTTTGTTTTTGTAACTCTTTCAATAAAACAACTTTTTTCTTCTAATGAAAGACATCTTTCATCATTTAATTTACCCATTATTTTAGTTATATCTCTAGCAAGGAAAAGTTCAGAAAAAACTTTATCACCAAATCCTTTTTTTTCCATTTTATTATATCTGAATTCAAAAAAATATGCCCCTCTAAAATTTTCAACAGGGTTTTTTTGTTTATCATAAGGAATTATTTTTTTAATTTTTATATAATCAGCATAACCTTTAGTTGAATCAATAATAAATTTATTATGTAATTCATCAATCATTGAATTAATTAAATTATAATTTTCATTTGAAATATATTTAATTTTTAAAAGAGATTTAGAACGTCTATTTCTAAAAAGCATAATTTCTTTTCCTTTAAGTTCAGAAATTTTTTTTGTTTGGAAACTTTTTTCTATTTCTTTAATTTCTTCTGTTGTTGCAACATAATTTATATTTGAACCCTCATTAGAATAAAGATTAACATGGACACAATATGCTTCATCAGTATTTTTTACAATATTGCCTTTTCTACTAAGAGGAGAAATTTCTTTTATAGTATATTTTTCACATACAATAGGAGTTGTTTGTCCAAATTTAAAATCAGAAGCAAGCAGTTGTCTTATTTCAGCATTTTTTTTATCTATTTTTTCAAGTAATTCGTCCATACCCATTTTTATCAACTACTGTAAAGCACAGCAAAGAAGCAAAATGTCAATTTATTTATAAACCTTTTTAAATAAATTAAAAAATATTATTCAGAAAAATATCTCATTTTAAGCTCATATTCCAAAATATCAGCATAAAATCGTCCCAATTGATTGATTTCTTTCATTTTGCAAATGCGAATTTATTAGTCTTAAACAAATAATCTTCAATTATGCTTTCTTCATCATCACAAATTAAACCATATTCTTTCATAGTTTCAACAATTTGATGTTGATACATCTCATATTCTCCCATAAATCTTTCATTTTCCATTGTTTTCACCAGATTTTTTCTCCACCAGCATGATTGTTATTTATCCATGCATCAGAAAATTGATAATCATAAGTTTCACAAGACTTCAATGTTAAAGCTTTTATTTGACGAAAAAATAAATTTTCAATGAATTTTGTATCCATATTATTCACCTCGAGATTTTTCATCTCAAAATAAATTTAAGAAAATCAATTTATAAACTTCTCACCGACATGTCCAGTGTGTCTTTTGCTTAATTCTTAAGAATTCAACATAATAAAGAAAAATAATTAAAATTACTTTGTCCACTGCTAACCCAATAACAAACCAACAAAATGAGTTACAATTATAACAAAAATTGCAATAGAAATGTGTTCGAACATAACTTTGTAAGGTTTTATTTTTTCTTTTATGGCTAAATCATAACTAAAAATACTAATTGCAAATAAACCCCATAAAACACTTATAATTATTGCCAAATTTAAATCAAAAATTAAAACAGGAACAACAAATGTTAAAGCAAATACAAATTTAAAGAAAAAAGTACTAATTGTAGATTCCCAAACTTTTTTTTGAGAATTTTTAGCATCCGATTCCTCAGACATATGCATTCCAAAAGCATCAGACAAAGCATCAGCAATTGCAATTATTAAAATTCCACTTAAAACAACACTTTTAGAATGAGTACTTGAACTTAAACCTACCATTAAACCCAAAGTAGTTATAATACCTGAAGTCAAACCAAATCCAAGTCCTTTTTTTATAGCACCATTCATACACTCATAAGATTAAACCATATTTATATATTTATTTAATTTTAAAATAACTAAATCCAAAAAATCATTTTATACAATCATCAATACAAGATATAAATTTAGAATTTTCACTTAAATAATTATTAATAAGTTTCATTTTATTTCTTAGTCGATTATCATTATAAAATTTGTTCAACTTTGAAAAAGCTTGTTTAGCCAATCTACCATCAACATTATCTGCATCAACAACATTTCCACTTTTCCAAACATCATAATTACTATAAAATATTTTAGAATCGCCATCAATAATAATTTCAATTTCCTCCAAATAATCCTTGAAAACCATATTCCGATTTTCTTTCCAATCTAAATTAGTTTCTTTTTTAGTGTCATTTAAAACAAAAGTTGTATCTCCTTTCATAATAACCATTTGATTACAATTATTAAACAAACTGTGAAATTTTCCTTCAACATAACTAACATAAACTTCTTCATGTTTAGAACTTAAATAATTATTTTCATATATGAAGTTACCCTTATTTTTTACATAATGATTAAACCCATAAATCCCCAAAGACAAAAGTCCAATTCCAAACGCAAGTTTAAAATAATTCATAAACAATAATATATTAAATCTAAGATTTATATATGTCGAGACAAAAACCGGAAATCTTCCGGAAATTGTTATGAAAAACAAACATTTAAATATGAATAAATCAAAAAAACACTACTTTTTCTCAGTAAGTATCTAGAATTAAATTCACCTATATATTAGAGAGAGAAATCTCTTTAAGTTATAAAAATAAGGGGGTAAAAAAATGTTTTACGACGATGATGATTATGATTACGACGATGATGACGATGATTAAGTCATTTAATATTTTTTTTATTTTTTCTTTTTTTTCTTAAATTAATTCTTAATTGCTAAAACTTAAATACTACCTTTCAATACAAAATATATGCTTTACAAAGAACTTGCTCAACTCTACGAATCACTAGATTCAACAAATTCAAGACTAAAAAAAACATACATTTTAGCTAAATTTATACCTAAAATAACAGAATCTAATTTAGAACCAATACTTTTACTAATTCAAGGAAGAGTATATCCAGAATGGGAATCAAAAAAAATTGGAGTAGCAGGAAAACTTGTAGCAAAAGCAATAGCAAATTCCATGGGACACTCAGAAACTGAAGTAATAAAGCAATTTAAAAAAACAGGAGACTTAGGACAAGTAGCCTACAACCTTTGCGAAAATAAAAAACAACAAACCTTATTCTCAAAACAATTAACTGTAAAAGAAGTATTTACAACTCTGCAAAAATTAGCAGAACACGAAGGCATAGGTTCTCAAGATGTAAAACTTTCAAACATACACAAACTTCTAGGTTCAGCAGATAAATTAGAGTCAAAATTTATAGTAAGAACAATTTTAGAAGATTTAAGAATAGGAATTGCTCTAGGAACAATAAGAGATGCAATTGCCTACGCATTTTTTGCAAACAAATTAAATTATAACGAAGAAAAAAATTCTTTAGAATTTGAAATGAAAGATAATTTTACAATAGAAGAACAAAAAAACCTAATCAAACGTTCCTTAGACTTAACAGCAGATTTATCAAAAGTAATTCTTCACATAAAAGAAGGAAAACCATTAAACGAAATTACATTACAAGTAGGAACACCCTGCAAAGCAATGCTTGCAAGAAAAGAAAGAACATTCGAAGATGCCTTCAAAAGAACAAACCTTCCTTGCAGAGTTGAATACAAATACGATGGATTTAGAGTTCAAATTCACAAAAACAAAGACAAAGTTCTTTTATTCACAAGAAGCTTAGAAGATGTAACCAAACAATTTCCCGAAGTAATATCTTACATAAAAACACACGTTAAATCAGAAAAATGTATTTTAGATGGAGAACTTGTAGGTTTTGACAAAAAAACACAAAAATACCTTCCTTTCCAAAACATATCTCAAAGAATAAGACGAAAATATGAAATTGAAAAAATGTCTGGAGATTTTCCAGTTGAAGCAAATATTTTTGATGTAATACTAAATGAAAACAAAATACTTTTAGAAATTCCATTTCAAGATAGACTTAAAATATTACAAACAATAGTTAAGCAAGAAAAAAGAAAAATAGTTCTTGCAGAAGGAAAAATAATATCTGAAGAATCTCAAGCACAAAAATTTTATGAAGAATCTCTAAAAGCGGGAAACGAAGGAATAATGCTTAAAGATTTACAAGGATTATATGAACCAGGCGGTAGAGTTACAGCTTGGATAAAATTCAAACCTGTAATGCAAGAATTAGATTTAGTAATAATAGGCGCAGAATGGGGAGAAGGAAAACGAAGCAATTGGTTAACTTCGTTCACCCTAGCTTGTCAAAATGAAGACGGAGAATACTTAGAAATAGGAAAAGTAGGAACAGGTTTTAAAGAACTAGCAAACGAAGACGGAGTAACATTCGAAGAACTAACTAAGCTTTTAGAACCAATAATTATTTCAGAAAAAGGAAAAGAAGTAAAAACAAAGCCAGAAATAGTAATTGAAATACAATATGAAGAAATACAAAAAAGTAATTCATATTCCTCTGGCTATGCACTAAGATTTCCAAGAGTTACAAGACTTCGTCCAGATAGAAACCCAGAAGACATAACTTTCTTAGAAGACATACAAGATTTATATTATAATCAATAAAAAAATTTTCGTAAAATCTCCGAAATCTAAATAAAGAAGAAACTAAATCAAAATTGAAATGAAAATTCTTCAAATCAAAGGAAACGAGACATTTATTCAAGAAGAAATAAAAGCAGGAAAAATATTCATTTACCCAACAGATACTCTTTATGGCTTGGGATGCGATGCAACAAACGAAGAAGCAGTCCAAAAAATAAGAAAAATAAAGAATCGAGATGAAAAACCATTCCTTATTATTGCTCCAAATCTTGATTGGATCAAAACAAACTGTGAATTTAACCACAAAGAAGAATTAAACAAACTTCCAGGACCATATTCTTTCATAGTAAAACCCAAACCAAACATCGTAGCAAAATCGGTTTTGGCAAACAAAACAACCCTAGGAGTAAGAATACCAAATTCTGAATTCACTCAATTTTTAATCAAACCATTTGTTTCAACCTCAGTAAATATGGCAGGAGAACCTTCTGCAATAAATTTAGAAGAAATTCCTCAAGAAATAAAATTTCAAGTAGATTATATACTAACAACAACCAAACCCCTCCTAGGAAAACCCTCCACAATCATAGACTTAACCCAAGAAAAACCAATTCAACTAAGATAAATCTTAAAAACTAACAAATAATTCTCTCTTTTATGGAAAAGCATACAACTGAATTATATAATTACAAAGGTTCTATAGATGATTGTGCCAGAGATATAATTCATATGCGATTTGACAAAACCACAGAACATATTAATTCTTTAAGCAAATATTTAGAATTAGAATCTAGTCTCGAAGAAGAACTAAATCATCCAAAAACATCTAATCATTTATACTGGGCTTCATTTTATCAGAAAAAATCTGCAGAACATATGCAAAAAGCTTGGAAAAATTGTGAACCTCATATGATACAAGATAAACTCAATTATTCTTTCAATAAGAAATATTTAATACCTTTCATAGGAGGAATTCTTGCTTGTTATTTTGGAAATAACATAGATTCTGAAAATTTAAGAATGATAACTCAGTCTTTTTCATTAACAATTTCTTTTACATCCTTCATGGGAATATTTTGGGATTTTAGTAAAAATTAAGATTTTCAACGTTATGAAACAATGTTTCATAAATAAAACAAGAGTTCATATAAGAAACAATGTTCCAAACATAGAAATATTTATATATGAGCTCTTGCTAAAAAAGAACAGATGTCAGACAAAAAACATACTTTAGAACTTCTTTTAAACCCGTCTCTATTGAAAATTCTTAGGTTATTTATAAATAACGAAGATCAAAAATATTATTTAAGAGAAGTAGCTAAATTAACTAAAATTCCCGCAGCAACTACCTATAGAATGCTAAATCAGCTCGTCAAAGCTGAGATTTTAAACCTTGAGCAAATTAAAACAATGAAACTTTATACCATTAATCAAGACAATTCTTTTTTTCTCACAGAAATTCTTCAAGACAGAAAAAGTGCAGTTCAAGACTTTGTGGAGTCAATTTCAGCCTTTGATAACATAGAAATGGTTGTTTTACACGGCAATGAAGAAAAAACAAAAGCAAATGTCTTAGTTATCGGAACTGACATGGATACAGAGTCTATAAAGAAAAATGCGCTCTATGTATCCGATAAATATAAATTTAACTTAATTATACTTACTTTAACACCAGATCAATACAATCAAATGTCTTCTATGGGTCTTTATCCAGGAAAGAAAAGAATATTATTTGAAAAGGATCAAATAAAACAAATCAAATTTTAAGTCATAACAAACTATTCTAAAATATATATAATAAAAAATATAAATGTTTATAAACTAGAACACCTAACTTTTAGACAGTGCTTTAAACGGTGTTAAAACGAAGTTTTAGGACCTTAAAATTAAGGGTTGAAGAACACGTTTCCGGGGGGGTACTAAAATCATTTTAAAAATGAGGGTTGTGTGAAAAAAATGGATTTTATTGTGGATTCGGAAAAATCTTCCCAAGCTAATTTGGGATTGGAAGTAGGACAAGCAAACATCAAAGTTATCGGTGCAGGTGGCGCAGGTAATAATATTGTAAACTGGCTTTACAAAAAAGGTATTCAAGGAGCAGAAATAATCGCTTGTAATACAGATCTTCAACATCTAAATATAATAGAAGCTGATAGAAAATTCTTAATAGGAAGAGAAAAAACAAGAGGACTTGGCGCAGGCGGATATCCTCAAGTTGGACAAGAAGCAGCTGAAGAAGCAATTTCATCAATTAAGGAAGCAGTACGAGGATCAGATATGGTTTTCGTTTGTGCAGGTATGGGAGGAGGAACAGGAACAGGTTCAGCTCCAGTTGTTGCAAAAGCAGCAAAAGAAGCAGGAGCAATTGTTATTGGAACTGTAACTATGCCATTCAAAATTGAAAGAGCAAGAGTAGACAAAGCAGAATATGGTTTACAAGCTTTAAGACAAGTTTCAGATACAGTTATTGTAATTGACAACAACAGATTAGTTCAAATTGCAGGTAACTTACCAGTTAACCAAGCATTTGCAGTAGCAAACGAATTAATCTCAACTATGATTAAAGGAATTGTTGAAACAATTGCAGTACCATCATTAGTTAACTTAGATTATGCAGACGTTAAAGCAATTATGACTGCAGGCGGAGTAGCAGTAATTGGTGTAGGTTCATCAGATACTAAAAACAGAGTAGAAGAAGCAGTAAGAGGAGCATTAAGCAACCCATTACTTGACATAAGCTATGAAGGAGCTACTGGAGCAATAATCCAAATTTCAGGTGGAAATGATATGACTTTAGATGACATTAATAACATTGGTGAGTTAGTAACTGAATCAATGGATGAAAGTGCAAACGTTATCTGGGGTGCAAGAGTTTCAGATGATATGAAAGGAAAACTTACTGTTATGACAATTATAACAGGGGTAAAATCACCTTGGGTAATCGGTCCTCAATCTGCTAAACAAAGACAAGAAGGAAGACAAAAATTATCCAGTGAAATTGGAATTGACTTAATTTAAGTCATTTTTATTTTTATTTTTAGGCAAATAGTGTAAACAATATAACACTCATTCTTGCCTTCACTTTCAATTCCCCCCAAAACATTAAAGGTGAAGGCAAATTTTCTTTTTTTGAAACAACGATTTATATACTTTTTAGATAAAATGTTATCTTATGACATCAGTTAGATTATCAAAACATATTTTAGAAATATATGAAGGAGAAAAAGATTTTGTTTTGAAAGAAGTAATTAAATATATTTTATCACCTGTTCCATCTTTAACAAGAATAACGGCTGCAATTAATCTTAGAAAACTTCAAGAATCAATTCTAGGACAATTAGACTCGATTATAAAAAAACATAATTTACAATTGGATCAATCATTTAATTCAAAAACATCTGAAATTGGAAAAGATATTGCCAAAATACTCCACGATTATGAACAAAAACTTTGCGGGTTAATTGCTAGTTTTGCAGGTTTTTAATTTTTTTAGGAGATTAATATGAAAATAACTATAAACAACATAGATTTTGAAATTAGATCTTGTCAAGACGAAGATTATCAATTTGTCTATGATTTATTAAAAGAAAATATGTTGGATTCTTTCATAAAACATTGGGGTTCTTGGAACGAAAATTCATTTAAATCTGATTTTAATAAAGATTATATTAAAATAATCACTAAAGATGGTAAAAGAATTGCATATTATGATTTGGTATTTAGAAAAGATTTTGCATATTTACATAATATTCAAATAATAAGTTCTATGCAAGGAAAAGGAATAGGAACATATTTGATGAATTTAATTGAAGAAGAAACAAAAAAACATAATTTAAACAAAATTCGTTTAAAAGTTTTCAAAGATAATCTTGCAATGAAACTTTATTTAAAAACAGGATATAAAACAACTAAAGAAGATGAATCCTCTGCAATCATGGAAAAAAATATTTGAATTTCCTTTTTAATTCTTCAAAATAAGGAAATATTTATAAAAAAGATTTATAATATTATATGCATGATAAGTAAAAACAATTTAGTATTAATTTCTTTTGTAGCAATAATTACAATATCAGGATTTTTTTATATCTCCAATCCAACACAAAATAATATAACTGGTATGATTACAGGTTCAGGCACATCAATAGATCCATATGTTATTGTGAATTGTTCAGATTTGAATGAAACAAGAAATGATTTAAGTGGTTATTATATATTAGGAAATGATATAGATTGTTCAGATACTATTAATTGGAATGGGGGAGCTGGTTTTGAACCCATAGGAGATTGGTCAACTGAATTTTCTGGACATTTCGAAGGGAACTATTTTAACATTTATAATTTATTCATTAATCGTTCTACTGAAACTGAAATAGGTTTATTTGGACTTTCTTCTGGAAATATAACTAATTTAGGTTTAATTAATATAAATATAACTGGAGATGACTATGTTGGTGGACTTGTTGCATACATGTTAGATGGCGAAATTAACAACTGTTATACAACTGGAAATATTAGCACAAATTGGGGAGATATAGGAGGACTTGTTGGAGATTTAGATACAGGAGTAATTAATAACTCATATTCAACTGCAAATATAGTTGGAGATTACACCATGGGTGGTTTAGTAGGTGCTTCCTATTATTCCACTACAATAATTGAAAATTCATACGCTTCTGGAACTCTAACTGGTTCAGGAGATTCTATAGGAGGACTTGTTGGTGATTTTGTAGGAACTATTAGAAATTGTAGTTCAAACATTACGGTGCAAGGAACAAATTATATAGGAGGACTTGTTGGTGCCCTTGATGGAACCATAATCGATTCATACGCTTCTGGAACTGTTACGGCAACAGGGTATTCTATAGGAGGACTTTTAGCACACACATATGGTGGTTCAATAATACAATCATGTTATGCTACTGGAAATGTTTCAGCCACAGGAATTTATGTTGGCGGTCTTATTGGAGATAATTATGGCTTTGTAAATAACTCATATGCTCTAGGAACAGTTACATCTAGTGATAGATATGTCGGTGGACTTATAGGAGATGATGGAGGAGAAACAGCTAATTCATATGCAACTGGAGATGTAACTGGAAAATGGATTGTTGGAGGACTTGTAGGAAATTCAGGTAAAATTTCTAATTCGTACGCAACTGGAGATGTTACAGGTGAATCTGATAGTGTGTCAAATATATCTTTTTTAGGAGGTTTAGTTGGACAAACTGGTGATGACATAATTAATTGTTATGCAACTGGAGATGTTACAGGAACTGGAACTCAGATAGGTGCATTTGTAGGAAAAGGTTCAGGAGGAGTAATTTCTAATTCTTTTTCAACTGGTTCTGTTTCTGTAGTTGGAACTGATATTGGTGCGTTTATGGGTGGAAAAACATCAACACTATTAAATAATGTTTTCTGGTATAATGCTAGTTCAACTTTAGATTGTTATTATGGTGGTAATGAAAATTGTACTGCAATAAGTGATGTAACTTATTTCCATGATTACGACAATGCACCAACAGATGTTTGGGATTTTACAAATATTTGGGACGATGTATATGAATTTTCATCTTATCCGATTTTTCAATCACTATCATTAGTCTCAGACACAACTGACCCCATAATAACTTTAGTTTCCCCCTCAGATGGAACATCTTCCACAATTAATGTTTATGATTTTAAATTTAACGTAATTGAAACTAATCCAACAATAACTTGTGATTTAATTATTGATGGAGTTGTTGTAGCTTCGTCTTCCAGCATAAGTAATATTAGTTTAAATTCCATCAATCATGGTTCATTAAGTGTTGCAACTCATACTTGGAGTATTAATTGTACTGATGGAGCGACTAATATAGGAAGTTCTTCTGAAAGATCTTTCACAGTTATATCTTCTTATACTTCTCCAACTAGTTCTTCTAGTGATGATGATATGGTTGTTTTTATAGAAAATATTAGTTTAAAAAAACTAACATCAGTTTATGTAAAGGACGAAGATTCATTGGAACCTTTAGAAGGAGTTTCCGTAAGAATAATTCAAGACAGTACTCACGATTTATTACAACCTGTTGCAGATACTGATGATGCTGGTTTTATAGATGTTCATTTTGGCAAGTCAGATACATATTACTTGTATTTTGATAAAACAGGTTATAAATACAAAAAAGTCAAATTATTTATTGATAAAGTTCAATTTTGCATAGATAATATTTGTGAAAATAATACTATCGATATTAATGAAACGGATATTAATGAGACAGATATACTTGATGAAGATGATGAAAATGAAGATTTATTTGAGAATAAAACTAATTTCAATAATTCAATAAATTCTTTGAATAATAATGAAGATATTGTTACAAATAAAACATCTGAAATTGATTATAATGATGTACTTATTGAAGAAGAGGATGTGCCTAAATATACTTTGGAAATTTTAAATAGAAATATAATAATATTGCCTTTTTTAATTTTATCATTACTTTTGATTTTATTATTTTTATTTAAACGTAAAAAAAATAAAAAGAAAGAGGACGAATTATACGAAGAATTAAAAGCTAAAGACAAATAGACACAATTATAAAGAATAAAATCTGAAAATAATACAATGGCAGACTACTTTGACCAAATGGATAAATTTCTCGCACCTAATGAAGAAAATAGATTCATAAATCCAAATTCTGAAAACACTCATTTACAACAACCAATAATTCCAATAAGTGAACTAGGTACAACATTCACAGAAAAAGGAAGTGGACAACAAACAGTTCTTCAAAGTATGATTTCTTCAATAAGAAGAGGAACAGGAAGCTTACAGTTAGCAATGCAAGCAGATCACAATGCTGCAATGTTTGGAGGAGTTTCTTCAATAAGTAAAGCTCAAAGACAAGCAATAAAAGAAGCAATACAATCAAGTGGTGTTAAATGGCACGGACTTGAGATGCCAACTTCTTCAATGAGTGATGTTAGCGGATATAATCCTCAACAAAAACAATTTTCAGAACAAAAAAGACAAAGCCACATACAAAAAATAAAAGATGCAATTCAATTCAACGCTGAACTTGGTTTTGGTGGAGGAGTTGATGTTTGGTCTCAAGAATTTCATAGAGATATTTATTCTGCAGAGTTCAACAAACAAGATAAGGAAAAATATGGAACACAAATGATTGACTTTGAAGGTTTTGATGAAAATAAAGATGCAAATAAAATGCTTGTTGATAGAAGAACAGGACAAATTTTTCAAATAAACACAGGACAATTAGGAGGAAACGGACCTACAATTTCAGTTCCAATATATGAAACTGCAAAAGAAAATGGAATAGGTCCTGACGGAGTTCCCTATAAACCAGGCGATTATTTAGATTCCATGGGAAATAAATTAGACGCAAATGCAAACAGTCAAAAATTCATAGAAGAAAGAGTTCCAGTTTGGGATGCAACCAATGGAAAAATAATGACAAAACAAATGACTTGGCAAGAATTTAAAAAATATACTCAAGAAAGAAATGAAAAAGAAAAAGCAAATTTAACGCCTGAAGAATGGGCAGTTAGAATGCAACTTGAAACTCAATATGGACAACAAAAAGCACAAATTGATTATCACACTCAAAGATATGAACGAGAACTTGAAGAAATAAAAGATTTAGCAAAAGCAAAAAAAGAATTTGAAGAATTTGAAAAAGGAAAATCTGAACAAGAACTTTTAGCGCAAAATTTATTGGTTCCAGTAGGTCCAGTTTCTCAAGGAGGACAATTTTTAAAACCAAAATATAAAAAGAAAAGTGAAATTATAGATGAATCTATTCGTCAATTAAAAAGAAGCTTAAGTTATTCTCAAGATTCAGCATCACATTCTGAAACACAAGCAATCAATACATGGGAATCAATACAAAATTTACAAAGAATAGAAGAATTTGGAAAAAAGAAAACTTCTGATTCTTATGCAGAACTTGGAATTTATGCTTTAGAAGAATCAAAAAAACATGGAACTGCAGAACCAATTCACGTAGGACCAGAATTAGGTTGGCCAACAGCATATGGAGGACATCCAAAAGAATTTATTGAAATAATTCAAAATGCCAGAAAAGAAATGGTTGAAAAAATGAAAAAAGATCCTCAATACAAATCAATGTATACTGAGAATGAAATGAAAAAATTAGCAGAACAACACATTGCAGGAGAAATGGACACTTCACACATGAGTATGTGGTTCAATCACTTTCCAAAACAACATCCAAGAGAATCAGAAGAAGATAGATTAAAACGATTTAACAAATGGTATTTACAACAAATGGAAGATTTAGCAAAAGCAAAAGTAATAGGAGGACTTCAAGTTGTAGATAGTTTAACTGGAGACCACAGACATTTACCAGTTGGACAAGGAGTTTTTCCAATAGTTGAAGCGGTAAAAATATTAAAAAAACATGGTTACAAAGGTTCAATAGTATCTGAAGGACATGAAGACGAACCATCTGAACCAGGAAGTACACAATTTTCACTTTGGACAGAACTTGGAGGAAGTATAGGAAGTCATTATCATTTTGGAAGTACAAAAGGAGGAAATCCATTTGGAAATATTTATAGTGGATTAGGTGGAGCAGCAGGTTATAGAATTCCACCAGGTTATTCATTTGGAGCATATTCACCTTCAGAAGAATTTAAACCATGGTCAGGTGTTCCTGATTTTTAATTATTTTTTCAAAATATTTATAAACAAACAATTCCAACTTTAATATAAGGGAGTGAGAAATTGGATTTTACAATAAAAGAAAGAGAAAAGAAAACAATTCATCATTACGATTCGGCAGATCATAATTTAGCAGTAGAACTCTCAAAGAAATTAAAAAAAGAATTAAATGAACTTCTAAAAGGAGTAATATTTTTTGGCAGTGCAGTTAGAGGAGACGCACAAAAAAATTCAGATATAGATATTTTACTTTTAATCAATGATTTAAAATTTATATTCTCACCAGAAGTTATAGAATCCATAAGAGTAATAATTGAAAACACAGCTTCTTCAATTTCAACAAAATTTCATATAACCTCCATGCACATAAGTGAATTTTGGGATCATGTAAGATTAGCAGATCCAATAATAGTAAATATTCTAAGAGATGGAGTTTCAATATATGATGAAGGATTTTTTGAACCAGCACAATTCTTACTTGAATCAGGACAAATTCGTCCAAC
The DNA here is from genome assembly GCA_050187915.1 of Candidatus Woesearchaeota archaeon. Lineage (GTDB taxonomy): Archaea > Nanobdellota > Nanobdellia > Woesearchaeales > SKGA01 > JAQUYS01. The sequence continues at coordinate 26,652 of JBFXLI010000015.1, forward strand.
ACAAGAAGCAGTTTGGTCATATTATTTAAGAGCACCAAAAACAATAAAATCAGCAGAGAAAAAATTACTTTCAACAATTGTTGATTTATATTGGGCGGTGATGGATGCATCACATTCAGCATTAATGTATATAGATTTAATTCCACCAGCGCCACATCACGTTGCAGATATGATTGAAAAATATTATGTGGAAAATAAAATTCTTGATAAAAAATATTTATTGACTTTAAGAAAACTTTATAATTTAGCAAAAGAAATAGGACATGAACAAGTATTAAACACATCAGGAAAAGATTTAGATGTTTTAATGTTGGAAGCAAAAGACTTTGTTAAAAGAATAAAATTAATTTTGCAAATGGATAAAGAAGAACTTTTAAAAGCAACAAAATTAAATTAAATTTCTAAAAATTTAAATACTCAGCAGCGTTTGTTAGGTTATGTTTGAAGTTGATGTAGAAAAAAAAGATGATGTCCCTTCTAGAATTGCAATTAGAGATGAAACTCATAAACTCAAAGGTTATTATTCCATCGATTTTAAAAAAATTGCAAATAATACGTTTTTAGTAAAAGGAGTAATTAATTCAAGAGAATCTGACAAAGGCGTTGTTAGAAAATTAATTGAATCTCTTGGACAAACATTGCAACAATATCAAAATGATAAAGGAGTTATTTTAAAACAAGAAATTAATTTAACAACTTATGTTTCAAGATTAAAACTACCAAAAATATTAGAGGAATATGGTTATAAATTAAAATCTGCAGAACCAGAAAACATTCTTTATACAAGAGAGTTTTCAAAACGAACAAAACCTTTTTTCAGAAACAAATATAAATAAATTTATATTTTCGCTTTTTATGTCAAATTGGAAAATAAAATCAGAAATAACTGAAACAATTATAAATATAAGTTTGTTTGATGATTTAAATCAACAAAAAGGATTAATGAGATTAGAAATATATTTTTCCAATTTACCTTGGCAAAATGTAAATAGTTACATGCTTTCCACCGAATCAAATAAAGGAATTCCAAGAGCGCTTTTAACAGAAGCCACAAAACAATTAAAAAAATATGCTTTGATTAGAAAAACAACTCTAGTTCATAATGTTTCTTTTCAAACAAGTGTTTCTAGAGAAAAACTTCCAAAATTATTTGAAGAATTTAATTACACTCTAGTTGAACAACAGAACACCACATATCCTCAATATGTTAAAGTTTATCAATAATTAAATATTTAATTTTGTTCTTAAGTATTCAAATAAATTTTTGTGATTAGAAAAAATCATATTAGCTTCGTGTAATTCTTTTTTATGTAAAGTTGTTTCCAAACCAAATACAAATAATCCTGCATCCTTTGCACTTTTTATTCCAAGCGGAGCATTTTCAATAACAACACAATCATTTTTATTAATATTTAACATTTTAACTGCTTTCAAATAAGGTTCAGGATAAGGTTTACTATGTTGTACATCATCAGAAGTAATAACAACATCAAATAAATTATTTAAATTTTCTTTTACAACTTTATTTGCTAATTCTTTATTAGAACCAGTAACCAAAGCAGTTTTAATATTTTTATTTTTCAACAAAGAAATAAATTCAATTACACCAGCATATACTTCAATCTTAAAATTTTTATGAATACATTTAATTCTAGCTTCATTTATTTCTTCTTCAGTTTTATTATCTAAAGATACTTTGTATTCATTGGAAAAAGTTTTAAGAGTATCTTCAAAATTCATACCTTCTTTTAAATATACATCAGCTTCATCAGCATGTATTCCAAGAAATTTTAAAGCATCTATCCAACAAGGAACATGATATTTCATACTATCAATAACAACACCATCCATATCAAAAATAACTGCTTTCATGTGTTGAGTTAGAAATGGTGCATATATAAATTTAATTAAAAAAATGAAAAATTCGGATACACAAAAAAATAAAAAAAAATTTATTCTACTTTTTTAGTAATTTTTTCAGAATAACCACATTTACCACAAGTTTTTCTATCCTTGTGCATAGCTAAAAAAACACCAGGACCACATTTTGGACAAAATCTATTTTTTCTTTCTAATTTATCTCCTTTAACTTCATAAATTTTGTGGATGTTGTATGGTTTTTTTTCTTTTTTTGCTCCACCTGAGGATGCTTTTTTTTCTGCTGGTTTTTTTGCTGCCATTTTATTCAGCCTCCGGTTTATCAGCTTTTACTTCTTCAGCTTTTTTGTGTTTTTCAATTAAACTTTTTCTTTCAATACTATTCATAACATCTGCATTTGAATAAATAAATGCTGTAACTAAAGCACTTGATTTTCCAAAAGAAGTTTTAATAGTTTTAATTATTGTTAATTTTTTATCAGATTTAGCTTCTTTAGCTATTAAATCTTGAATTTCTAATCTATTTGGAGTTGCTTTTTCAAAAACAACTTCAGCTAAAACTTCAGTTCTAGATAAAGCTTTATTTTCTTTTTTTTCTTTTATAGTTAATTTCATTTTTATCACTTATCTAATTTTTATTACATATTCTCCTTTAATTTCAATTCCCATTCTTTTTGCAATTTCAGATTTATTTGCATCAAGAATGATTGCGTGTCCTTGATATGTTGTAGAGAATGAAGCCTTTTTACAAATAGGACAAAGTTCTCCTTCAACAAAACACTTACAAGTTCTACATACTTTTCTTTTCATTTTATTTCACCTATAAGTCCTATTAGAAATAGTAAAAATTATTTCACAAGGACCCTCTTCTGGAATTTTCCATCAGGTAAATGCTAAAATTAAGAACAAATCATACATTTATAAATGTTTTTAATCTAAAAATTCATTAACTAACTGTTCTTTTTCTTCTTCAGAAGCAACAACATGTTTTTTAGCTCGTTCTAATCTTGCTTCTTTTCTAGAATTAATTTTAGGTTTAAGTTTTATTTCAACTTTTTTAGGATAATAACGAATAAAGGTTAAAAACGCAGTATGTCCAAGCATTCTATGAGAAGGACGAAGTTTTTGAGAATCAACTTCCCAATCTCTTTTTATTATTTCACAAGTAATTTCATGATGAAAATCACAATCTAATTCTTCAACAGCTTTTTGAGCTTGAGTAATTTGAGGAGTATATAAAACTAAATAACCACCTTCCTTTAAAGATTTTTTAGCAGTATCTAAAACTTTCCAAGGTTCAGGTACATCAATAGTCATCAAATCAACTTTTTCAACAGGCTCCAAAGTATAAATATCTTTAAGTTCACAAGTAATATTATTTAATTTTAATTTTTTAATATTCTCATTTACAATATCAACATGTCCTTGATTAACATCATAACTATAAACTTTTTTACAAATAGCTGCTAAAGAACAACATAATGCACCACTACCTGCGCCAGCATCAATAACAATGAAATCTCTTGTTACAGCAACATAAGCCATAATCATACCAACATCTTTTGGATTTATTATAGCTGCAGATTTTTTTATATTTTGAAAATTATCGTTGAAACTTGGTTCATATAAATTTAAAATTTCTCCATTTTTTGTTTTAACAAACTC
>JBFXLI010000016.1:0-27954 GCA_050187915.1 Candidatus Woesearchaeota archaeon
GGGCTATTATTGTTTGCGTGACATTCTAGAGCTCGCGATTTCTAAACCAAGATTACAGGGCTTGTAAAGGCATTTTAAAAAAATTTCTAAAATTTCATAATTATTTAGATTGAGAAAATTTAGCTTTCAAATTTAGTTTTTCAATAGAAGATTTCATTTTTGAAGAAATATCAATATCATATTGATTAGCAAGATAAACAATAAACATCATTGCATCTGCTAATTCTTCTCCTAAATTTTCTTTGTCAAATTTTTCAGGACGACGAGTTTCATTAGTTATTTGTCTAGCAATTTCACCAATTTCTTCAACTAAATGAATATAGGTTTCTTTTTGAGTATGTAGATTTTGGTTTTTTGCTTTAGCCATTTGTGTAAATGCATCAATAACTTGTTTTTGAAATTCATCAATATTCATAATATTAAAAATAATATAAGTTATATAAATAAGTTTCTTTATTTTCTACTCTTTTTTCTACTATTTTGTGTTTTTAAGAAATTTAGAATTAATATCCCATTTTTTTAATATCTGAATACTTAACTATATGTAAATTGGACAATTCTTTAGAAGGAATTTGTTCTTCTAAATCTGCTGGTTTCCAACTAAATTTCCAAAAAGGTGCTCTTAAATAATCCATACGCATTAAAGGACTATTTCCATCTATATCTTCAATTAAAAATATTTTATACTGATTAAAACCTGGTTTAAAATCATATGAAGAACCTTTTAAAGAAATTGATTCAAATTTATATTCTCCAGTTGGTTTAGCTATTAAACCTTTTTGAAATCTTAGATTCGCTACATATTCTTCACTATCAACGCCACAACTATTTACATTCTCGTAAAGTTCAAATTTAAAATCAGAACTTAATGTTTTATATAAAAAATCATTTTTTAACTTTAATTGTTTTTCAAAAACTAATACCCAATCAACTTCATCTAAATCTACTCCATTTAATGTTGAATTTATAAATTTTTTCAACAAATCCAATGAAAAGAATTCAGAAGTAACATTATCAACTGAAATAATAGGTAATTCTGCTTGAAGTTCAATATTTGCTTTGTTTAGTGGCATAAAAAACTAGATTTAAACTTTATTTATATGGTTTTCGATTTAAAATTAAGTGTTCATTTTCATAATTTATATAAATAAATAAGGTTTCTATATTGTTAGGGGTAGTAATTATGAGAACATTGGCTGTTGGAGAAATGATGACAACAAATCCTATAACTTGTCATCCAAATGATAATATCGTTTCTGTATCGAAACTATTAAAAAAATATAATATAAGTAGTGTTATAGTTGTTGAAGATAAAGTTGTTCAAGGTTTAATCACTGTTGATGATATAGTAAGACGAGTTATCGCAGAGAAATTAGATCCTGAAAAAACAATCGCTAAAGATATTATGTCAAAAAATTTAATTAGTGTAGAACCGCAAAATACTCTTGAAGAAACTATTGAAGTATTAAATTCAAATAGAATTTCCCAAGTTCCTGTTATGAAAGATAAACAATTATTTGGTTTTGTAACTATTAAAGATATACTTAGATTAGAACCTGCTTTCTTTGAATTTTTCTTTAAAACATTGGAAGAAGAAGAAAAAGTAAGACAAAAATTCATACGTGAATATGATGATGCAGATTTAGATTTATGATATTAACTTTACTTTGTATTGGAAAAGTTAAAGATAAATTTATTTTATCTTTATGTAATGAATACTTGAAAAGAATTTCTTTTTTTAATAAATTTGAATTAATTGAATTAAAAGATTCAAATCAAAAAAATGAAACTAAAGCAATAATCGAGTATGTAGAGTTACACAAAGATAAACTATTCATACTTCTTGATGAAAAAGGTGATGAATATGATTCTATTAATTTTTCTAAAAAAATAAATAATTATATTCAAGAATCAAAAGATGTTATTTTTATAATTTCTGGTGCTGAAGGTATTGAAAAATCTTTCAAAAAATACTTTAAAAATAAATTATCTTTATCTAAGTTTACTTTTCCTCATGAATTTGCAAGATTATTAATTCTTGAACAAATATACAGAAGTTTAATGATAATAAATAATAGAAATTATCATAAAGAATAATTATTTCTTTCTGGAACTTTTTTCTTTTCGTGTATAAATTATTCTTGTAGGGAAAGGTATTTCGATTCTGTTTTTTCTTAGTGCTTCATAAATATTTTGTGTTATTTCATCTTTGATATCAAACATATTATGATAATCAGAAATAAAAAAATACAATGTAAAATTCAAAGAAAATTCTGCCATTTTCATTAATCTTAAACTTCTTTTTGGAAATTTTAAAATGTCATTTCGTCCTTTTAATACATCTAAGACAACTTCTTTAACTTTATTAACATCACTTCCGTATGCAACTGAAAAATCAATAGCTATTCTATATGTTTCTGTTGGTTCGTTATAATTATAAAATTTTGAGTTACTCATGATTCCATTTGGAATTATTAAATAATTATTATCTAAAGTTTTTATTTTTGTAGAACGAAGATTGATTTCAACTACTTCTCCTCTTTCTCCATTATCAAGTTCTATAACATCTTGTTTATGTAAAGAATCATCTAGAATCAAAGATATTCCTCCGAATATATTTGCCATGCTATCTTTAAATGCAAAACCTAAAACCAATCCCATAATACCTAAAGAAGTTAATAAAGTTATAACTGCTATCCCCCAAATTTGAAGAATTATTAAAACCCCTGTAATTGAAAATGTGATTCTCATCAAACTTTTCATTAAAGGCATAACTTCTGAATGAAATGCAATGTTGTCTTGTTTATTTTGTTTATTCCATAAATCTAGAACTAAAAGAGATATTTCAATAAACATATATGTTGCAATAATTACAATTATTGTTTGTAATATGTTTGAATAAGTTAAACTATCTGGAGAAATTTTATTTAAAGCAATTTGAGCTCCAAGTAAAATTGTTAAAATTATCACAGGATGTTCTATTTTTAATATTAACTTATTATCTACTTTTGCTTGGTTTTTTGAATGAACTTTTTCAATGAACTTTTTGAATAACACTAAAAATAAATTTGCTGCGAGAACAGAGATAATTATTATAATTAAGGCTTCAAAATACTTGGTTGTCACAAAATCCAATACAAATTCTTTTAACATCTCATCCCTTGTACAGGAATTTGAAATAGATATTTAAAAAGGTTTTGTTTATAAGAAGAAAAAATTATAAAATAAAAATAAATTTAAGCTAAAACTGGAGTTAATAGCTTTTTTTCAACATCAATATATCCGCCACGTGGAAATTTGTGTCTTGCTAAAGTCATTGCTTTTTTTGCTAAAGCAATATCTTTTTCATCAACGTGTGCTTCAATTATTTTTTGTCCTTTCATAACTCTAGCAGCTATACCTACTGCTTTACCAAAACTCATCTTCATACCAGTACTCATACGGTCTGCACCAGCTCCAGATGCTAATGGGTTATTTCTTAAAATATGATGAGGATAAACTGCAATTTTTAATTTATAGCCTTTTCTTGTTAAAGCTGTTTCTAATTTTCTGTTTGCAGACTTACGTCCAGCTTCTAAAGCATTGTGTCTTATTTGAATGTCTACATCAGATCTTAAACTTACTACATATTCAAATTCTTTTGAAGTATTCCCCATTTCAAATTTAACTATTTTATTTGCAGGAACTGAACGAACAAAGGATTTTGCTCTATATTTTGATTTTCTAGTGTATGGTCTTTCTAATCTTCGCCATGCACATGCTCTTATAGTTTTTGCCATTTTTATAACCTTAATATGATTTTAAGTACTTGAATTCTTAGAATTCACGTTTTTACACAGAATTCAGGGAATTTTTTTCGTTTTATAAAGCTTTCTCTATAAATCCTATTCTTCATAGTGTATAAACGATGTCAAATATTCGAATAAGGACTTAACAGATTTAAATCGTTTAACTTTTTTAATTGAAGCAGTTAAAAGGGCGCCCCATAAAGATAAAGTTCCGCCTACCGTTAAAATTCTATTTAATATGTGGGAAGATTCTTCTGAATTTGATATTGAAAGAGCTGTTGTATATAAAATAATTGCACTTAAAATCCATAAAATGCTTATTTTTAAATCATTTATATTATATTCCTCATTTTTAGTTTCATTTACAATAGATTTTGTTTGATTATTTGCTTTAATTTGTAATTTATTTAATAATTCCTTATTTTCAGCTTCTACTTTTTCTAGAATTTGTTCTTCGAAACCATTATAATTGTTTAATTCTTTGATTAAAAAATTTTGATATTCTACTATTTTTTTATATTGAATAATAGTTGTTTCTTTATCTTCTAAATATCTTGCTTGTTGTTCTATATTTTTTTCTAATCTTTCAAATGTTATTTTCTTTTTATTTGCTAATTTTAATATTGAATACATTAATTGTTTTGTTTCTATATTTGCGTTCAAATCATGAATTTCTTTTAATATATTGCTACCTTTAGAATCAATATATTTCATTGAAGTATTAATTTTATATAAAAAATGTCTGATTGATTGTTGATTTATATTTTCTGCTTTTTTAAAAAAATGGTCTTTTCCCATTAATTCAAGTAATTTTGACTTATTTTCAGAGTTTAAATCAGTTATTTTAGTATCTATTTCTTCTTTTTGTTTAAATGCAGAACTTAAATATATATATCTTTTCTTCATAACTAAAGAAAAAATCCCTAAATAATGTTCGTAATTCATATTAACATAGTTTTATAATGTTTTATTTATAAATATTGTTATTCTTCTAATTTTAAATGTTAGATATATAAATGAGTAAATTCTAAAATTTATCCATGGTTGAAAAATTGAAGAAAAGTAAAATTAAATCTAAAAAGAAAACTACTAATAATACTAAAAAAAATGAATTTGAGAATAATTTAAAAAAAATAACTAAACAACCTGTTAAATTATTTGAAAAAATAAACAATTTTAGAAAAAATAACGTTCTTTTTTTTATAATTATTTGTGTTGTAATTGCTTTGTTTTTAGCATTTTTGATATTTAGTATAACAAACAATATAAAATTCATGCTGAAAGATGATTTGCAAATAAGCATAAACCCTTTACAAATTGTAATTAATACAAATAAACAAAATACAACTCAAAACTTTGAAATTTCATTAACTAAGTTTAATTTTTGTAATTCAAATTGTGAATTAAAAATAAAAGATACCTATTTAGATAGTTATGTATATAATGAATCATTTTCAACGAAATCAAAACAATTAATAAATAAAAATCTAACTTTCAAAAAAACTGCAGATAAATTTGGACAACAAATATATTATGTGGAAATAACTTGTAAAAATGAAAAATCATTTTTATGTAAAACTCAATCTCTTGAAAAATATCGTTCATCATTAGTAAGTATAAATTATGAATATGATAAAAAAACAAGAACTAATTTAATCGAATTACAAAATAATTTAATTTCAAAGTATAATGAAATAAAAAATTTCTTGAACAATGAATTAGAAATAAATAATCTAATAAATTCTATAAATTCGACAATAAATACAAATAAACAATTAACAACAAAATCAAAAAATTATTTTGTTCAATTAAATGAAAGTTTAAATTTGTACTATGAACAAGAGTTTGAAATATCAATAAATAAATTAAATTTTATTGTTGAAAATAATGAATTAGAACTAATAAATTTAAGAAATGATATTCTCATATTCAACAACAACATAAATTTATTAAATAATTTTTATTCAAATAAATATAATGAAATGTATTCATTCTATTATTTATTTAACCAAACAATAAAAGAAAGTATTGAAGAAATATATTCATATTTAAATTCAATACCAAAAAACAATTTTGAAAATTTAATAATATTTAATCTAACACCAACAAACAATAAATTGAATGAAATTGAATTACAATATAAACAAGATAAACAAATTGAAGATACAAAATATGAAGTTTATCTTAATGATTCATTTAATTTATTAAACAAACTCTACAATTTACAATATATATCTCCTGTGTGTGAACTAGCAAATTTAATAGAAATAGAAATAGAAAAACACAATGAAGGAATAGAAAGTACGGATAATTATCAAACAGAATTAAATTTTATAAAAGAAAATATATATGATGTAGAAATAAATTCAACTCATTTAATATCGGGTACGAATAGCATAATAAATACCAATTTATTATCACTACAAGAATATTTTAAATATATTGAAATACCTCAAATAAATACAAACTATTGTAATAATAACTTAGAATTATTCAATGTTACACAACTAAACAACATAAGTAAAACAAACATAATTTTATTTAATGAAAGTTTGAAATTAGAGTATCCTAACAAATATACTTGTATTTTTAATAATTGTACTGAGCAAAAAAACAAAAATCCTCAACCAATAATATTTATACATGGACATAGTTTTAATCAAGAAGATCCAGTTGAATATTCAATAAGTATTTTTAATAATGTAAGAAGAAAATTAAGTGATGAAAATTTAATAATTAATGGTGGAGATATAGATTATACTTCTTCTGGAAATGATGTTTGGGTAAATTCTAATATTCCAATAGGAATAAGTGCATCTTATTTTTATATAAAATATTATGATTTAGATTTAATTTCTACTAGTATACAAAAAGATGAAGGAATAGAAATATATTCATTAAGATTGAAGGATTTAATTGATACAACTTTAACAAAAACAAATTCAAATAAAGTTATTTTAGTAACTCATTCAATGGGTGGATTGGTAGCTAGAAATTATTTGTCTTTATTTGGAGAAGGTAAAGTTGATAAAGTTATTTTTATTGCTCCACCTAATCATGGAGTTAATGGCAAAGTTAATACGTTTTGTTCTTGGTTCGGAGCTAAAAAAACATGTGAAGATTTAAGCGAAAATAGTATCTTTTTGAAAAGACTTGATGATTATGATATTAGTATTCCTGTTTATAATATTATAGGGCAAGGATGCGATACAAATGGTTTAGATGGGGATGGTATTGTATCAGTTAATTCTGCAAAATTAGATTTTGCTAATAATATATATATAAATGGAACTTGTAATGATTTCTTAGGTGTTGATTTTCATATGAATATAGTTAATTCTGATGAAACTTATAATTTAGTTAAAGAAATATTGTTTGAAAATATTTCATAAATATTTAAGTTAAATTTATAAAGAAATTTCTATTTTGCATTTTTATGAATTTAAAAGAGGTAATATTAAACAATTATAACAAATATAAAAATTCTTCAAATAAAGTTAAAAAAATTATTTTATCTTCAATTTTAATATCAAGTCTTACAACATCATATTTATTAAATAAATTGTATAATAAATGGCAATATGAATCTTTTTATATTCCTGATGGAACACAAAAAGAATATGTTGAAAGACTCTTAGAATTATATAAACCTAAAGAAAAACAAAGTGAATCATCTAGAGCAAAGGCTCTAAATATATCTAAAAATTATTCTAATAAATTAAATGAAAATGATTCAATAGATATATTTAATAAAATTTCTTTAAGTCAATATATGTCTGAACAAGACATTGCTATAAATTATGTTTTGAACAATTTAGATTGGAATAAAGTTGCAGATAAATATGATTTAAACTCAAATAAATTGAGTTTAGTACAAGAAATGTCTAAAATTATTGATTCAAGACTTTTAACAACAATAATACTATCAGAACTTATGAAACATGAAGATGGTGAAAAAAATATTAAAAGATTGGATGATTTATTGAAACATTCTGGAAAAGATTATCTTGAATTAATTCCTGCAAAATATGATGGAGATATACTTTCATATGGACCATATCAAATAACACCTTATGCTTTAGGGGAAGGTGAACTTAGATTTCATCCAATTTCTGAAATACATCAATGTATAAAAAATGATGTTTCAAGAATAATTCCTGGTTCTGTATATGACTTAAAAAATGAAGATCATCATGAAAGTACAACTTATTTAGCAATATATAATTTAATTAATCTAGTAAAAAAATTAGATGATAAATCCTATTCAAAATTAAATGATTCAAAAGCAATATATAAAAATTCAATTGCTCAATATATTATTAATGCACATCATCTTCCAAGTTATGCAATTAAAGCATTTAGTGAAGGATTGGAAGATAATTTTGATGAAGAATTTACAGAGTACACAAATGAAAAATTAAAATATTACTCTGAAAAAGTTAATGCTAATTCAAAATCAACATATAAATAATTTTATTTTCCTTTTCTATAAAACATTGCAAATCTTGAAAAGAATGGTTTTTTTTCAAGTAAATCTGGAGTTTCTCTAGCATTTCTTACATCTTCAATTGTATAAAATGCATTAGGAACAATGTTTTTAATTAAAATCATTAAATTAGGAACTTGATTTTTTCTTACTATCATAAAAAACAATTTAACTTTTCCATTTTTTCCTTCTCCATCAACTAATGTATAAGGATAATTTCCTCTGTTTAATTCTTCTACTAATGGAATATAATTTTTTGTTATAACTCTAATTAAATTTTTCCCACTCATAACTTTTTCTTCTATTGCCATTCCAACATAAGTTCCTGTTGCAAAACCAGCACCATAAGCTATCAAAGTTATAGGAGTAGATACATCAGTCATGACTTTTTTAACTGCTAAAAGCCAAATCATAACTTCAAAAAATCCTAGAATTGGTGCATAATTTTTATATCCTTTTGAAATGAAAATTAATCTAATGGTTCCTATACTTACATCTAATATTCTCGCTAAAAATATAAGCAATGGGATTGCCCACCATGTTTCCATTAAATAATTAATCATTTTACTTACCTTTAATTGTTTGTACTTCTTAATAAATTATACGTTTTATAGTCAAATTTTTTATAACTTATGTTTGTTGTATGATATTGAAACTTGTAAAGTATTTTTCCTGCTTCAAAAAAATAATAAATACTTATTATAAAAAATAATATTGAAATTGTTGTAAATATTGCGGTTAAATTTAATGCAAAAATAATTAATGGGAAAAATATTGAAATTAACAAGATGATTGTAGCAGTTATTAATTTATTTGTTCCTTCTCTTATTTTCTTTGATTTAATTCCACCATTCAAAGTTATTAAAATTTTTATTAAATCTTCTTTTATTATACTTAAATTTTTAATTAAAAGTATTGCTTCAAAAATTAAAATAATTGTTGCTAAAACAATTCCTACATAAATAAATTTAGATAATATTGGTATTTCAATAATTTCTTTTAATATTATAAAACTAAATATTAGAATACAAAAACTTGCAAAACTTTTATTGAATGATGTTTTCAATTTTCTTGTATATAAGTTAACTGAATTAAGTTCATCAAATAAAACTTCAAAATAATTTGAAATTGTGTTTATTATTTTTTCAACTTTTGAATTTTCTGGTTTTCTTTTATTTATTTGATAAACTAATAAATTTGTTTTTGAAGCAAGTAAACTTAAAATTAAACTTAAAATTAAAATAATCGCGGAAACTATACTTATTAAATCGACAGAAACTCCATAATTAATGGATTCTTTTGCTACTAACATTGAAAAAACACCTGGAGGTAACATAACAATTGAACTAAATATTGCAGATTCTTGAGAATAATTAGCAAATATTTTTGTTACTATTCCAACTGCAATTGTTAATCCTAAACCTATGGAGATTGTTAATAAAATTATTAAAAATATATTTTCCCAAACTGCATTCAAATTAATCATCATTCCCATAGATATGAAAAAAAATGCTGTGAACATAAAATTATAAGGTTTTATTGAATTGTGAAAGGATTTAGCTTCTTTAAAATTTGAAATTATACTTCCTGCTAAGAAAGCACCAGCACTTGGACTTAATTTTAAATAATAAGCAAGTAATGCAAATGCTGAACATAATAATAAACTTGTAAATAAAATCATTTCATCGTTTGTATTATTGTGAATCCAAGTAATTATTTTTTCTGCAAATTTTGAAACTATGATGTATGCTAAAATTAAAATTGTTAAACTAAGAATTAAATGTTCCAATGAATTGATTAATGCTTTTGTTCCACTTTCTTTCATTGCTCTGAAAAATATTAGTGCAATAACACCAAAAACATCTTCTAAAACTAATACTGTAATTAAAAGAGGAATTTCACTTCTATTGATTAACTTTTTTTGCTTTAATACATTTGTGATTATCATTGTACTTGAAAATGAAAGCATAACTCCTGTGAATGTTGCAGTTACAATATCAAATTTAAATAAAATCATCATTAAAAAACCTATAAAAAACATAATTCCAACTTTCAGTATAGATACTATTAAACCTTTGACTCCGATTTTCATAATTTTATTTAAAGAAAATTCCATACCTACAATGAATAAAAAAAGTATAGCTCCAAACTCAATAAAAATATCAATTAAAGTATAATCTTTAATGAAACCTAGTAAATTAGGTCCAATGATGGTTCCAATTAATAGTAAACCTAAAACAAAGGGTTGCTTAAGTTTTGTGGATATAATGCCACCTAATATTGAGAAAAAAATTAAAATTCCGAGGTTTATTAGTAATTGAGTTTCCATTGTTTTGTTGTTTCAGTATACAATTGTGTATACTTGAATACTTGTGGGTTTACGGATTAGGGTTTTCTATTTATAAACTTATTGTTTTTTTAGAATATAATTTATTTTTTTGCTTAGAATTTATTGTTTTTGACTAAAAAATGATTTAATTGTTAAATAAAACTCTTTTTTGCTTTTTCTTTTCATTATATGTGTAGGGAACATATATTCTATTTTTATTTAAATCCATTCCAGTATAATACATACAAGTTGAATTTGTCATTGGTGTTGGAATAAATATTTGAACATTTTCTATATTTTTTAAATTTTTAATGAATTCATATAATTCTTTTGCTTCCTTTATTGAACTTCCTGGATGTGCAGTCATAAAATAATACGACAATTGTTTTTTTGAAGATAATTTTTCAGAACATTCTTGAAACATTTTATTGAATTCAATTAAATTTCCTTTATTTTTATTCATTAAATTTAGAATTGTTTTATTTATGTGCTCAGGAGCAATTCTTAATTTTTTGAAAATATGATTTCCTTTAATTAATTGAGTTATATATTCTTCATTTGCTAAATCATATCTTATCCCACTTCTTATGTAAATATTTTTTATTCCTTCAATTTCATTTGCTTTTTTTAAAAGTGAAATTAATTTTTTTTGGCTTCTATCTAATTGATTGCAATTAATGCAATTATTTAAATTACATTTATCACAATCCATTCCATACATATTTACACTTGGTCCACCTAAGTCATCAATGTTTCCTTTGAAAAATTTGTGTGTTGTTAATTTTTTTATTTCTTTTAATATTGATTTTTCACTTCTGCTTATCATTTTATCTCCTTGAATAAGTTTAAGCGAACAAAAGTTACAATCACCTATGCAACCTCTATGAGTTACAACAGAAAATTCAAACCCTCTTAATGTTTTAGGCACTTTTCTTGTGTAATCAAATTCATAATATTCATCTAAATCTTTAGAAGTATAAATTGGTGAAGGATATTGTATGACATATCTTGATTGATTTTTTTGGACTAGTAATTTTTTGTTTGTAAGTAAGTTTTGCATGTCAACGAATTTTTCTTTTGAATTTTCAACATCTTCATGAGATGGTAGAAGTATAAATTTTTCTTGAGGTAATTGTTTTGAAACAATACATGTTCCTTTAATATTTATTAATTCTTTTTTATTTTGTATATTATTTGAAATTTCTAAAATTTGTTTTTCTCCACTTCCATAAACTAAGATATCTGCTCTTGAATCAAATAAAATTGATTTTCTTATGTTGTTGTCCCAATAATCGTAATGACTAAATCTTCTAAGTGTAGCTTCTGTTCCACCTAAAACAATAATTGAATCTTTGAATGTTTGTTTTATCCAATTTGAATAAACAATTACTGCTCTATCTTTTACATTTTCGTCATAATCTAAATTATCATCTTCATTTCTTTTCTTTTTGAGAGGTGTATAATTTCTAACCATTGAATCTATGGCTCCTGAAGTTACACCAAAAAATAATTTTGGTTTACCAAATTTTTTTATTTGATTAATGTTCGTTGGTTGTTCAATAACTGCAACAGAATAATTGTGTTTTTCTAATAATCTTTTTAGAATTGCAACTCCTGACATAGGATGATCGAAAAAAATTTCTCCGGTTACAAAAATTACATCATATTCCATAATTATTTGTTAGAATAAATTTGAATTTAAATAGTTATTTAAAATAATGTTTAAGTTATGTATTAAGATAGATATATAAATAGAAATCAAATATTAATTTTGATGAAATATAGACAAAAGCCTGAACATTTTATTGTAGAAGAAATTGCTGAACATAAACTGTTAAATGAGGGTGCTTACAAATTATATTCTTTAAAGAAGGAAAATGAAGAAACTTTTGTTTGTTTGAATAATTTTTGTAGAGAAAACAACATACCTAGAAAAGAAATTGGTATTGCTGGAATAAAAGATACTCATGCTTTAACAACTCAATATGTTTCAATACCAAGCAAATATTCATTTAATAATAAACAATTTAAATTTTTAGGTTTTGTTGAAAAACCAATAAAGTTAGGAGATTTGATTGGAAATAAATTTATAATAACTGTTAATGAAGTAAGTGAAGATGAATTAAAAAAAATGAATGAACAAGTTAAAACAATTTCAAATGGAGTTATTAATTATTTTGATAGTCAAAGATTTGGAAGTGTTATTGACAAAAAATTTATTGCTAAATTTCTAATTCAAAAAGATTATGAATCTGCTGTTAAACAATATTTAACTTCTTACTCTGAATTTGAAAGTCAAAGAATAAAAGCTGAAAAAAATTTAATAAAAAAACATTGGAAAAATTTTGATTGTAATTTGAAGATAAATGAATATAGATTGATAATTAATGAATACAAAAAAACAAAGAAATGGATTTTTGCGTACAAAAGAATTTCTCCTCAATTAAGAGAAATGTTTATTTCTTCTTATCAAAGTTATTTATGGAATGAATGTGTTAAAGAATTAATAACAAAAGAATTTTTTGAAATTACTTATTCAGTTGGAACTTTAAAATTTCTTAAAAATAAAATTGAATTGCCAGATGTTTTTGCAACAATAAGTAATAAAATGATTCCTAAAGAATATGAAAAAAATATAATTAATAAAGTTTTATTAAAAGAAAATCTTGAATTAAAAGATTTTAACATAAGACAAACTGGAAATTTTTTTAAATCAAATGATAGAAAAATAATTTTTGTACCTAAGAACTTTAAAATAAATAAAATTGAAAAAATTGATAAAAAATATTGTGTTGTTGTTGAATTTGAACTGCCAAAAGGAAGTTATGCAACAATGGTTCTTAAAAAATTATTTGGAAAATAAAAAATAATAATTCAAAATAAACTAAGTTTATTTCACTTACATAAACATATTTGTTGAATATGCTGTTTTTGGTTTTAGTGGTACATATGCTTTAGGTTTATAATTTAATACTTTATCAACAATTGAAGAACTTACTGTTTTTTGTGTTGTTTCTCCTTGATAAGGCATATTTATTGTTAAAACTCTCATCATTCCATTATAATCTATTGCTCCATCACTATGTGTTATTCCTTCCATTTTTTCACCTCGTTTTTTATTAGTTCTGTAGCAATATTTTATCTATTTATAAATATTGTGCTTTTTTGTATACTAAGATACACTGTTTTAAAAGAAATTTGTTAAAAACCAAACAAAAAATACAAAAAAATACAGAAAAACTTTTAATTCAAACTAAATTCATACATTTCATGAGTTTAAAAACAATAGTTACAGCGTCTTTAATTTTGATGGGTAATTTATTTTCTGAGACAAATATAAAAGAATATAAGGGATTATATGATGTTTGCTTTGGAATTGAAGATACAAATGAACAAGCAAATGAACGATTAAATTATGTTAAATTAAATTTAAATCCAAAGTTAATAAATTATTTTGATATAGTACAAGATGAAGAAAAATATTTAGTTATTTTAGATGTAAATTCGCTTTATCCTTTTGCTTATGAAATTTCAAAAACATTTCCAGGAATGGGAGTGTCTCAAACTATTCAAGATGCTAATTACAGAAGAAGAACAACTATGCAAAATGAAAGAACATTATTTAAAGTTGAAGTTGATTTAACTTATCTTATAAAAAACTATTGTGAATATAACTCTCCTGCTGAGTTTAAAAAAATAAAAAACACTATATCTGAAATAAATGGTAGAATTTACCCTGATTCGTATATTGAAGTTCCAAAAAATTTCATAAAACCATACTTTTTAGAAAAAGAAGAAATTAAAAAAGAAACAACTACTGAAACTATTGAAGATAAAGTTGAAGAAGAATCACTTATTGAAACTGATAATAAACGTCCTGTAAGAAGAATAAGATAATTTTCATAACATTTAAATATATTTCAAATGTACTTGATTTCTATATTATTAAATAGGTGTTATTTAAAATGAAAATCCATGAAACTAAAGAAAACAAAGTAATAAAATTTTTCAAAGAATTTTTTTCATCAAAATTTAATTTATATCTTGTTTTAATTTTAGTGTTGCTTGGAATATTTTCATTCATGTATACTTCACCATCAAATCAAGAAGATTTAAATGGAAATTTTTCAGTTCATTTTTTTTATCTTCCTACTTGTCCTCATTGTAGTGATCAAAAACCAATTTATTTTGAATTAAAGGAAGAAAGAACAGATGTTCAATTTTATGAGCATGACGCTTCATCAACTGAAGGTTCACAATTATTTTATAAAATGGCAAAGGAAGCGGGGCTTGATACTTCAAGACTTGGTGTTCCAACAATTTTTGTAAATCAACATGCTTTAGTTGGATTTCAAACAAAAGAAAACATAATTAATGCAATAGAACAATGTTTAAATGAATGTAAAGGAGAAGAATATCAAAAAGAAACTTTTCAAGAAATGGATACTAGTTTTTCTGATTTTGAAATTCCTTTTTTAGGAAGGGTTGATTTAACAAAATGGAGTTTTCCAGTTTTAGCAATTGTTCTTGGTTTGGTTGATGGCTTTAATCCTTGTGCACTTTGGGTTTTAATTTTTATAATCACTTTATTATTGGGAGAAAAAAGTAAAAAGAAAATTTGGATTGTTGTTGGAAGTTTTGTTTTAGCTTCCGGTGTTTCTTATTTCTTATTTATGACTGCATGGCTTAATTTATTTTTAATGATTGGTTATATTAGAATTTTAACTTTGTTGATTGGCATATTTGCAGTTGGTGTTGGTGTTATTCATTTAAAAGAAGTTATAGAAACAAAGGGAGCTTTGGTGTGTAAAGTTGGAGATTATCAAAGTAAAACAAAAACCATGAATAAAATTCAAACAATTTTAGCTCAACCAATTACTTGGGGAATGTTAATTGCAATTGTAGGATTAGCTTTTACAGTTAATGCTATTGAATTTGTTTGTTCAGCTGCAATTCCTGCTGTATTTACACAATTACTTGCATTAAGCAATATATCTACATTTATGACTTATGTATATATTTTAATATACTTATTCTTTTACTTGCTCGATCACATAATTATTTTTGGAATGGCTGCTTTTGCTTTGGGAACGGGAGTTCTTGGAGAAAAATATGCTAAACTTTGTAAATTAATAGGTGGTATACTTATGTTTGTTCTTGGTTTAATTTTATTGTTTGCACCTCATTTATTGAGGTAATTTTTTTAATTTTTTTGCAACAATAGTTTTATAAATAACTAATTGTAGGTTTACATCATGACATTTTGGATGGGACTTTTAATGGTGGTGACCTATGCTTTTCAAGCATTGTCAGATTGGTTATATATATTTATTTCACCAATTAAAAATTTAAGTTCACTTTGGATTTTAGGTCCTATTTGGGTATCTTGGTTTTTTGCAGAATTTTTTCAAGAAAAAAAAGGAACTTCTTTTGGTAACGCAATTTCTAATGGAGTAGTACCTTTGTTTGTTGGTCTTGATTGGACTAGATATTTAACCAATCAATTAATTAAAAATGAATCAGGATTTTCATGGCACATTTTTGCCCTATATTTTATTTGCACAATTGTAATGATTTATGGTTTTTTAATAATTTACTTTGGTATAAAAGGAAAAAAATGGATACGTTATTTTGGAAGAATACGAGAAGTAACCTATGTTTTTGTAATGCTTAGTCCAGTTATTTATAATATACTTCCTTTGACTTGGAGATTTGTTTTGCTCACCATTATTTTCTTTCCCATTTATTATTATTTAATTGAATTTATAGCTATGTTTACTCCAGATCCTGAGTCGTTTAGAAAAGATGTTGAAGGAGAACAAACTTCCAAAAAAAAATTCAATGAGTTAAATTCAAATGATAATTTTGAAACCAATTTAGATGATAATTTTAATTCTCCTACAAATTTTAACAACAATATTAATTCAAATAATTATAAACACAACTCTAACAATAATTTCAAAATGTAGTTTTAGAAATAAAAAATAAATAAAAAAAATTAATAACCTTTTTTTAATTCGCCAGATTTAACAGCTTTTTCTGCAGTATCTTGAGACATAATTCTACACATTCCAGTACCACATTTTGGACAAGTTCCTCTAGCCATGAATTTACCATTTTCAGTTTTTACTGCTTTTGGTTCTTTTATTTGTCTTTTTTCTTTACATTTCACACAATATGCTTCCATTTTCACACCTTTTTAGATTATTTTAACCTATTTACTATTTTTAGTCTTTAATTCTTTATATATGTGTGGTTTTTAAATTCGTAAATATTATAAATGAAATACTACATCTTTTGTTTTTGGAATGGAAAGTGTTGAAGTTTATTTAGCAAGAATACTTCCTTCTTTGTTTGTTTCTGACAAAAATTGTAGCGAAATAATAACTAATTCAATAGATGATGTTGTTTATTTTGGCTGTAGTTTGAAAAAATATGATTCAAGTTCAAAATTAAATGAACCTTGTAATTGTGTAAACTATAAAACTTGTCAGATATATAATAAAAGAAGATAAAGTATGAAATAATAAAATGTTCTCTCTAGATATATCTATTCACTAAAGACATTCTTGAAAATAAAAATTTAATTATTAAATAAAATTAATTATTAATTAGTATTTCTACATCACCAGCTTTCGTCTAGGTGTGTTCACTAACGTTCTCAAAACATCCGTTGTACGATAGCGTATACTCATTACGTTTGTATACACTCAATTATTAATTAATATTTCTACATCTTTGCCGAATAATTTCTTCAAGTCTTCAAATATTGCATTTTTGATAAAAGTATGTTTAGGTAATTTTGAATTAACTAAAGCATCTTCTAATTCTTCTAATGATGATTTTTTTAGATTTGATAATGAACCTAAATTTGTTATTTGTGCTTTAGATATTTCTTTATTTTCAGAATCTAAATCATTTATTATAAATGCAACATCATTTAGAAGTATTATTTCTGCGAATTTTTTTCCATATTTTATTTTGAATTTTGTTTTCTCTAATTCTTGTCCGCGTTTTCTTTGTATTAGTTCAATTAATCCTGTTATTAATTCTTTAGAGTTTTTCTTTAATTCAAATACTTCTGTTTTTGTTATTTTTTCATCATCAAAATCTTTTTTAGCTTTGAAAACATCATTTAATAATCTTAAAAAGTTTTGTGGTACTATTCCTTTTTTAATTATTAATTCGTTGAACTCGTGTTCTACATCTTTTTCATCAATTTTTTCTTTTCCTTCTAATTTTAAGACATCTCTTACAATTGTTACAACGTTTTCGTATGTTTCAAGTGTATCTTTCTTTAGTTTTCTTTCTTCAATGTCTTTGAATAATTGTTCAAGTCTCTTTAAATATTCTTGAGCTTCTTTTACTAATTCATCTATTTCAGTTCCAGAAATTATATTTTTCTTACCATATTCTATTTGTTTGTGTATTGTTACAACTGTTTCTAAAGTTTTTACGAATTTTTCTTCTATTAATTTTTCTTTTTTAACTAGAATTTCTCTCATAACTTTATATGTTTCTCTAGGTGTTGTTGGTGCTATTCCATACATCATTAAAGCTGCTTGTGATGGATTTAACACTGCATAAAATAAATCTTCCATTACAATGTCTCTTAATTTATAATTGATTCTATCTATAAATTGAGTTCCTGAGTGAAGGAACATTTCAATTGCTTCTGGACTTGGTTTAATTCTTCCCATTTGAAGTAATTGTTTCCAAGGCATAAACATTCCTCTATCATAAAATGGAACACCATCTCTTAAGAAAGTAAACATAACTGGATGAGCATCTTTTATTGAATCCCAATAATCTGTTAAAAGCCAAACTTGAATATTTAATTTGTTTGTGATGCCAGTCATTTGTCCAGCTTCGCCACCCATTCCAATAATTATTGCTCTTAATTTATTTAATAACTCTACACGAGTCATTTTTTTGACATCTGTATCATCAATTACAACAAAAACATCAATATCTGAATCTGGTGTTGCTCTTCCTTGTGTTAATGAGCCTCCCATAACATATGAAACAATATATTTTTCGAATTTCTTTAAAACCATTGTTTTATGAATTTCTCCAATTTTTATTGCAGCTAACATTCCTTTATCATAAACAGGTGCAGACATTGCAATCATTTGAAGTCCTTCATGTTTTCCATCATAACATTGATCCCATAATTCAGTTAAAAGCATGTTGTGAACAACTAAATCTTTGTGAATTTCTTTACCCATATCAGTCATTAGTTTTCCAACTTTTTCAGATAATTCTGCTTTACTCATTTTAGTACTATCTGAGTCATCAGTTAAAACAAGAACATTGATATCTTCTTTCTTTTCTTCGTTTGGTGGTAAAAGTGCTACACCTAAAATGTTATCTTCAAATCTTTCTATAACTTTATCTTTGAATTTTTCTAAATGTTCTTTTATTTTTTCTAATTTTTTTCTAGCTTCAGGGGGAATATCTTCCATTCCTTTTTCTATAGGAGATTTTTCTTTTGTTGTTTCTTTTTTAGAAATTTGATTTTGTTTTTTTGTTGTTTTTTTTGTTGTTTTTTTTACCATGTTAGTTCACTCATCGAATATAATTTTAAATGTAGAAAAGAATATCTATCTCAATCTCTTTTCCTGACTTTGTTTTATAAAAAAGTATTTATAAGTCTTTCGTTGGAAAAGTCGTATTATTGCTTGTTTTATTTAAAAGCAAGATTTTTTAAGGAAAAGATTTAAATATTGATAAATTTAAAAATTTGTATAAAATAATATTAATTGAAATTTGTAATCATTATTGAATAAAAACAGGTGTTGTGTTATGGCTGATAAAAAAGATGGCGAATCAAAATCTAAAGTAATTCCAAAAGATGTTTGGAACAAAAAATCAAGTAAGGATGAACCTTATAAACTAAGTAAAGATGCATTAAAAAGATATAATACAATTCATGAAAAATTTTCTTATTTCAATAAATTAGAGGATACAACTCATTTAAGAGCAAGTAAAGCTTTAATTAAAACTTATGAAAATATGTTGTCAGACAAACAAGGAAATGTACAACATGAACTTTTAGATACAGGAGGCATTGTTTATAAAAATGGTAAAGAAGTTAAAATGTCTCGTGAGGACTTAATTAAAGATGTTACTGAAGAATTTATGAAAAATCTAAAAAAAGAATATGATACATTATTAAAAAGTAAAGTGGTTAAAGATGCTAAAGACATTGTTGGAGAAGAACAAGCTGAATTAATGTTAAAAGGAATAACTACTTTGGATCCTTATATGATTCAACAATATTTAACTCAATTAGGTTCTAATTTTAATGAATCAGAATTAAGAAGATATACTTCAAGACAAGTAAAAGAAAATACAAGAGCTCAAAGAGAGTATGTTGCAAGAGATTTAAAAGTTAAAGATGTAAAACACATGCTTCATTACATGAAACAACATCCTAAATATCTTGATTATACTGGTAAAATATTCACTCATGATAAAGAAGGTAATGCTTTAATGATGGATGAACATGCAAGAGAATTGGCTATTGGATTATTTAGTAAAGATCAAGAATTTCAAGAATCTCTTAAACGTAAAAAGTATTTCTCAGGAAATATAGAAAATTTAAGTGAAGCTTATAAGAAAGATGAGATTATTCAATATAGAAAGTCAGCTTAAGCAACTTTTTTTTCATATTTTTCTTCTTTATCTTCGTATTTTTTATGATCTTTAAGCCATTCTTTTTTAGGTATTATTTTTCCTTTGTTGAATACCACGTGTTTATATTTTGATAACAAAGGATTCATATAAAAAGGATGATCTAGATGTTCTAATCCTGTTGTGTGTGCTAATTGTTGTTTTACTGAAGAGTAA
The DNA here is from genome assembly GCA_050187915.1 of Candidatus Woesearchaeota archaeon. Lineage (GTDB taxonomy): Archaea > Nanobdellota > Nanobdellia > Woesearchaeales > SKGA01 > JAQUYS01. The sequence continues at coordinate 20,456 of JBFXLI010000016.1, forward strand.
ACATCTTTCTCTATTAAATCATCATCACTTAAAACGTGTCCCATAATGGTTTGTCTTAGTGGAAGATTTATTTTATCTTTAATGAAATAATTCACATATTCTAAATTTGCTTTAAAAGGATTATTTTTAACTTCATCATATAATTTATCTTTTATAGTTTTAAGTGAAGTTTTTACTATATTTCCTAAATGATATTCCATTAATTTATTTTCCATTGGATAATTAAATGATTTTAAATTATTTGTTACATATTTTGCAATTTTATCAACATACTTACTTAAAGTTTTTTTATCTTCAAGAACATCATAATCCACAAGTCCATCTTTAACACAAGATTCTTCTATTGCTTGTATTGACGCTTTCGAAATTAAGTGATCTAAATTATTTAATGCTGATTCAAATTTAGTTAATATGTCTTCATATTGTTTTGTAGTTTTAATCATAGATTCTTTAGTTAACTTTTCTATTTTTTTTCTTTCTTTTCCTTCTGGAGTTGTTTTTTCTAATCTTTGTAATTCTTCAATCATTTCTTTTTCTAATTTTTCTGCTTTAGATTTAATTTTTTTATCTTCTGGTTTTTCTTGAAGTTGTGCATGTACATCATTTAAAGAAGTTATAATTTTTTGAAAGTTTTTTTGTTCTTTTTTATCTACTTGAGGTATAACATGTTTTATTACTTGATTTATATTATCAAAATAATTTTTTCTTGAATCTATATCTCTAAAATCTTCTCTTTTCATTTCTGGATGCATAATATCTCTTTTAATAGGTATTTCTTTTGGAGCGTAATCTATAGGTTTTTCTATTTTCATGTACTATTAAAAAGTAAAGAAATATATAAAAGTTATTATTCAAACCTTGGAATTACATAATTTAACATATTTTCTTGATATTCTGTAATTTCTTTAAGATTTATCATATCGTCCCAAGTTTGTGGTTTTGGCATTTCAAGTATGTAAATTATTATTTTTTTGTCGCTGTAAATTATTGCAGGTGAAAGTGTTAATTCTTGTACTAATCCTCCTGTCATCCACATTGAAAAGTTTGTAGCTGGAAGTTCGACTGCATCTTCATCGCAGAATAATGATGAAATGAAATCATCTGGACAAACATCCATATATGCTAATGGTAAATGAATTCCATCGTAGTTAAATAATGAAATATCTAAATCGTATGTTCCTGGAGATAATTTTAATGTGTTTTTTGTGTTTGTAGTTATTGTTGTTTCAGATTGTTGTATTGTTTGTAAATTTGCTAATAATTCTGCTCTTGTTTCTCCGTCTATGGAACCTGCTTGATAAGCTTGTTCTATTGTTTGTGCGTTTAAATTATTTAATGTAGCTTGTTTATTTAATTCTGGAACGTTTGAATTTGGATTATCATATTTCAAGAATCCAACTGTTGGTACATCTTCATCATAAGGACTGGTTTTTATATTTTCTATTGCAAATAAAACTGTTTCATTTTCAGTTATGTTATGTATTGATGTTCCATAAACTAATATTGCATTGCTACCTGCATTTTTAATTGCTTGGATATCTTCAGGTGTTCTTTTGTAAACTAAAATTTCTTTTTCTTTTAAAGGCCAAAGAGATGTTGAAAATTCTTGATTTTGTCCATTTATTTTGTTGTTGTATTCTATGTTTGTTCCTTGGAAATCTGTTTTTGAGAATTTTAAATATCCTCCCATTTCACAATATGGTAATTGTGTTGTAAATACTGCTTCATTGTTGGAATTTATTTTTGTTACTCCTAACTCAAATTCTCTTCCACAAATGTAAGAAACTAAAACATCTGATAATGGTTCATCAGTATATTTGTTTGTTGTTTTTACTGTGATGTTTTGTGGTAGTCTAACTTGGAAGTCTGCTAATCCTGTTTCATAAGGAGCAACTCCTAATGAAGTAAAATTTTGATATGCTGCAACATTGTTTCTTATGTTAACTTCTGTTGCAAAGTTTAAACTGAAACCTTCTCCATTTAAACATTTGTCATCACTAACTGTAATTATTAAAGGATATCTTACATTATATTTGAATCTATAATCCTTTAAGAAAAATCCTGCAAGTTTGAATATTATATTGTCATCTACACCTAAATCTGAACCTGTTAACATTTGTTTTCCATCGTTAACTTTTGAATAAATTGGTTTGTAAATATAATGATGTTCTATATTATATGGATAAATAGTTTCATCTGAACCTAATTTTGGATTCATACCATAATATATTCCTTGTGAATATTGTTGATATACTTCTAAATTTTCTTGCTCTGGAGGTACTATAGGATAATAATTATTTGCATTGACAAATCTAATTGTTGCCATAAATGGAAGTAAATCATATTGTAATATTTGTTTGACTTCGTTTTGTATCCAATATTTTGGATTTGGTGAAAAGAATTGTATTTCATTTAAAGGTGGAAGAGCTTCTTCCATTCCTGAGTAAATTGAAATTAAATTCATTGTTTGTGCTTCATAAAAATTCGTACTTTTTTCAAAAGTTAAAACTTCTGATGCTAAGTTGTATAAATTTGCAAATGGAATATCAAATTGTGCTATGAAATCTTCAACTTTTTTTGTGTTATCATTTTTCATTGATTGTAATTCGATTGGATAATTTAAAAGAATAGTTGTATCTTCTGGTGAAAATATAACTTCAGCTTTTGGATTTCCTTTGATTTGGATATTGTATTGATATTTTAATGACTCAAAATTATTTAAGCATAAATCTATGTTGTTGTTAATATAATTCTCTAATTGTTCTTGAATACTATAATCTCCTGAATCTGAACTGTAACATGTTTTTGCTGAGTTTGGTTTACACAATGGTGGTTTGTGAGATGTTTCACAAAGATCGTTTCCACATTCTTTTAAGTGTCTCCAATAAGCTATGTTATAAGGTGTAAATTCTACTATGTCGCTGTCGTATGGATATTCACTATATTTCATTCCTGGAAATTCTAGCCATCCACCTTGGGAAGATATTTTTCTTAAACCGTCTAAAGATACTTGACTTAAACATTGTTCAACTAATTCAAAAGTAGGACGAGTTTCTAAAGATACATCAACTAGTTCTAAGCCTGGTTCATTTTCTTGAAGAGATTTATTTAATACAAAGTATAAAGATGTAGCTAGTAATAGTATAGTTCCGATGATAATAAATAATGTTACTTGTCCTTTTTTCATTAGTCTCACCTTAAATGTCATTAACTACATAGCTACCATCTGTGCTTGTTGTTGGTTCGTATTGATTTGAATATTCTGGATTATATGAACCTGTGTTGTAATCACTTGCTCCTTCTGTTGAGTCTTTTATTTTTCTACAATATTCTAGTTCTTGTTGTTGCTCGTAAGGAGGATATGGTTTTTCAAATTTAATACAAACTTCAGTGTAATCTCCTTTTCCTAAGAAGCTTTGTGCGAAATCTGCAACTTCATAATAATCTAATTCTTCCCAAGTTTTGTTAAATAATCTTTGATTTCCTGGTTTGAAGAATACATTATATTTCATTTTTTCGTTTATTGCACCTTGTGGTTTTTCTACATTTCCTAAATAATATGTTAATGTGTATAAGTAATGTGATTGGTTGATTTTTAATTTTTCTGAAGCCATTGTTAATACTGGTTTGCAAAGTCCGTTAATACATTGTACTGCGGTTCCTTCCATTGTTGTTCCTTTGTTGAAGTCTGTTGTTGCTGAGCAAATAGTGTCTTTGTAGTTGTCTGAATTTAGGTTTGTGTTTGCCCAGTCTGCTACTTTTTGGAAGTCTTCATGCGTTGATAGTTTGAACCAGTCTAGGTATCCGTTTGTGTACATTATTCCTAATACTTTGTCTGTGATTAGGTTCATGAATTCTAGTGTTTTTTGTTTTTGGTTTATTTTGTTTTGATCTCTCGCTAGTTTTGAGTAGAAGTTTTTGTTGAATTCATCTTTGTTGTCTAATTGAAATATATTACGTTCTAATTGTTGTTGAAGTTTAATTAATTCATCATTTAAATCATTGTGATCAATATCTTCTCCATAACCATTACAACTCCATGCATCATTAATACAATTTTCAACACTTTCAATTTTTCCCATTAGTGAATTTTGTTCTTGAAATAAATAAGCCCTATCAACATTAAAATAAGAATTTTCATATCCAGTCATTCTTTCTCTTAAATCATTATACAAATTCTCCTCAGTTGGAGTTCTATCCTTTCCTTTTCCTTCTAAATCATTTAAAGTTCTTTGAATAGTTTCAATTTCATTATTTGCAATTCTTTGCATGTTGTTTTGCGCAGTTGCAATTTGTTCATCAAATTTCTTCAAATCTGCTTCTTCTTCTTTACTCAAATCATCACGTCTATTATTCAAATCTTTATATTTTTCATTTGTTGTTAATCTACTATATTCTGTTTCAGCAGTAGCATAAGCACTTGAAGGAGTAAAATCATATGAAATAGTTCCAGCAAGATTAAAACCAACAGGTTGATCATCTTTTAAATTTAATTTATTTATTGCATCAATTTGATCTGTACAATAATTGTAAATATCTTTTCCTCTTTCAGGATTGTTTAAATAATTTGGAGCTCCTCTTTCAACTAATTCATTTCTTGCTGCAATTCCAGCATCATCACTTGATTGTGCAGATTTTAACAATTGTTTCATTTCGCCAGCATTTAAACTTCCAGTTGTAACTGAATAATCTATTCTTCCGCCATCCATGAAATTAAAACTTTGAAGTTGATTTATCCAATCTGGTTTGTCGTCTTTACAATTATTTATATCTTCTTCATTACATAAAGCTAAATTACAATATGTTGAATCGGAAGGATAAGTAAAACTTTGAGTTGAAGATGATGTTTTGTATTCGTTGTCCATAACTCTTGAAATTGCTTCTGGTACATGACATGCCCATACTGCCCATACATCCGTTATTCCATTTTTGGCGTTGAGTTTTGCAGATTTACAACCAAAATTGTGTAAAATCAAAGACAAACCATTTGGAATTGCATTTTGAATTAAAGCGTTAGTATTATCTATTAAATTTTTAGCTCCTCTGAAACCTGGAATTTCAAATAATTCTCCAACAAATGAACTACATACATATTGACTAAATGCTTGATCACAAGGCATTAAATCTAAACCATATTTTGAATTTTGTTTGTAGCAAAGAAGTTGTGAACATCTTGCAGTTCTATATTTTTTAACGTGATAAACTACTCCTGGAATACATCCTGTTGCAAGTGAACTTATTACACTTTCTCTTACATTTGGACGTTCTAAGTTATCAAATAATTTTGATGAAACTGGACTTGCCCAATTATCTTTTGTATATTGTTCCAATGTTCCTGCTCCAATTTTATTTGAAGAAACCCAAAAGTTTGAATTTTTATCTTGATTTTCTGCAAAAATTTTATTGACATTACAATTTAGAAATGAACACATTTTTCCTGTTAAATCTCCTAATTTATTATTTAACAAAGTCTCGCTGAATTGGTGTGCTCCTGCTCCAAGAACATTTGTTCCGCCAAGAGCCAAACCTTTTACTTCAAGTGATGTTGTAGCAGTATTTAAACCTACAACTTGTCCATATATTGAACAAATGTCGGACGCTGCACTTATCCACATTTCAACAGTATCGAAAGTTTCCCAAAATCCTTTCATACTTTCTTCTGTTTCTTGTATTTTTTTTGCGAAAGTTTCTCCAGGTGCATCATCGCCTAGTGCAGAATTTCTAAACTTTATTGGAATTTTCATTTGAAAAATAGTTGGATTTTTATAATATGTATTTTGATTTACTCTAACATAGGCGCTAACATTACAAACTATTTGAAATTCATCTGGATACATGTTTGGATTATTAAATCTAAATTTTACATCTAATCTGTTTTCAGTATTCCAATTTAAGTATGGATCTGCAACATCAAACTCAAAAGAAGTTGCATCATTTGTTTTTGTTCCATTTAAGAAATCGACATAACAATATGCAGGTTCAATTGTATCATAAGCAACTATTTCAACTTCATCGGATAATAATTTATTTAATTTGAATGTTTGATATAATGGAACATTTAATGAATTTTCAAGCATCAAACCAATTGCTACTCTATTATATCCATCTTCTGCCATTGATTTTGTTGTAACGTCTGAAAAATATTTTGGAGTTTCTACATCGCCTAATAAATATTCATCGACATGAATTTTATAAACTACCCACTCACTCATTTCGTGTCCTACTCCGTCTTTTGCTTTGAAGTAAACATTTATGTCTCCTGCATTTACTGCAGTTACTACAAATGTACATGTTGAGCCAAAACTTGATTTTGTACATGTTCCTTCAATAGTATTATTATTATCATTTAATTCTTCGAAGTCTGCATATGCTGTAACATCTGTTGCATCTTCAGTTATATTAATTTTAAATGTAATTGTATCTTGTTGTTTTAATGGTGTGTTTTGTGGTGCACTGCCTGCAATTAAATAAGTATAACTTATATCATCTATTGTAAATGAAGGTGTATCTCTGTCACATACTACTGTTCTTTTTCCATCATTTGAAAATGGATTTCCTGCATCATCACTGCTTGAGCTTCCTGCTCCTGCAACTAATTGTAAATTTAAATATTGTTTACTGTAACAATTACTTACATAATACTTATAATCGCATGTTGTTTGTGTACAATTGCTAAAAACTCTTGTTGCTTCATTTCCTATTTTAAAGAAAACTCTTTTTTGATTGAAAGTTCCAACAGAATCTTTCATTTCGAGTTCTATTGTTGTAAATAAATCAGATATATAACAAATTTCTCCTTCACAATAACTTGTTTTTAATTCTATAACTTCTGGATTTGTATCATCTAATTTGAAGGATATTGTTTTGTTAATTAATTCGTTTTCAATGTCTCCTTCTGCATAGGTTAAATTAAATTTAATATTTACAGTTAAATTGTTCATTAATATTTGAACGTATGGCATTTCACAAATGTATCCTTGAAAAATTGAATAAGTATTATCATTTTCATCTGTTTCTTCTTTGTTGTTTTGATGACAATATTTATTTAGAAAATCTATGTTCGAGTATTCTGCTTTTTTTGAAGGTAAATTATTTAATTCACTTATATCTAAAAGTAACGAGGATAATTTATATGCAGTATTAATATTAAATTTTAAATTTGCTGTTTGAAGGTGTTTATAATTTATGTATTCTACTTCGTGTTCTGCTACAAAAAGTCCTAAATCATTTATTTCTGTTTGAGATGATGCTAAAGTTGAATTAATTGATGTAATTAAGAATAAAAACACAATGAAAAAACTAATTTTTTTAATCACCAATTCACACCCTCTTATATTTGTAAGTAATTTATGTTAATTTGCAAGAAAAGTTGTTTATAAAGGTTTCTATTAAAAAAATTAAAAAAATTACGAAAAAATTTATAAGATACTTAAATAACCAAAATTTATGGATATAATTCATATAGAAGTAAGATATACAGAAATTTTTAATTTATCAAA
>JBFXLI010000017.1:0-26016 GCA_050187915.1 Candidatus Woesearchaeota archaeon
GAATTGAATATATCTTCTCTTTATATTTATCAAGGAGATAGAACGGTGAAGTATAAATGGAATGGAAATTATTCTGAAGTTATTGATGGTTTGTATTTGTTTGATTAGTTATTCTATTTCTTCTTGTGTTAATTGTCTGTTTTTGAAAACCATTTTTTTGATGCCTCTTTATTTAAAATTTTAAAAGTATGACCATTCATTTTTTTTGTAACAACTTCTTTAAATTTGTTTTCTCTTGTTTTCCGGAAAATTATATTTGTATTTACAATTCTTTTTTTACCTGAACGCTTTTTACTATATACTTCAATTTTCATAGGTACTTGTTCTGTAAGTCTCCAATAATGTGCAGAAGACCAACCTCCAATGTAGTAATCTTCTCCATTCATAACTTCATCAACCACTATAAAAGGATGGTCAACCCACGAACCTGATTTAGCTTTAATTGGAACAAGATAATATTTATTTTTATTCAAAGATTGAATTCTTTTTTTCTTCAAAAGTTTGTGTATTGTGTGATTCATGCTGGATTTGTTTTTAAAATGATGGCTAATGTCTTCTCTTGTAAAATAATACTTTTCATTAAATTCTAGTTCTGATATTACTTCGATTTCTTTTTTTGATAGTCCTTCCATTTGTATCACTAAATATTGTAATTTGTAATATGTAGTGATACACTCATATTTAAATGTTTTGATTAAGTTTACAATTTATTTAAAATGGTTTTATTTATAAACTTTGTTTGAGGATGTCCAGTGCTGTTTTATGTTTAAGTAGAATATATGAATAGATTGGACCTAATGTGAAAATAACTATTATTCCAACAACTCTTCCTAAGAGAAATACTAATTCATTTATGAACTGATTAATTATAATTTATCTAAAATACTTAAATCTTCAAATTTACTAAACGCGAACCATTTCTTTCCTAGATCCTTTAATGACGCGCCTATATGATATATTTCTTTTCTATCTATTATTAAGAATCTGTCATGTGATTTGTTGAATTCTTTTATTTGAATGTTATTATATTGTTGATTATATTTTTTAATTGCTAAATTTAATTTAGGTGTTATTATTGTATAAATTAATATTGGAATGTTTGTTTGTGAAAACAAAGTTAAAACAGATTCATCAATGTAGTTGTCAATAAGAATAATTGATTCTTTTGCTTGCGATATTAAATTTGTAATAAAAACATGTGCTTGATATATTTCTCCATCATAAAATATTCCTTTACTTGGTTTTATATCTTTTTCTTGGATTAGATTGAAGACTTGTTCAAATTTTTCATCAGTTTTAATTTGATATTGAATTTGTTTTGTTTCAATTGTAGATATTTTTTGAAATAAATCTGAATTTGTTTGTAAAAAATGTCTCATTTCAATAAATGTCCTCATAATTTGAATATTTACTTTTATAGCAATTTCACTTCTCAATATTCCAGAGAGCATAGCAACACCTTGTTCTGTGAAAACATAAGGCAAATATGTTCTTCCACCTTTTGAAAGTATCCTCTTTTGTGATAGTAAAATATCTCCATCAGATTTCTCTAAAAATTCATTATTTTGATGTTTTAGGCTCTCTATACTTGAGGTTACAATTTGCAACCTCAAAGATTCAAACTCTTCTTCTGTTAATTGAAACATAAAGTCACATGGAAATCTTTCAATATTTCTTTTAACTGCAAGATTTAGAAATTTTGTTTCTATTTTATATAATTCAGCTAAATCTGAATCTAACATTACTTGTTTTTCACGAACTGTGTAAATTTTTGATTTAATTGTTATTTCATTCATGAAAATATTTTAGGAATAACTATTATTTATATTCGATTTCTATTTTTCCGGTAGATTTTCGGTTTTATGTTTAAGTAGAATATATGAATATATTGGACCTAATGTGAAAATAACTATTATTCCAACAACTCTTCCTAAGATTGCTACTGCCAAAGCTTGTGGTGGAGTTATTCCTATAATTAAACCTGAGAAAATGGCTATTGCTTCATTTATGCCTAAACCTGATGGTGTTATTTGTATTAGACTACTTATAATTCCAATTGATGTTAGAAATAATGCTTTCCAGATGTCAAGTTCTACTCCAAAGATGTGATATGATAAATATGTTCCTGTTGAATTAATTAAAATTTGTAATGCTATAATTAAAGAGCAATAGGAAATTATTTTTTTGTGTTTGCTTAATGTTGTCCAGCCATTTAATACTTCTATAAATTTATTTACTAAAGGATATTTTGTATCTTTGAATTTTGGTGAGAATAAAATTATAAATAATAAAGGAAGTACAAAACCTAGGAAAATGAATAAAATAATTGGACTAAAGATTGAATGTTTTTTGTATAGGATGTATAAACTTATTAATCCAACAATTCCTGCGGTTAAAAAGTTAATAACATATAATCCTGCTATTGTTGAAAGAAATTTTGGATAGGAGAAGTTGTGCTTATTTTTTAGATAAACTGCTTTTGCAGCTAATCCTCCTCTAAAAGGAGTAATCATGTTGTAAAATGAGGTTATTATTGATAGTCCAAACCATTCTTTGAATTTAAGTTTGATATCAAAAGGTTGAACTAAGAATTTAATAATTAAACCATTTGCATATGAAGCTATGATGGAAAGTAATATTAATGGAATTAAGTAAGTAGGTTTTACTACAGAGAGTGATTTAAAGTCTTCTAAATGATTGAAGATGTAGTAAATGAATAGGGTTAGAAGTATTACTAATAAAGATATTGAGATAATTTTTTTGTAGTTTATTTTGGAGTTATGTTTCATTTTTTATTATTTTATAAATTATTTCATTTTTAGTTTTAATCATTGAATAATTATATTTATTTAATTCAAGCTCATAATTTTTTTTGTTATAAAATTTGTTGATATGCCAATCTTCATTAATAAAATATACATTTAATCCATCATTAATAAGTTTAATCATAACATTCGTAGTGATAGAAACACTATTATTTTTAGGTAAATATGAATAGATTGCGGTTTTTCGATATGGATAAATATATTTATCGTTATAACTAGTAAAAACTATTGAATTTAAAGGAATTTCAGACGTAAATTTTTGTTGTTTATCATAATACTCATTCATACTATTGTAGTGATCAATTAACCCATAACTGGAATTAACAGTGAAAATAATGCTTGATGAAACTAAAATAAATATTAATATAATACTTAAAATTTGTTTAATATATTTAAAACCAATAGAAGAAATAATCAATATAGGCAGATATAGTATTAATAAATATCTACTTAGTGGTGCTAGATTAACAATTAAATCTGATGAGCCAGTCCAACTTGATCCAAAATATAATATGTTACAAACAAAAAAAGAAGAAGAAATCAACAACAAAAAATGTTTGTATTTATTAAAATTATCTTTTATAGATAATAATATTAAAAATATGAATGGAATTAATGGTAAAATAAATGAATAAATTATGTTGTGGTTTAATGTTTTCAATCCGTCAAAAAAAATCAAACCTAATATTTTTGTTCTGGTTGAATCTGAAAAAATTAATGATATTGAATTTAAATTTCCAAAAATAAATAATTTTCCATAAAGAATTAAATTAACAAACATAAATGTAATTGTTGGTATTAAGAACGAAATTGTTGCAAAAAATATTGTTTTCATAGAAATAAACAATTTTTTAGTATAAATTAAAAAAATAAGATAAACTACGACCGAGAAGAAAATTATAGCTGCATCAGGATATCTAATAAACAATAAACAAGCAATTAAAAAAAAAGCAATAATTAAATGATTATTGTTTTTTAGTTTTTTTAAATTTAACATTGAATTAAAAATAATTAATGTAAAGAAAACTGAAATAATATTATTATAAGGAATTATGGAATAATTTAAGAATGGTGGGAAAATCATAGTTAAATATGTTGCAATTAAAGCAGTTATTTCATTATTAAAAATTTTTTTTGTGATTACAAATATTAATATTAAAGATAATACTGCGAATAAAGGATTTATTAAAAAAGTGATATTTTCATATATTGCCTCAAATATTGTAAAAATAATTATTTGGCCCACCATTATTCCAGGTACTAATTCTCCTTCAGGAGATATTCGCATACTTCTAGCACCAAACATCGGAAAATAATTATTATTAAAAGGTTCGTTTATTTTTAGAGTTTCATTATTTAATAATTGTTTTGAAAATAAATTTGTTTGGAAAAAATCTGGCGCGTAAACTGCATTGGTTTCATAATTAAATTTATAAACAACATTATACGTACACAAACAAGAGATTGTAAAAAAAACAATCAATGAAACAAATAAAAGTATTATTTTTTTATTCATTTTTTTATTCATTTAGTAAACTCCTTTAATTTTTCAATAATTAATTTAGATGGGAAATTTTCATTTAAAATAAAATCAAATTTATATTGTTTATAATTAGTTGAAAAATATTTTATTTTATTTAGATTAAATTTACTAAGCACAACATTTTGTCCCACTCCTTCTTTTCTTTCCGTTGAATATCTTAATAATAAACAAGGTTTTCCTAAATAATAGCATTCTTCTTGATTACTTCCACCATCACTTATAACAAATTCAGCGTGATTTATTAATTTAACAAATTCAAAATAATCATATCTAGGTCTTAATTCAATATTTTTATTGGATTGTAATCTAATTAAAAAATTAAATTCTTCTAATTTCTTTTTTGTTGGTGGATGTAAAATAAATAATAATCTATGTTTTTTAGATATTTCTTCTAAAATGGCAATTATTTTATTAAATTGTTTTTTTTGAAAAATGTTTTCAAATCTATGTATTGTTACTACAACATATTTTTCTTTAGGAATTTCAACAAAAATGTTTTTTTGATTTTTTATTGCTAAATTTAATGAATCTAAAAGGGTGTTTTCCTCAGTATTAATTTTTATTCCTTTATATTTTTTAACATTATTTTTTGCCCAATTTCCAGCACAAAAATAATAATCAGTCAATTTAAATGTAAATATTCTAGTCAATTCTTCTGGAAAGGGATTAAATAAATTAAAACTTCTTAATCCTGATTCAATGTGTCCAACTTTAAGTCGTGCAATTTTTGCCATAAAAGCACCCAAAAGTGTGGAAAAAGTATCTCCGTGAACTAAGACTATCCCTTTTTTATCCTTTTTGAAAATTTTATTTTTATTCCAAATTAATTTAAACATAATTTTAAACATCCAAACAAACATTTGAAATATTCCAGTTATATCTTTGCCAGAATACAAAACATAATCAGGTTTTTTTATATTAAAATTTTCAAGAAGTTTATTCATGGTTTCTTTATGTTGTCCTGTAAAAATAAAATTATAATTTATTTTTTGATTTTTTAATTCCACCATTATTGGTGCCATTTTAATCAATTGAGCTTTAGTACCTAAAATTATGTGAATCATTTCTTATCATACCTTTCTTTCTTCATCATTTCAATTTGTAATTCAACCATTTTTCTAGTATTCTTCATTTGATCAGACATCAAAGCAAATATAAACATCAACAAACCAACAATAGTTAAAAAAATACACAAGAAAAACCAAGTTCTATATTGCGTTGTTCTTTGAGTTAACAAATACAATGTTGTGAATATTACACCACATAAAATTCCTACCCCTCCAACAACTAATGAAGGAATTCCAAAAAATTTCAAAGGAACAGTATCTCTCACAGTTCTTAAAATTATTAAAGCAGATTTATTTATATAACTAAAAACTGAATTTACTACTCGCGATTTTCTTTCCTTAAAATATTTTACTTTAACTGGAACAAAAACAACCTTTAATTGATGATTTATTGCAGATATTAATGATTCTTGAGTGTAAGTGAACTTATCAAGTGAATGAATTTTAAATAAAGATTCTTTACCATAAGCCCTATAACCACAAGTCAAGTCTTTAATTTTATATTTTAAAAAATATCCTACAAAAGAAGCAATCATTTTATTTAATATTTGTTTATGAAAAGGCATATTTACAGGTTTAATTCCACTAAATCTTGAAGCCGAAACAACATCCGCCTTATTTTCCAATATTGGTTTAATTAATCTTGGAATGTCTTTAGGATTAAATTGATTATCTGCATCAATATTTACAAAAATATCTCCTTTAGATTTTAAAAATTCATCAACTCCAGTTTTAAAAGCTTCTCCTACACCTTTGTTATATCTATGTTTAATTACTTTACACCCAAACTTCTTTGCAACTTCAATAGTCTTATCTTTACTACCATCATCAACAATTTGAACTTCAATCTCATCTATTCCTTCAATCTTCTTAGGTAACTCTTTCAAAACCAAAGGAAGAGTTTTCTCCTCATTAAAACAAGGAATATTAATTACTAACTTCATTTTTTAAACCTCTTATCAAAAAATTTCTTACACTTATCAACAAAATTAATCTTAATAAAATACAAACCAATCAAACAAACAAATAATATTAATAATGAAACATTCAATGCGTTTATTCTCATTCCAATTAAATTCAAATAAAACACCAAAAGTGGAATTACAGAAATACTTAAAGCAAAAGATAAAGCAATCCTCTCCAAAGAATCAATTTCTTTCTTAGAAAAGAACAAATAAGATATAATAAAACCAGGAATAAATAAAACATAAACAGAACCAAAAACAATTCTAAAAGAACTTAAACCAATAAAAAAGAACAAAACAACACTTAAAATAACTAAACTAATTAAAACATACAAACCAGTTTTTTTATTAAACTCAAAATTAAATTCTTCATTATCATCATCTTCATATATTAAATAACCAACTAAAACAATTAAAACACCAGATATTAAAGAAATAACATAACTAAGCCATCCCAATTCTTTGGTTTTAACAAATATCAAAACCATTCCAATTAAACCTAAAACCCAAACCAATATTTTATCAAAAGTTTTCATCTCTTCTTTTTTCTCTTCTTCATCCTTAGAATAAATAGCAGTAACAATTCCAAAAACAATTAAAGGTATTAAAAGAATATTCGAATTCAAATATAATAAATAATCAAATTCTTGAATTAATAACAAAACTAAATAACCAATCAATAAATAATTAAAAATATTTTTGTAAATATATATTTTATTTTTAAATCCACTATAAAAATCTTTAAAACTAAACTTTTTCTTTTTAACAACTCTTCTTTTAACCACATCATTGTTTTCCCTTTTAAGAGAAAACACCAAAAAACCAAGCAAAGAAAGCCCAAAAACAAAATAAACATAATTTAAATTAACCCAATACTTAACCGAAAAAAGCCCAGTCCACTGTAAAACACTTAAAATGAACGTTAATATCAATAAGTATAAACAAGAATTAAATATCAGTTCATCCTTTAACATTTCACATCAAAAACTGCGATTATTTATAAATTTAAGCATAATATATATAAACGAAATATTTATATATCATTATTACATCTTTAGAACATTATACTCAAGAGGCCTTAAAAATGAGAAAACATGTTATGAAAAAAAACAATTATAAAAGTTACATATCTGCATCTATAACACTGGTTGTTATGGTGATGCTACTATTAGCAGGACCAGGTCAAGCTTTAGAATTAGCTTTAGAAAATCTAAGTAGTACAGCACCAACTGTAGGATCTACAGTAACTGTTGATGCTAGAATAAATATTAAAGATAATGAACTATTAGCTGAAATACCTGATATTGATTTATATATTAATGGAACAGTTGTTTGTTCTTTTGATGCTAATACAGGTGCTGGTTGTGGAGATCAAAACATATCTATTGAAGTTCTTACAACTTCAGAAATTGAATATGGTTATGGATATGATGAAGGATATGGATATGGTACTTATTCACCCGGTGGATATGGTTATATTGATGTAAATGACGCTGATAATGAGTTTTCATATAGACTTTCATTTGATACAAATACATTTGGTGTAGTTGGTGAAACTTACACTTTAAAAATTGCTCTTACATTAGGTAGTACAACACATGAATCAGAAGGAGAAGCATCATTTACAATTCAAGCAGCAACACCAGCAACTGAAACATCAACAAGTTCAAGTGGAATGGCTTCAACATACACAGTTTCTGAAGAGACATTACAACAAGGATTCACAAGATGGTTATTAGGTGGTCACAAAGTTAAATTCACATTACAAGAATTACCACATACAATAACACTTAATGAAGTTACTTCAACAGGAGTAAGTGTAACGGTTGCTTCAGAACCACAAACAAAATTTGTTAATCTTGGAGACGAATGGGAAGTTGATGTTAGTGGAGATAATGTAGTTGATTTATTAATTAAAGTAAACGAAATATCAGGAACTAGAGCTCTTCTTGAAATTAGAGAAATAGATGGAACAACAACAACTATTGTTGCTGATGACTCAGATACTGAAACACCAACAACTACAACAACTGATGACAATACAGCTGTTGATACAACAAGTACTGATGTAGAAGCAGAAGATGTTGAAGAAGAATCTTCATCCATGTGGATTTGGATAATTCTTATCTTAGTAGCACTTGCTGTAATTTTGTTTTTCGTTTTCAAAAACAAAGAAAACTAATTTTTTTTATTTTTTTTTATTTTACAACATCATATTCTTTATCATGCTTTTTGAAATCTATTCTATCGTTTGGTTTATAGTCTGAATAAGTGTGTTTTGTAGCCCATAAAACATTATTACCCATTTTTATACTATACATAACTTCGTTATGATTTCCAATTCTCATAACTTTCTCATTTATTCCATCTTTATTTAAATCTCTGTTAATATCATAAAAGAAAATTTCTTCTTGACGTTTCATAAAACCTAAGTTTAAACCCACTGAAAGTGCTAACGCAGATATTCCTGTAACATATAATATTGTCTTTAATAATTTATTTTTTTATAGTGATTAACTATTATATCTATGTTTTTCTCAAATTCTACTTTATTATTAATTGTTGAAGTAATGTTTAAATTATGTTTTTTAATAACTTCTTCAATTTCTTTGTAAAATTCTTCTTTTCCTGAATCTTTTTGTGTTTGTGAACTTTCAGACATTAATTTTTGATTTGCTCTTTCAACATCTGCTTCACTTACAGTTAATAAATCATTTAATATTTTATCTCTTTGAATTTTTGCTGCCACTTTCTCTTCTCCAGTTATTATATTATTCATTTTAGGTTGAAAACCTAAATCTAATTATAAATCTTTCTTAGTAACATTTAAAAAGATAAGAAATTAAAAAAAGTATATTGAGGTGCGAATTATGAAACTTAATCTTACTAAAAAACCAAAAGGTGCAATATTAATAACAGGATTTCCTGGATTTGGACTCGTTGGAAACATAGTTATTGAATCTTTAATGGAAAATATGAAATTTGAGGTTATAGGAGAATTTGATATGCCTGAATTTCCAGCAACAGTAGCAATACATAAAGGAAAAATAGTTCCACCAATAAGTATTGTTTATAATAAAGAAAAAAATTTACTTGCAATTCATAGTTTAGTCAATGTTAAAGGATTTGAATGGATAATAGTTGAAGAAATAGCAAAAGTAGTTAAAAATCTAGAAATAAAAGAAATAATTTCAATAGAAGGTGTTGCAGGACCAACAAATGATAAATTATATTGTTTTAATAGCTCAAAATTCGAGAAATTAGGAGCTCAAGTAATAGAAGAGTCAGTAATTATGGGAGTAACAGCAGCATCATTATTAAAATTAAAAAATGTATCTTGTTTATTTGCTCCAACACAAACAGATTTACCTGACTCAAGAGCAGCAGCAAAAGTTATAGAGTTTTTAGATAAATATCTTGGCTTGAAAATAGATCCAAATAAATTACTTTTACAAGCTGAAATTTCAGAAGCTAAAGTAAAAAAATTAATGCAAGCTTCAGAAAAAGCTGATGTTGATTCAAAAAGAAAGCAACTAAGTTATTTAGGATGAGTGACTTAAACTCAAAGAGTTTATAGTCGCTATCGGATGCCTATGCCGAAAGCTGGCAAAGAAAGCAACTAAGTTATTTAGGATAAATTTTAATTTTTATATATTAATTTTAATATTTTTTCTTTAATATCTAATCCTAAATTTTGATATTGTTCAGCTTTATCTAAATTACTTAAACCCATATCTCTTGCCAAGTTAGACCATTTAATTGCGGTTTCACTTATGAAATATATTTTTTTTCTAGATGAATTTTCTACAACATATTCTAATCCTGAATCTATACTTCCATCTCTTTGATAATCAGTAAGAACAATCATATTACGATTTAATAAATCAGGATGATTTAAATTTTCTTTAGGCTTTAAAGTATATCTTATACCTGTAGCACCATCACCCATAACTTTTTTAACTTCGATTATTTGTGCATCATCCTCAAAAGTTAATTCTGAACATTTATTTTGTTGTTCCATATAATCTAGTATTTTTGAGGTAAGAGAATCTGAACTATAATAATTTGTAAAAGTTGGTTTCATTGGTCTTGCATTTTTTAAAGATTTTTCTAATAATTCATAATCTTCAACGATTGTTGCATCAGTTTTTACTACTAAAGATTCATTTTGAATTTTTGGAGAATCAATATGTTCAATTTTTTCTTTTAAGGGCACATTTTTATTAATAAGTTTATTTGCAATAAAATAAGTTGAAGTTGTTGCTAAAAATCCAATTAAAAAAGCATTTCCAAAAAGTTTCATTCTTTTCTTTGCTTTTTCTTTCTTCCAAGCTTCATCAATTAATTTTTTTCTTTCTTCATAAGTTAAATTTGTATTCATTATTAATCTCCAAAAGTTACAATTCTTTTTTAATTTATAAGAGTTTTTATATTATTTATAAATAACTATTTAAACAACCTCTTATTTTTCTTAATAAATGGACTACTCAAAAATACTCCAAAAGATTAAGCCATCAGAAGAAGAACAAGAAAAAGTTAAAGTTATTTCTGAGTTTGTTATTAATTATTTTAAAAAACTAATAAAAGATGATGTAGATATACTACAAGGAGGAAGTTCTGCTAAAGGAACATTTCTAAAAGGAGATTTTGATGTAGATATTTTTGTCAGATATAAAACATTAAAAGAAAATTATTCAAATGCATTACATGATGCTGTAAAAGAATTTTGTAAAAACCAAAACATAGTTTATGAAAGAGTTCACGGTTCAAGAGATTATTTTAAATTTAATTACAAAAAAATTTCATTTGAAATTGTTCCAGTTAAATATGTTACAAAAGTTTCTGAAGTTGAAAATGTTACAGACATGTCTCCGCTTCATGTTAAATGGGCAAAATCAAAAATAAATGAACACTTAAAAAATGATATAATGCTTGCAAAACAATTTTGTAAAGCACAAAGAATTTATGGTGCAGAAAGTTACATAAATGGATTTTCCGGACATGTTATTGATATATTAATAATTCACTACAACGGATTTGAAAATATGCTTAAAGCAATTTCTTCATGGGATAAAAAAACAATAATAGATACTGAAAAAAAACATAAAGATGTTTTAAAGGAATTAAATCATGCTAAAATACAATCTCCTTTAATAATAGTTGATCCAATAGATTCATCAAGAAATGCATCGGCATCAGTTTCGGTTGAGAATTATAAAAAATTAATTTTTTATTCTAAGAAATTTTTAGAAAAACCTATGGATAAATATTTTATAATTCCAAAATTTTCAATTGAAAATTTAAAACCAAAAGAAAATGAAAAATTATTTGTTTTTGAAGTTATACCTTTAGAAGGAAAAAAAGATGTTATAGGTTCAAAAGTTTTAAAAGTTTTTGAATTCATAAAAAAAGAACTTAAAAAAAATGATTTTGAAATTTTAAATTCAGATTGGTACTTTGATAAAGAAAAAAGTTATTTGTATTTTATACTTGATGAAAAAAATTTATCTCCAACTTATATTAGAAAAGGACCAAAAGAAGACAATAAAGAAGCAGTTAAAAGTTTTAAAGAAAAACATGGAAAGATTTTTGAAGAAAATGGTTTTATGTGTGTTGAGTTAAAACGAGAATTTGTTTCTGCAAAAAAATTATTTGAAAAAATTTTAAAAGATGAATATATTACTTCTAGAGTTAAAGAAATTATTCTAAAAGATTGAAAACGAAAGATTTATATATAAACTAAACTTTACATATGTAAAGTAAAATGGATACATATAAACTAAACTTTACAATTTTAGACTTAGAAGTATTATCTTACTTATCTTTACGAACAGGAGAGAAACTAAGTCAAAGGGAGATTGCATTAGCTTTAAAAGTCTCTCCAACAGCAGTTAAAAACTCAATAGATAACTTAAAAGATTTAATTAAAGTGGAGAAAACTAAAACAATAAATTTTATTTCGTATAATAGAGATAATCCTTTAGCAATTAAATTAAAGAGAATAGAAAATTTAAAACATTTAGAATTATCTGGTTTAAATGAATACTTAGAAGAAAAATTTGCAGGAGCAACAATAATATTATTCGGTTCTTATTCCAAAGGAGAAGATACAATAAATTCAGATGTTGATATTGCAATAATTGGAAGAAAAGATAAATTAATTAATTTAGAAAAATATGAAAAAATTCTTTTTAGAAAAATAAATTTGAATTTTTATCCTTCTTTTAAAGAAATACATAAACATTTAAAGAATAATATTTTAAATGGAATTGTTTTAGTTGGAAGTGTAGAATTATGAAAGTTGTAAAGAAATTTGAAGAATTTATTGATGAAGGAATTGTTAAAAGAATAAGTCCTGATATAAATAGATCTGAAAATTTATTGCAAGAATCTGAAAAAAAATATAAATTGTTAAATAATAATATTTCTAAATTAGGTATTGATGATGATAATGCAAATGATTTCGTTGAATATTGTTATAATATTATAATGTTTTTTATTCGAGCAAAAATGCTTGAAGAAGGTTATTCTTCTTCTGGACAAGGAGCTCATGAAGCAGAAGTTGCGTTTGCAAGAAATCTTAACTTATCTGAAGTTGAAATTGAATTTTTAGATCAATTAAGATTTTTCAGGAACGGAATTCTTTATTATGGAAAACAATTTGATAAAGAATATGCTGAAAAAGTTATTAAATTTACGAAAGAGTTTGTAAATAAAAAAATTAAAGTCTTTTAATCTCAATACTAACTGCATCTTCCATGATTCTAATTTCTCTTGGACACATAGTATATTCATAATTATGTTCTTTGCAGTAATTTAAAATTTTATTTTTCTCTTCTTCATTGGAAAACTTAACAACAACATTAATTCCTTCTTCATCTTTATGAACGATATCAAAATCTTTTAAATCGTCTTTTACTTTTTTGCAAATTGAAGTTAAAAATTCTCTTCTTTTATTTACATTTCTTAATTTTTCTTCTAAACTTTTAAAATCAATTTCAAAATCCTCTAAGTCTTTAAACCATTCATCATCATCAACAGCAATAAAACCACCATGTCCCAAATCAACAGGTTTACCTTTTCCAAAACTACCAATAATGATTTCACCAAATTTAGAATTATTAGTTCCAATACTACCAGATACATCATTAATTAAAAAAATATCATTAGTAATACAAGAAGAATGAACTTTTGCCATATCGTGCATTGCAATATAACCAGCTAATGAATTTAACAACAAAACAGAATCATGAGAATAATGTTTTAATTCCTTTTCAAAAATTAAACCATAATTAGTGATTAATCTAATACAATTCATTTCTTTTTCATTTATGAATTTTTCGTACTTATACCAATTTCCTTCATCTTGGATAAGACAATTTAATTTGTCTAAATTTTTAGCAATTTCAAGAGCGTATTTTATAGAAAAATCTCCCTTTTCTGTAAATTTAACATTTTCTTTACCAGTTAAAATTTTTAGTATTGTTCTACAATTTTCTTTGTAATTTTCCATTTGAATTACCTTAATTTATAAATAAAACTCATTTTAAGAGTATTATTATGTTTAGAATAACGAAATATTTATAAACATTTCATAATAATTTAGTAATAGGAGTGTGGTGTTAATGTTTAAGAAAATAGTTATTTCGCTTTTATTGGTAATCATGATATTACCTGTTGTTAGTGCATTCGATATATTTGTTAATCCAACTGAGCAAGATTCTCATAAAATTTATTTTGATGAAATTGCAAAATATACGGTTACAATAACAAATACTGATGATTATGAACGAATTTATGCTTTGAATATAAATCCGGTTGAATGGGTTTTAGAAACTTCTGGAAGTGTTAAAGTTCCAGCAGGAGAAACAAAAAGTTTTCCTTTGAATTTCAAACCAAAACCAACTAATTTCAAAGGGCCAGGTACATATTATGTTCCTTTATCTGTTCGTTCAAATACTGATGAAACAGAAACAACACAATTACCTTTATACATAAGATCATTTAATACTGCTTATGGAAGTTACTTACCTACAATTTCAATAGGTTCAAGTATTGCAGCTTCCGTAGATCCTAGAGAAAAAGTTAAAGTTCAAATAGTTTTAAGAAATAGAAATATTTTAGATATTAAAGATTTAGAAGTAATTGTAAATGGCGGAATTTTTCAAGGCACTCATTATGAAAATTTATCCGGCTTAGCAGAAAAAGTTGTTGAATACTCCTTTGATGTAGATCCAAAATCCGCACCAGTTCAACAAAATCTTAAAGTTACCACAAAATTTAATGGAAAAGTTTTAAGTGAAATAAATGAATTATTTGAAGTAACTGCATATTCAGTTATTGACAGAGAAACAACTCAAGAATCAAATTGGTTTAAAACCACAAAATTCTCAACATTAACAAACAAAGGAAATATTGAAAAACAAGTAGATGTAAAATTAGATACTCCTTGGTACGTAAGATTATTTACTGGCGTTGAAATTGAATCTGAAAATGTTGAAAAAGTAAAATCAACATGGTTAGTTACTTTAGCACCTTACGAATCAGTAGATGTTACTATTGTTGAAAACTATAGATATTTAGTTTCTGCATTAGTTTTAGGCATTGTAATATTAGTATTATATTTTGTTTATCGTTCTCCAATTGTAATAAAAAAACAAATAATTGTTACTGGAAAAGATGAAGAAGGTATAAGTGAAATGCGTGTAAGAGTTTTCGTTGTAAACAGAACTGCAAAAGCATTCTACAATTTAAGATTAATAGATAAAGCTCCATCAATTGCAACGGTTTTACAAAATAATCAAATAGGTGTATTGCAAGCTACAAAAATAATACCTACTGATAAAAAAGGAACTATTGTAAAATGGGATGTAGAAAGTATAGATGCTTACGAAGAAAGAATTTTTACTTATACTTTAAAGGCTAGGTTAAAAATTATTGGGAATTTATCATTACCTTCAGCAAAGGCTAAGTTTGAAAATGCTAATGGTGAGGAGAGAAATGTAAGTTCTTCAAAGGCATACATAGGCACAAAAGCCTAATTTTTTTAGTTAATTTTCACATTTACAGTCACAAGTTCTGTATTCTTTTTCATTTAGAATTACATCGTATTGATAATCAACTGTATCTAAAGGACACTCGCATTCAGATTTTAAAACATAAACTGCTGTAACCATAATACCATTTTCTGTTGTACAACAAGGTGTGCTCATTTCTGTTGAATAATTAAAACATTGTAATTTATTTGGTTCATTATTTGAAAAATAAATGAATAAAGTTGCTAATATTGCTGTTATTAGTATTATTTCTGTTTTCATTATCTTTAATTATGTGATTTAAATATATATTTCTTTCTGTTATACATAGCAAGTTTTATAAATAAATTTGGAATTCTTGAGGTAAAGCCCTTCCTTAGCTCAATTGGTAGAGCACTCGGCTGTAGATGTTACAAGACATAACCCACTTTGGTGGTATGGATGATATGTGATTAGCCGTTACCGAGGTGTTCCCGGTTCAAGTCCGGGAGGGGGGATTTACCATATCTCCACATTCAAGGACTATGGTCTTGAATTTTCTTCTTTTTTTCAGATTTTTTCTCATTTTGTAGCTTAATCTGATTTTCTAGAAACGCAATAACTTCTTTCAAAGTTTTGCAGTTGTATGTTTTTAGAAGTCTTGCTTTTTCCCTTTCAAATTCAAATTCATTTAGATAATTCATTATTTATCACATATATCTAAGGGCTTCTTTAATATATATGATTTTGTCGGAATATGTCCTACAAATGCTTATCTAAAAATTTCATAATTAATTTAGTAACTTTATCATTTTTTACAGCAATTATTGCTAATTGTTGATTTGGATCATTCATCATAACATGAGTGAAGTTCCCATAATGAATTTCTGCATTGCCACAACTTTCATAAAATTTTTCCAATCTGCCTCTCACAAATGGTAAAAATGGTTTTAGATACAAATCTTTATTACCATAAATAAATAATTTTGGTTTAGGAATTAAATATTTTTTTTGATAATATTCAAAAAAATTAATTTTGTCATTTACATGTTCAAGTTTGGCTAAATCTTCAATTAATTTCATATAATCTTTAGGTTCTTTCATATTCAAAAAATAATCTAAGAATTCTTTACTTTCACTCGTTTTGAAAAACTGCCAATAAAGATTTTCAGGTTTGTTTTCATATTCAAATCCTGCAGGATTTCCTTCTTTTTTTGTTTGATTTACTGCAGGATTATGAAATAAAGTTTCAAATATTTTTTTAATCCATTTATGATTTAATTTATTTAATAAACTTAAAGCAGGAATTGCCTCTTTACAATTCAAAGGAGGAGCCAACAAAACTAAACAATCTATGTGCGAATTTGTTTGAATTTTTTCTCTTAATGAATTTAAAATAAGTTGTTTCATTTTAACATATATTGCTTCAATATTTTCAGTAGTTTCTTTCATTAAATTTAATTTATTTTGTGCATCTTTTGGTAAATTATCTAATAATCTCAATTTTTCCCAAAGAGTATAAAGTTCTTTTTCAATTTTTGTATTGTAACCAACATTTGAAAATAAAGATCCCACTGCACCCATACTATGTCCAATAATTCCGACTCTAGAAATGCCATAATTTTTTATGAACAAAACTCCTTCATTTATAGTATCACATAATTCTCCCATAGTAAATGTATTAGTATTTTGAAAATGAGAAGGTAAATCTATACTAAGACAAAAATAACCATAATCTGCCAATCTTTCCGCAAGAACTCCTAATCCATATCGGTTTCCAGACATACCATGAACTAAAAGCAGTCCTTTTTTGTAATTGATTTTCTCACGATAATAAATAGTTCCTTTAATTCTAGGGAGAGAAATATTTTTCTTAATGATGTTACCTTTTTCTTTATTTAATGAAGCTTCCATCAAAGCATCTTGAATGCTATTCCAACGACCCATAATTAATTTCATCTCTTACAATATATAAATATTTCTCTACATTTCAATATAATTTGAATAAGGTTTGTTTTGTTTCATTTTTTGTTCAAGTTGAATGGATTTTAAAACTTCCATCATTTGTTCGATTTTTTCTTCTTGTTCTAATAATTTCTCATCTCTAAATTTGGCTTTTTCCTCTTCTTTTGCAAGTTGCTCTTGAAGTAGATTTATCTCTGCTCCTTTTTTGTTTATCTCATTTTCAAGTTGAGTTTTGGAAATATCAACATAAAGATCATCTTCTTCAATTGTGTCTCTCATTCCAAGAAGTTCTGTATAATAATGAATCATTGAACTTCTAACCCAACCAAACCTATATTTCAAAGCAGATTCCGATTTGTAACGAATTAACCAATAACAAGCCGATGAATGTCTAAAATCATAAAGTGTTAATCCGTCTTTAATATAGTAATAATAATTTCCTCCTTTGAGTTTTTTCCTATCTTCAACCATTTCTCCAATTTGTAATAATTTGTGGGCTAATTTTTTAAGATATTTGTTAACTACTTGAGGAGTTTTAGTGAAAATAAATTCATCATTTTTGATTTTTTTATCTTTAATGTATCTTCTTAATATTTTTGAGCATAATAATAATTTTATTTTTCTACCAAAAGTTTTACTAGTTTCATCTCTAATAATTAAAGTGTAATGTTTCTTATCATCATCCCAAACTAAATCAGAAACTTTAACATTCATTAATTCGGTTGGTGCTCTAATGCCTGAGTCAAATAAAAACATCATTAATGTTCTATAATCATAAGATGATTCAGCACAAAGTTGATTTAATTGATCTATTGTAAAATAATTAAACTTTGGTTTTGGATCTCTCACATCTAAGTCTTGAGTTATGTCTGGAATGGTGTTTCCTTCTTTTCTTTGAATTTTTTGATACCAATGCCAGAATGCTTTGAAAGCTTTAACAAAATTTCCTGCTCCAGTAATATATGGTTTTGTAGGATTTCTGCTTTTTACTTGTCCATCTCTCAATTTCTTAATCATCTGCAAAAATTCTTTTTCTTTATGCACTAGGTCAGGTATATATCCAATACCAACTTCCTCTTGAATTACTAACGCCCAAGAATGAATATATGATTTTAAATTTTTCAAACGAATATAAGAACGAGATCCTCTTTTAGAACCAACTGCAACATTAGTTCCCAATTCCATATCGTCCAAATATTGAATTAATAATTCTTTATTTTTGGGAGTAACGCCTTCTAAAGGAGCACCTTCTTGAGTTCTCCAACGGGTGTATTTTCCTTTGCTGTTGTGTGGGTCGAATTTTTGTTCCATAAGCTCTAAAACCTCCGTTTTATGATGTTATAGACGTTCTCTTTGATTTATAAAAACACTCGTACTTCATTGGATATAATGGAGTGTCCAAGTCACGAAGTACGTGTGATTTGTGACTTCTTATAGATATAGGGTTTCTTTCTTAGAAATAATTTCGTCGGAATATGTAGGACAATTTATACAATTACTTGTTTTCTCATTATTAATTAAAAAATTTTAAACAACATTAAATTATTAGTTTTTAGGAATTTGCATGATTTTTACAATGTCTGCATTATAAAGTTCTATTCTTTTAAGTTCATCTTTAGTTATTACTCTTGAATGAGCTATTTTTTTACGTATTGGATCTAATTCTTGAAGTTTTGACAAAATAACTTTTAATTCCTCATCTGTTATTAAATCAGAAAATAATTTTCTATTTTTTTTCATTTCAAATATTTCTTTCAAATCAGTAAAATTAGAATATTGTATTAATGGATAATCAACATCATCACAATATTTATTTTTAAGTTCTTGATTCTTTTTATCTTGCCACATTTTTAGTTTTTCTGAAGGAATTTTAGATTCTAAATCTTTAGGAAATGCCTCAATGATTTTTTTATGGATTAAACTTCTTAAAAAAGTCTCTATTTCAAATAAAAATTTATATGCTTCAAAATTAAAAATGGCATCTTGATCTTTAATTTCTTCAATTGATTGAATTGTTTGTTTTATTTCTTCTTCTTTTTCTTCAATATTCTGAGGAGTTATGTTTCTGAATAAAGATGCCATTTGCAACATCGGAGAAGGATCCATGAGAGGAATAGAATAACTCATTTTAACTAAATCTTTAACAAATTTACTGTTGTTTAAACGAATTATTTCTTGAGATGCTTTTACAACATCAGACATTTTTGTTAATTCTTTTAATGCAGAAGAAATATCGGGAAGATGGTTACTTATATTCAAAGTCATGTTAAGAGATTTGTTGATTTGCCTCATATTTTTAGAGAATTCATTCAATACTCCTAATTTGGTAATATCTGGAATTAAACTTAATTTTCCATTTCTGCTAATTGTAGTGGTTTGTTCTCCCATTCTTTTAACTTTTATATCTTTTATTTTATCCCATATTTTAATATTTTCATCTTTTTCTATTGATGCAATATAGTCATAAACTTCTTGTAAATGTATCAATTTCTTTTGAGTGTCTAAGAAATTATATTTATCTTTTTCATCATTATATTCGTGAATTTTAAACAAAACATTTTCTAAAATTGGAATTAGTGTTCCTGAAAGTTTTTCTTCTACTAACACATTTAATAATTTTTCTAAATCTTCTTCCATAGTATAAACTCTATCTCCGAATCCCATAAAAATATAAAGGTTATACCTTATTTAAATCTTTTTCTAATTAAATTTTAATAATATTGGAAGAATGTATTGGATTCCTCTTCAGACATCATAGGAGAGAATGTTTCAATTACAATATCTTCTATTGGATAAAATTCAATACAATATTTATTGTAATCTTCAAACTTGATTTTTTTACATAGGTGTGTATTTGGATCTAAAATAGTTCCATCTAGTTCAACAACAAAATGAAAGCCATACGATTTGTTAGATATGTGTTTAAATTGTTTTGAAAAAGGAGCTTCTGGATTATTATTTTGAAGATAGTATTTTAAAATCTTGGGATTCAAACCCTCTTTTTTTAATTTCCAATATAAATATGTGGCTCTATGATAACAAAACATATTATCGTACTTTCTAGCATGCTTAAACATTTTTTCTAGATAATGTTTACCTATGAATTCTGTATTTTTAAAATATTTTAGTAATAAAATTAATTTGTTCATAATGGCTTGATTTATTTCGATTTTATAAGATTTGTGAAATTGGGAAATGATTTTGTGTTACCGCAGGCGGTAACATTTTTGGGTACACTTTTGTGACCTACTCGCATTTATTTAAGAAAGATTTTCTGAATTATATGGATAATAAAGTTAAACGATTAAGATTCAGATTAACTGAAAAACAATATGAATTACTTGAAAAGTTAAGTAAACAAGAGTTCAAAACCGTTTCTGAATATGTTCGTTTAAAATTATTTGGTGATCAGAATGAAAAATGAGTATGCTATAAATCGATTTGAAAGACGAAGTTTTTCTTGTAATAATCGACTTTGGGAAGAAATTTCAAAGAAATGTGGCGATACAATATCTATTTCATCTTTCATAAAACAGGCAATTTTAGAAAAAATGGCTAGAGAAGAGCCTGAAAAGAAAGAATATTTTGAAGAGTTAATATAGGTAAATATATAAATAAGATTGGATTGAAATAATTATGGTTTGGAGATTATTTGATGGAAGATATGGTTGGGGTAGCAAACTTAAAATTGTAGTAAGTTATTGCTCATTACTTGTTGGTGTTGGTTTATTAATTCTTGCAATTATAAATTTTAATTTAGACAAATTCACTCAAATGGATTATCTACGGATTTTTATGGGGCTTTGTTTAGGGTATATAGGTATAATAGGTATTCTAAGAAAATGGTGAAGGTACGAAAATGGATCATAATAGAATGGATAAAATAATTAAAATTTATGGTGCTCATGTTGTGGCTTCGACTTTCATAGGAATATTTGTTTATTTACTTATAGCATCACACTTCAATCCCAATATAATTATTTCTCCATTAGTTATTTCTATGGGTTCTGCTGGTGCAGGGTTTTATTTGAAAACAATGCATGATGCTTAATGCCTTTCTTATATAACCTTAAGGTCTATAAGGATTAGCTTTATAAAGGAAAGCGATTTTTACTATTATAAGGTAAAAACAAAATGACTAACGTCCCTAACACAAAACAATACCGATTCTGGAGAGTTTTTGTTAGTCATAGACTTCCACTTTTGTTTGCAATGACCGATAAAATACCGAGTAGTGACCTGTAAAAAGTAATGTCTGTTAGGGACGCTGGCAGGGGTACTCAGCTCGAGATTTTGGTTTTGCTTCAAAATAAATAGGGGGGTTGCCTGTGAATTCCACAAAAATAATTCCAACCGAAGAGAAATCTATTCGGGTGGAAGGAAAAGTCTTCTATAACGATAGAAGACGGCGTATAGATGTTAAAAAGCCTATTCGAGATTTGTTTGAAAATGGCGGTGAAGTAGGCTATATTATGGAATTTTGCCTATCTAGATCTAAATTAGATTCAAGAATCGACGAATTGGCGAAAAAAGGCATCACTCCCGTTATCATGTATTTTATAGAAGGAGGTCAAGAAGATGCTTGAATATTGTCCAGAATGTAGAAGTACAAATCTCTATGAAGTTGCTTTGAAAGGAGAACTTGTATGTAAAAATTGTGGCTTAGTTATAGATGAAGCTAACTTCGAAAGAAATCCCTTTGTATCGATTGGAGTAAAAAATAGGGCTACATTACCTATTTTAGCGAAAGCAGGCACAGAAACAAAATGTGGGCGAATAGTTAAAAACTCTTGGCTATATACAACTAATCAAAAAAATACTGATAAGGGATTGAATGATATAGAATTAATATCTGAAAAATTGAATTTGCCTGAGTATGTAATGCTTGAAGCTAAAACATTATTCAAAGAACTTATGGGTAAAAATTACTCATGGGGCAGAGGATTGAATTATCTTAGTTATTCTTGCGTTTATGTTGCATGTAATTTATTTCAACTTCCAAAAACAACTACTGAAATTTGTTTATATGCACACATAGATAAAAGAATAATTTGGCGTTATGCGAAAAAAATCGCTAAAGAGTTTAATTTGCAATTGTCCACAACAGATCCTTTAGATTTAATTTCGAGATTCGCTTCAAATTTGGATTTAAGTCAACCAACATTGACTAAAGCAATCGATTTAGTTATGAAAATAAAGGAAAATAATCTCTTAATTGGAAAAAGACCTGAAACTATTGTAGCTGTTGCTTTATATATTGCTTCAAAAAACAATAATGAATATAGAACTCAAAGAGATGTTGCTAATAATACAGGTGTAGTTGAAACTACAATTAGAAATAATGCTAAGTTGGTTAAATGAAAAATAAAAAAGATTATATATTTGAATAAATCATAAATAGTATGAGTGAACTTATTATTGGGATAATTATTGGAACTATTACAACCATGATTGGTTTTTTTATGTCTTTATTGTGGGAAGATTTTAAATTAAAAAAAGAATTAGAGGATAAAAAAAATCAATTTTTACAACTAGTTACTGAAGAAATAAAAGAAAACGCTGATATTTTAACTCACAATTTGAGTATCTTGAATGAGGAAAAAGAGGCGATGAACACAAAAGGAGTCGTTGTGATGGCTTTATCTCCATTAAAATATTCATTTTGGGATTTATTAAAATCTCATTTTGATGTTAAATTTTTATCTGAAAAAGAATTAAAAAAGATTAGAGATATAAGTTTAGATGTTTTATCTCTTAATGCAACTATGCAAAGCAGAGAAATGTTTAGAATTAATAATAAAGCATTAACAAATTATTTAAACTCATTAAAAACATATGATGAATTTATATACGCTCTTTCAAAAACACTTCTCAATAAATTAAATAATTTAAAAATCAACACAAAATAATTTAATATATTGTTGGCTCTGAATTATGCACTAAAATCAGACCCAACTTCCGAGCCTAAAAGCCTTACACAGAGCTCTTAGAAGCCCGTTCAGACCCAACTCGTTTCCGCTTATAATCACCCACAACCAAATCAAAGAGCAGTTGCTCTAAATCTGTTCTCACCACAATTGGTGTTCCTTCAATATTGTTTTCGTACTGCCGTTTAAAGTAGCTCGTTGTCAAGACCACATAAAGATGTTTATACTCTTTTTTTAGATCTTGAAATTTTTTTAAGAATTTAGGTTTGTTGTGAGTGTAATTTTTTCCAGTCTCAACTTCAATTGCAATTAAATCTTCTTTCTTATTTGTGAAAGTAATGTCTGCTCCTCTTGTAATTGACACTTCAATGTTCTTTGCTTTTAATTTTGTTAAAACTTCTTTAATATTTAAAACTAAAAAAGTATGATCTAACCCCTCAATATTATTTTTTTTAATTAAAACAGATTCTTGTCTTGTTTTTCCTATGGGAACAAAATCTCCACATTCAAATCCTTCATTTAATAAATCATTTTTTTCATCATCGGTTAATTTATTTGAATAATACATTAATTCAGTATATTCTTTTTTCTCAACTTCATTTTTCACATATTCTTTTTCTTTTGGAACTTCATTTGGATTTGTAGTTATTATTTCATGTTCTTTAGGACTTGCAACAACTTCTAATTCTTGATGTTCATTATCTAAGATTAAAACCCCTTTACCTTGAGTAGCAGTCAATAAATATTCTTTCTCCATTTGGCTTAAATTAAAAGTTTTTACAACTGAGTCTATAATTGCAGGTTTTTGCCTTAATAAAAAACTATAAGAACTATTTGCTAAAACTGCATGCCCTGCTCGACTATTAATGAGATCTGCTACATCTTGAGTAATTAACAATAATCCCAGATTAAATTTTCTACATGTTTTTACAATTTCAAAAATATAGCCTGCTTCTTCAGTATGTCCCAATAAACTCCAAGCTTCATCAACAACTAAAAGTTTTCTTTCTTTACTTTGTTTCATTTTCATATAAACATAATCTAAAATTAAGAACATAACAACAGGCTTTACTTGTTTAGGCATTTCGCCTATATTGAAACAAACAAAATCTTTTTTGAAATCTATTTTACTTTGTCTATTCATAAAAGAAAATACTCCTTCAGTGTACATATACAAACGATTAATTAATGCCCTATAAGTCACCTTTTCTTGAGAAGATGCTTTTTTATCCATTGCTATTAATTCTTTATATAAATCTTTTAATATTGGTGGCTCTTTATCTAAATAAGAAGTTGCATCAATTTTTTTTCTTTTGTAAGTTTCAGTTATTGCCTTATCTAAAATACTTTTTTGAATTTCAGTTAATTCACCAAACATTATTTTAAAAATATCCATTAAAGCCAATCTTTTTTCAATATAACTATGTCCCATCAAATCTAAAGGATTTAGTATTGTTTTTGAAGTTCTACTTATTGTGATTAATTCTCCTTTAACTTGTTCAGTTAATCCTAAATATTCGGATTGTGGATCAATAACAATGACTTTTGTATTATTTAATAATTGTCTTGCAATTAAAAGTTTTGTAAAATAACTTTTTCCACTGCCCGAAGTTGCAAGAATTACACCATTTGCATTGCTTAAAGAAAATATATCTTTAATGTAAGGAACTTTATTTTTATTTAAACCAAGCATTACTCCTTTTGGATCTAATGTTAAGAAAGGGCTTGTAAATGGAAAAAAGGCACTGAGGGCTTTTGTTGTGATATTTCTTGTTTCCTTAAGTTCATCGTTAGCAACAGGAATCATCGATTTGTAAGCCGATACTTGACGAAATATAGGGTTATTTGGAACAATCATTATACTTTGAAGTTCTGATTCAACTTTTTTTGTTAAAAAATCCAATTCATCTTTATTTTTTCCTTTACAATTTATGTACAATGAAACATTGAAAAGTTTTTCATTACCTTTTTGCATTTCTTCTAAAACTTTACGAGTGTCGTTATATTTTATTTCTAAAGAGGGATTTAAAGATCGCTTTAATTCTTCAGAGTATAAATCTGCTCTTTGTTTTTGAAGTTCTTTGTTTAACATAATCATCATGCTTTCAATACTAAATGGCTCAATGTGGATGCTAATATCAAAATCATCATTACTAGAGATTATTTTATCTAAAAATCCTGATTGAACTATTCGTGGATAACCATGTGCAGTTATAACCCGACATAATTTTTTATTTATTTCTAAATGATCAACATTATCTTTAATATTATTTGGAGCAATTAAATAATCAACTTCATTATTTCCTTTGTCTTTTGTTTCTTGTTGTTCTTCTCTAACATCATTTATGTCATTAAAAAATAATTTTAAATTACTTATTATTTCAGGATTAGTTATTCTTTGTGCTTTGAGACCTAAACTTTCCAATCTTTCTTTACACACATCTGTTTGAATTTTCAAATTAGAAGTTTTTGGAATAACTAAAAAAAACAATCTATTTCTCATTTGATTTTTTTCTATTGTGTCATTCATGAAATTAGAGAAGTCATCATAAAGTTCTTTATTTGAAGAATTTTCTTTTAATTTTTCTAAATATACATCCATGTTAAGATTATGTGTTGTAATTACAAACTGAATCGGGAAATCAATACTATTTAAAAATTTTTGAAAACCAATCATTATTGTTTCTTTGTCTTGATCTGTTTTAATGCT
>JBFXLI010000018.1:0-24017 GCA_050187915.1 Candidatus Woesearchaeota archaeon
CATTTTGGAAATTTTATACAAAAACTTTATTTTTTAAATAAATTATGTGCATTTACTAATGATGAAATAAATAAAAGACATATTGGTAAATTACAATATGCATATGAACAAAAAGTTTATCATGAGTATGAATATAATTTAAATAATAATAATCGACCATTTTGTCAATACTTAAAAAATAACGAAGTATCATTAGATGAAGCAATATTTTTAGGTAAAGAATTACATCAAAAATACAATTCAAGTTTTCGGTTTGATGATAAATTCATAAGTGATTGTATGAAAAATGATACCATCAACAAATTAAAAGATAAAGAATTTATTGTAACAGGACGTTGGAATGATGATGAAATATCTGAAGAAACAACTAGTATATTGTTTAATCTTAAAAAAAGTAAGAAAGAAGACGAATTTTTTAATATAGAACAACCTAAAGAAACTTTTGATAATGTTTGTTTAAATGAAGAAACTAAAAATAAAATATTAAGTACAATAAATCAAACTAAACATTCTGATAAAATTTTCAATGAATGGGGCATAAATATAAATTATGGTAAAGGTATAACAATGAATTTTGCAGGATTACCTGGAACTGGTAAAACTTTAACTGCAAAAGCAGTAGCTAATTATCTTGGGAAAGATTTACTAACAATAAAATTTTCTGAACTAGAAAGTCCTTGGGTTGGAGTTTGTGAAAAAAATATTTCTAAAGCTTTCAAAAATGCAAAAGAAAAAAATGCAGTTCTTTTCTTCGATGAAGCAGATTCATTAACAACTAAAAGAGAAGGAGCAGTTAATTGGGTTGTTTCTAGAACTAATACTTTATTAAAAGAATTGGAATGTTTTGAAGGAGTATGTATTTTTGCTACAAATTTTTCAGAAAATTATGATGAAGCATTTAATAGAAGATTAACTGCACATATTCAATTTACATTACCTGATGAAATTAATTTAAATAAAATATTTAAAATTCATTTCCCAAATAAAAAAGCACCACACAAAAATGTTGATTTTTCAAAATTTAGTAAAAAACATGTAGGAAATTTATCAGGCGGAGATGTGAAAAACATTGTTCTTAATTCTGCAAGAATTGCATCGTCAGAAGGTGCAAACAAAATTGCAATGAAACATCTAGAATCTGCTTGCGATATGGTTTTGACTGGAAAACAAAATCTCAACAATTATAGAGATACAACATATATGGGATAAAAAATATTTTTATAATAAATTAGGTGAAAAAATGTTTAAAACTAAAATAAATAAAAAAGAGGAAGTGGATATTGATGAATTATTGTCAAGAAACATTTCAAAAAGTTCTTTATTAGATTGTGATTGGAATGATTTTTTTCAAATTCTAAAAAAATCAAAAAAAATAGAACTACGAAAAGGAAAATTAGGAAAGGTGGGAAACTATAAACACTGTTTAGCAATAATCAAAATGAATAGAAAAACTACCTTAGATAAGGTTTGTGAAATTTTAGAACCACTCTCTAATAAAATTGAATACAACAATCAAATAATTTTTGATAATGGTATTAAAAAACCGGAAATGATTTTTTTATTAATAAAATAAAGGTGAAAAAATGGTAGACTTTACAAAAATAAAAACAAAATATGTACATCATAAATTAAAGGAAACAGACGACAAAGATTACATCGAAACTTTGATGAAAATAGAACAATTTATTGAAAAGAATCCACATCAAATGTTTGGATGTATGCATTTTGCTTCTATGAAAAAAACATATAAAGAAGAATATATGGAAATTTTAAAAGAGTTAGATGAACCTGAATTTATTCGAAAATCTGAATTAGCTGATTGGAAGATGAAGATTTTAGAAGCTGAAAGAAATTTAGAGAAATTAAAAGAAGAAAGAGAAAGAAAAGAAAGTGAATTAACTTGGAATTTGATGAAGGAGAAATAAAATGTGTCCCGTCAAAATGGACAAAAGGGTAAATCCCCCCTCCCGACAAAGACACCATGTGGGAACGTCCAGAGCTCTTATAATATCTAAATTCAAATATTACAAGAGTTACCATGAATAAAAGAAAGTGCCCATAGTTCTTACAGAGGGACTTGTATTTTTTTCAAGGTTTTTCACATCAATTGCACCTTTAGCATTACTTATATGTGATGCTCGGAAGATGTAGTACAAAATAAAAAATTAATAATCATCTTGATACATTCTTGTTCTTAAGTAAGGTAAAACTTTATAGTTTTCTCCTTTATAATTAGCTTCTAAAACTCGTGCATCCAAATTTGGTTCGTTAAGATTTCTATTTGTCCCTTCTAATTGACCTTGTATTTCTATAATTTCACCTGGTGATTCTGCAATTGCATTTCTTAATTTACTAGACCAATAAGGATCTCCTATAAAAAAATTATGTTTTTTACCATTTTCACCTTCAATAACTATACTTTGATCACTATTTGAACAATACACATTACCCTTTATTTTAAAGTAATTTCCTTTAAAATCTAAATCTCTATTTTCGATATTGTCAAATAAACTAACATTTTCATATTGAGTTGTTAAAACATGTGTATAAGGTAAACCTTCTATTTCAGAAGCTCTGTGTTGGTTTAAATCAGGTAAAATGCAAGATTTCATTACATATCCTGCAATACCTAATGACGCCAAAAATATTCCTAATTTTTTATTCATTTTAATTTCCTCCGAGGAATTTCCTCATAATATAGTTAATTTAACGAAACATTTAAATAGTAACTCACCTTTTTTGGAGAGTAGATGGAAAAAGAACAAATATTGGAAGAAAATGGATTTTCTAAATCTGAAAGTAAAGTGTATTTAACTCTACTTAAATTAGGAGAAACTAAGTCAGGTCAAATAATTAAAGAAACATCCTTACAAAGTTCTGTTGTTCATAATGCTTTAAACACATTAACAAATAAAGGATTTATTACACATGTTCTAAAAGGAAAAATAAAACATTATCAAGCTTTAGATCCTAAACTTATTGAAGAATATATTAAAACTAAACAAGAACAATTTCAAAAAATTTTACCTGAACTCAATATACTCCAATCTAAAGCTTCTGAAGAACCAATAACTGTTGAGGTTTATGAAGGATACAAAGGATTATTTGCAGCAACATTAAATTTACTTGAAGATTCCAAGAAAGGAGATGTTTTCAAATATTTTGCAGCTCATAATTTTGATGAAAAAACAATTAAATTTTTTGAAAAAGTAGATTTGATAAAAAAAGATAAAAAAATAATTACTAAAGGCATTGCAAATCAAAATGCTAAAAAATATTTGCAGAAATATAAAAATTCTAAAATAAACTTTACTTCTCAAATAATTCCTCCAGCAATGAATATTTTCAAAGATAAAATAATTATTTTCAATTTAGGTGAGAAACCTCAAGCAATATTGATTAAATCTTCTCAGATTGCTAATCAATATGATAAACTTTGGGAAGCTGTTTGGAATTCTTAAGACACAAAGCCCTTGTCTAAACTTTAGAAAAAGATGAGTCCTCTATGTGCAAAAAAGGATGGTCCCCCCTCCCGAACGGATGACATCATCACCTCATCCATGGACTAAGGATGATTTTCGAATCCATCCCACTCAAATTTATTCGCATGTTCTAATCCGTTGAAAAATATGGAATATATCACATCTTCTAACTCCATATCTGTTTTTGCATTTTTAATTCTTCTTTTATATTTATCTAAAAATATATTCATTTTATCACCATAAATCATAGGGCTTCTTTTTTTAAAATAATTTCGTCGGAATATGTGGGACATATTCTGAATGTGGTATTTCTAAAAAAGTGAACCTTATGTTTCCATGAAACTAAACCAAATAAAAAACATGGATTGTATGGAGTATTTGAAAACATTGCCTGACAATAGTGTCGACCTTGTGGTGACAGATCCACCCTATAATGTCTCGCAAAAAGTAAATATTAATTACAAAGATTTCAAGATTCGTAAGAATTTTGGAGCATGGGATTTTGGCTTTGATCCTGAGCCAGTTTTAGCCGAATTAAAAAGAGTTCTAAAACCTAATGGACAAATATTTATCTTTTGCTCAACTGCCCAAATTTCGCAATATATGGAAATTTTCAAAAAAGGGTGGTTTTTTAGGAATTTGTTGGTTTGGTATAAAACCAATCCTGCTCCAAGAATAAGTAAGACTAATTTCGTGTTTGCTAATGAATATATTCTTTATGCAATTAATGAAAATGTTCGTCCATCGGATGCTACTTTTAATTTTTTAGGTCATAAAGATATGCATAACACTTTGATAACTTCAGCTTTGCAAGGAAAGGAGAGATTGAAAGATTCTGAAGGTAAGTCTGCACATCCTACTCAGAAGCCGTTGTCTATTTTGAAGAAAATGATTTTAATTGGAAGTAATGAAGGAGATGTTGTTCTTGATCCTTTTATGGGTGTTGGTTCGACTGCTGTTGCTTGTAAAGAATTAGGAAGGAAATGGTTGGGTTGTGAGTTGGATGAGAATTATTGGAAAGAAGGAGAGAAAAGATTATTCTTTATTCCAATCCAAAGGAATTAAAGCATTTTTCTTTCCATCCCAACGAGGTTCAATAATAGCATCTTGGTAAGGTTGATGAGAAATATTGGCATGTTCAAATAAAATAATTTGAAAGTTTTTATGTTTATTTACAAATTCATGTAATAAATCAAAAAGTTTTTTGACAGATTCGATTTCATCATCTTTTCCCTCATCTAGATTACCTTCCATCATATCATACGTATTTGGAAAATAAACTTGTGAAGGTTGATCTAATATTAAAAAACGAGGCACAGGTCTATTATTTTCAATAAAATATTCATGAAAAGAC
The DNA here is from genome assembly GCA_050187915.1 of Candidatus Woesearchaeota archaeon. GTDB lineage: Archaea > Nanobdellota > Nanobdellia > Woesearchaeales > SKGA01 > JAQUYS01. The sequence continues at coordinate 4,837 of JBFXLI010000018.1, forward strand.
AACAAAACAACAATATGTGATGCTAACCAATTTTCAGCACTTCCCATATCTTTTAAAGAACATATTTCTTCATTTTGCATAAATTGTAAAGTTAGATGTTTAAAATTAAACATGAATTCTTCTGATTGAAATTCCATTTCTAGATGTTTTTTAAACTCATTAATTTTTATATTGATTTTATCAATTATTCGAACTAATTTTTCATCGTCCATTAATTCTTCAATTTGTTCATTTAATTTTTCCATTTCTAATTGTGCAGTGCTTAATTGACTTTGCAATTGAGAATCTGGACGCATTAAATTTAAAGAATCAAGATATAAACTAATCCTTCCAATCACCCTCGAAACCTTTATATTCCTATCCTCATATTTTTTTAATTCATTTTCTTGCATAATTAAATCATTGAGATTAGATTCTTCAGAAAATAGTTTTTCTCGTATAGAATCTCTTTTTTTCTTTAAATCAGCAGAATATTTATTTAGTTTTACTTGATCTTTATCTAAATATTGGAGATTGTTGTTTAAATTGTTGAAAGATTGTTTTAATAATTGTATGATTTCTGAAGAAGAAGTAATTGTAGAATTACAAAGAGGACAACTACAGGATTCATTTGAATCTAACAAGTCAACAGATTTCAATCTTTGACTTTGTTCAAATACTTCTTTTTTGTAATTTTCTGAACTAACATCAAATTCATCAACGACATTCAACTCATTAGTAATATTTTTTAGTTCTTTTTTTAAGGATTTGATAGAATTTTGTAATTTAGGAATTTGATCATTTTCTATACAAATCTTGTTTTCAATCTTGATCTTGACCAATTCAGAAAGTTTTGTAATTATATCTTCATCTGTAACGGAATCAATCTCGTCTAAGAGCCCTATTTGTTTCGCTTCTTCTAATAATTGTTTGGCGATATTGAATTCTTTTTTTAGCAATATTTCAGTCTCTAAATTTTTCTTTTCTAACTCAATCAATTTTCGTCTCAAACTTTTCTTTTCATCTAATAAATTTAATAATTCTGGTGAAGTCGCCCCTAAAAAATACTTCATAGTATCTTTAATAGCTTGCATCATAAATGGTTCATTTTGACGATGAAATAACAAGGCTTTATTTGCAACTTCTGTTTGATTTTGGAATAAGTAATAATGAGTGTGTTTTAAATTGGCTGACAAAGGTTGACGAGTTTCATTTTCTTTTGGCATATTTATATTTTCTTTTAAACCTTCTTTGTTTTCAATAAACTCTTTAAGTTGATCATCAGAAGAATTTATTTTTAAATCATCTAATTTTGGAGTCTCTAAATCTTTACCAATTTTGAACATTAAACTGCTTTGTTCTTTTTGTCCTTTTTCAGGTCTAGGTTTGGCTACAAATAATTGACCTTCATTAAATTTATACAAAACAGCATACCATTCAACTGTATTTCTTATAATTCCTGCAGGCATTTTAAAACTAGAGTGACCGAAACAATATTCAATGATATCAATTATTGCACTTTTACCTGTTTTAGATTTTCCTGTAATTATATTTATTGAGTTAGTATGAAATTCTAATTCTCTTGTTTCACCATCTTTATTGTATAATATTATTTTTTCTATTTGTATCATGGTTTGACACCTAATATTGCATAAATTTCCATAGCATCCATCGTTGAAAATAAACTTCCTAAAATGTGGGCTTTTTTACAAATTCCTATAACTTCTGAATTAGGATTCCATATTTTAGGAGAAATTTTTCTTAAAGAATTTAATCTTCCGTCAGATGTGAGATTAAAAAGTTTACCTTGAATACCTACTAAAATGCCTTTTTTTATTTTATTATTTAATCCTTTAATTCTATTTGCTAATTCAAGTTGTATTTGAGGATTTTCATTTATCCATTTATGTAGTTTAGCGTTAGCACGACCAGGAATACTATCTCTAGTTTTCTTATGTAAGATTAAGGGAATTATTAAAAAAGATAAAAAATAAGGAAAAGCCAATTTAGATTTCGATTGATATGAATTAATACTTATTGCTAAAATAGATGCTAAAAATGCAGGATTGAACAAATTTCGAATTTCAATTGGTTCTGTCATTTTGAAACATCCGCCTCCAATAATAATTTTTCAACTTGTTCTTTAAAATAAGGATGCCACCATATTGAAGGAGAATTTTGGTCTGCCAATATATGATAACTTCCTCTCATCACATATGGTTCCCTGACGTCTTTTCGTATAAATATTTCTTGTTCTATCACTTCATGATATAATTCTCGTCCAAGTTTTTTTAGAGCCAGTTCATCTAAAGTATCTAAATTATGTAAATCTTTGATTTTACAAAGTAATTCTTCCCAACCATCAATAAGTTTTTTTTCATAATATATTAATTCCTCTTCAATCAACAAGTTGTCCCTTATCCATTGCGATCGTTGAGCATATGCCTTGTAATAATCCAGAATGGCTCTTTGTATGGTTTGTATGTTTGTTTGAATATATTCTAATTGTTTAACAAATAATCTTTGTTCTGCTTTTATAGACATATCTTTATCTAATTCTAGATCTAAGAAATCGATTGGTAAAGAATCTAACTTAAATTGATCTGAAATATCATTTAATTTAGTTTCAACATCACGTAAATAAATTGGTTCATTGGTATTACTAACAATATGTGATTCGATGATTCTGTACCACCATGAAATAAATCGCGTATAAACTGCATCTAGAAACTGTTCTCGGGTAGACCTTCTTATTTCTTTTTTTAATAACTCGTCTATCTCTTGAATATCCTCCCCACCATCTATGATTCTAATTTTATTGATCAAATCTTTCTTTTCCAATTCAGATAATTTAAGATAATATGTGGTTAATTTAATTATTTCTTTATTTTGCGTTTCATTAAGAAACTCTTCTATTTTATTAAAAATTAATTCTGTGTTTCTTTCACTATTTCGTGATGTTAATAAATTGCAAATACTTTTATCAATGGTTTTTTGAGTAGTTATGAGATAATAACTTGTTGATGAATTTTTTGCTTTGGAGAAGAGAGCCCAATTTCTTAATGATTTCCAAAAATCTAAATCTGAGTCTCGCAAAACACTATCTTTTTTATGATGTTTGACTTGTACCAACCCTCCATTGACAGAATCATTTAGTTCTATATCATCATTGGATTCAACTGAGACTTTACTATCCACTTCGGATTGTAATAACAATAAAAGAGCAACTTTAAATTGATATATGAATCCTTTAATAGTAGGTTTAGCAGTAAAGGGTGAATTCATGCTTTTTAGAAAGAGCCCTTATTTAAATTCTTTATGTATAATTTGGATAAAAAGATTTATTAACTAGCTTATAGAAATACAAAGCATGAAATCAAAACTAACTTATTTGGGAATTGTGGAAAATATTTTAGAATCAATGAAAAAACCTTTAACAGCTGTTGAAATATGGGAAGAAGCCATAAAAGAAGGTTATGATAAAGAAATTAGTTCCTATGGTAAAACTCCTTGGAATTCAATAAGTGCTCAAATTTATGTTAGTATTCGTGATGATAAAAATTCAATTTTTTATCAACCAAGTAAAAGACCTGCTTTATTTTTCTTAAAAAGATACAAATCATTAGTAAAAGAAGAAGATTTAGAAGTGCCTAATATTGAAGAACAAAAAACGAGAAAGTTTTCAGAAAGAGAGTTACATCCTCTTCTAATCAAATTCGCTAATTCAGATCAACATTTTAAAGCTCATTTGAGAACAATATTTCATGAAATTTCTAAAAAAGGTAGAAGTGGTTATAATGAATGGCTTCATCCTGATTTAGTGGGAGTATATTTTCCATTTACTGAGTTTAACGTAAATGCAATTGAACTTCAAAAAACATTATCATTAAGTTCAACAAAAATATTTTCTTTTGAAATGAAAATTGAATTAAATATGAGTAACATTAGAAAATATTATTTTCAAGCAGTTTCTAATTCAAGTTGGGCACATGAAGGCTATTTAGTCGCTTTAGATATTAACAAAGATGTTGATTTTAGAGATGAATTAAGAAGATTGAGTAATGCGTTCGGAATTGGAATAATTGAATTAAATGCGGAAAATATAGAACAAAGTGAGATTATCTTTCCTGCCAAAACAAATTCTAGTTTAGATTGGGAAACAATAAATAGATTAATCGATTCTAACAAGGACTTTGAATCATTCATACAAAGAATTACTAAAGATGTAAATGGAAGAGAAATAAAACGAGAAGAATATGATGTTGTTATGAATGATGAACAATATCAAGTATATAAAAATAAATTAATTTATTAAAATTCTAAAAAATTCCAATTCTTATGATTTTCTTTGAAACCAATATATTCTTTTTCTTGATAAATTCTGAATTTATTATTATCCTTTATTACTAAACCACCAAATAAACATTTATTTTTTTTATTTTCTTCAAGTATGTATTTTTGTAATGCTTCACTTTTCAATTTATTTTCATCTTCTCGTTCTCCAACGGCTTTTGTATCGAATATTCCAATACGTCCATCTTTCAATTTTATTATGAAGTCGGGTTGAAAAGTTGATTTTGTATTATATTTAATTCCAAAATTTAAAATCATGTGTTCATTTCCATTTTGAAACCACCATTCAATTTTATCCTTGTTTTTTTCAAGAAATTCAACAAAATCTTTTTCTAAATTATTATCTAAGTTTAAATAACAAGGTTCATATATATTTAATTTATAATCATATTTTTTATATGTGTGAGGATTATAATTTCTATTTTCCACTATTTCCCACTCATCTTGCCATTCTTCCAGCTCTTTAATCTTATTTTTAATTTCTTCCTCTTTTATTGGTTTATAATTTTTTATAGATTGATCTAATAATTTAGAAAATATTTCTGCATTATTTAGAACAACATTTTGAACATATATTATTCCATTTTCATGCAAGTTCACATTTAAATATTTTTTAAACCATCTATATAACGCTTGTTTAATTATAGATATTGAACGTTTTGGAGCAAAACCTTGCAAATTAATTTTTATTATGTTTTCAAAAGCATAAAATAAGTCATTTTGAGATAAATTTGCTTTTAATGTTTTATCTGATTTTATTTTTTCATCAGTAATTTGATCAAACAGATTAGTTTCAATTTCTTTATTTAATATGATTTCATCTTGATTGTCCAACCCATAAACAGATATTTTTTCTTTTATTACTTCTTTATTTTTATTAGTTATATTGAATTCTTTTTTATCTTTTTCAATATTAAAAAAATCACAAAAAGTATCTTCTAAAATATTATAAAAACTTAAAGTAACATCTCCAAAATCTAATCTATTTCTATAATACGATTTTAATTTAATCGAAGTATATGTTTTTTTTCTTTTCACATTGATTGATTTGATTATGTTGGGATTATAAGTTTCTTTTTTTACTTCTAAACTTTTTACATTTGTATAAACATATCCTTTATTCAAAATATCATTTTTATAATGTTGTGCTTCAGGCATTCTAAGAATTCTTCCAACAGTTTGTATTTCAAAAACAATACTTTTAATTTCTCTAAATCTTACTAATATTTGAGCTCTTGGACAATCCCAACCAGTATCTATTGCTTGTTTAAATAATAAAAATTCAACATTACTTTCATTAGGGGTTACAAATTCTTTTTCATTATTAACTTTTTCTTCACTTAACCAAATTGCCAATTTATGATTATCATATTTAATGCCTTTTTTAGATAAAAAATTTTCAACAAACTCCCGTTTATCTTCTCCTGCTTCACTAGAAGGTAATTGAATCAAAACTAAAGGATTTATTTTTATATTTTCTTGTAAATATATTTGTTTTAATTCTTCTCTTTTTTTAAATGCTATTTCTAAAATTAGTTCTTGAGAAGTTATTTCATTATCATCAATAGAATCTATATTCTCATTTATGATTATTTCTTTTTTAATCATCCCTTCTTCAATTACATCATTCGGTTGAACTTGAACTTTTTCATTATATTCTCCTTCTTTCAAAGTGGGTGTTGCACTCATTTCAATAGTTAAATCTGCATTTACAATATCATCTCTTAATTCTGTAGCTCTTTCACTAGTTGAGTTTGAATGACTTTCATCAATTATAAGTATGATTGTTTTTCCAGATTCTTTGGTATTTCTAATTAATTCTCTAAAATTTACTGTTTCTTTATCTTTCATTAATATATTTTTCCATTCACCTGTTTGTCCATCTTTATTTCTTAATTTTTCCCAATTAGCAACAACAACTTCATTTTTTTCAATTTCTTTTTTTGAACCAAAAAATTCTTTTTCTAAGAGATTACAAACAGGAAAACCTTGAAATACATTTTTAATAGAATCATATGATTGAATATGTAAATCTCCTTTTCCAATACTGAGCCATAAAAAACATATATCTTTTTCTTCCAAAGTATTTATTATTTCTTCAATATATTTTGACATCATAAATGTTTTACCACTACCGGTTGGAGCTTGAAATACGATAGTTCTTTTATCTATGTTTTCTTCAAAAAGTTCTCTTGTTCTTGATAAAAGCTTATTTACAGCTTTTTCTTGATAGTTTTTTAATTCTTTTATTGTCATTTTATATATTAAATTTGTTTATTAATGTTTGAATATGTTTATAAAACTTATGGGATTGTGTTAAATCAAATTCCGTATATTCTCCATGTGATGCATGGTTTCCTATTGCTAAATATGTTTTATTTTCTTCCCATTCAACCTTTGAAAAAATGTTCTCATTTTTTAAAGTATCGTTTAAAGTGGATAATAATATTTCTTTTCCCTTATCAGTAAGCATATTTACTTGATTTTTTTGAGCAATCTTTTGAATTAATTTTTCTAAAACAACTCTTAATGTTTTTGCTCCTGTGTCTTTATCTTTATCTTCAAATATTTGTTTTTTTGCTTTCTCTAAATCAATAAAAATTGTTTCTGCTTTAATAGGAATATTCATTTTTACTAATTTTTTATAAACTTCTAGAATTTTTCTAGGAATTACTTCTAAAGTGTAATTAGATATTTCTTTAAATAAAGAGGAATCAGATTTATCTTCTAGAGAGAACATATAAATTATTTTCTTTCCATTTAAATCTTTAATTCTATTAAAGAAATCATTAAAACTTTCATCAATAAAATTAAAATAAATACATAAAAAAACAGTTTTATTATTAGATGAAAATATCTTATAATCTTCTTCTTCAAATTCTAAATTGAAAATATTTTCTTTTAAACAGATCATTTCACCACATTTTTGTGTTAAATTAATTTTTGTTTGATCTCTGTTTTTTGTTTGTTGTAATAGTGAAGTTTTAAAGTATTGAAGGTTACCATCTAAACCTTCTTTTTTTCCATCAATTTCTTTGATTCCAATTATTTTTATGAGATTATTTTTAAATTCTTTTATTATTTCATCATATGACTCTTTATTTTCTTCAATAATTTCATTTATTTCTTCAATAATTTCTTCCGTCTTTTTACTCAAATCTGTCCAACTAATTTTTTTTTCAAAAAGAATTGTTTTGTCTTTTCCTTTAAAATCATAACCTTTAATTACTTTTTCAATTCTAGGATAAGTTATTTCAGTACAAATATTATTTTCATTATTAGTACATAATATAAATTTACGATTTCCTTCATCTTCTTTGTTTAATTCTAAAACTGCTTGAGCGGTTGTACCTGAACCTGCAAAAAAATCTAAAATTATTGCATCACTATTTGTAGAAATTTTTAGAAGATATTTTATTAAACCTACTGGTTTTGGAAAACTAAATTTAGTCTCTTTTAAAATTTCTTTTACTTCTAAAGTTCCTTGAGTATTTATGTAATCCAAACATAGAGAATTAGGATATTCTTCCAATTCTTTTTTCTCTCGTTCCTTTTGAAAAACCCGTTCATCCTTAAATATAACATTATTTTTATTAAACTCGGAAAAAAATGTTTCTTCACCCCATCTCCAAATTCCATGTTTATTTCTACGCATTCTTGGTCTATAACACAAATATCCTTTTTTGATAAGATTTTTATCTTCAGTTAAATATATTGGTTTATTTTTTAAAGAATAATCAAATTTAATTTTTACATCATTTTTTTTATGATTATAATATATTGAATATCCCATTTTAGGTCTTAAATTTAAAGTGTCATCTCCACCTTGCATTTCCAGAGCTCTTGTAGAATAGGAACCTACTTCGTCTTTTAATGAATATTTTTTATTGTTTATTTTATTAATGGGTAAAAAATTAAATTCACCTTTAGAATATATTAATATTTTATCAACATTTGTTATTAATTTATCGTTTCCTGTATCATTTTTTGAACCACTACTTTGTTTACGAGTTATTTCTCCTAAAAAATTTTTTTCATCAAAAATGGAATCACAAAGTAATTTTAGTTGAGCAAATTCATTTTTATCAATTGAAATAAAAATAACTCCTTTTTTTTTAAGTAATTCTTTTGCTAAGTTTAATCTTTTTTGCATAAAATTTAACCACTTACTGTGTCTATAACCATCATTAATGTCCACCCTAACATCATTATAAATAAATCCTTCTTTTTCAGTATTATATGGTGGATCAATGTAAATAACATCAATTTTTTCTTGATGTGTATAATTTAGAACAGTTAAAGCATGATAATTATCTCCTTCAATTAGAATATTATCTTCTTTATTGTTATCTTTGGGTTCTTTAATTTCTTTAGTTTTAACTCTTTTAAGAATGGGCAAATTATCTCTACAATCTAAAACAACTTGTTCAGGTTCTTTTTCATCATCCCAAACTAAACCATACTTTTTTGATTTTAAATCTAGTTCTTGTTTTTTTATAATTTTAAGAAGTTCTTCTTTAGATAAATTATTATATTCTCCCATTTTATTTTTTACCTTTGTACATTTTATAAATATTTCCTTAATTATTAACTAATTTCCTCAATTCTTCCAAAATCTTCACTTCAGCCCAAGAATCTAATTCACAATGAATCTTGAAATTCATCAATATTCTCCAATAATATCTTCTTTAATTCTAATTCTAGTATTTCAATATAATTTTTATTCAAGATATTATTTAAATTTAAAGATATTTGAAGTAATTTAATATCTCCCAAATCTTGTTTCAATTTACTTATCTTTATTTTTGCATTTGCTTTAAGATTTGTTTCATTAAAATTTTCTTCAAAATTAACAAGTATTGCATATTTTAAATTATTTTCTTTTAGTTTTAATGCTAATGAATAGGTGATTATTTGATAATATTCTGAATTCCCGAGTTTTGATTTATACTTTGCATCTACCACTGCAAATTCCTTATTATTTTCAAAAAGAGTAATATCGGGAATTATTTTAATTTTTTTACCTTCTATTAATTCAGTCATATGATAATAAGATTGATCACTTGCTTTGTAAATGCTGTTTTTTATAATATTTTGTATCAGACCAAATAAAACCCTCTCAAATATAACATTCATATCTATTAAGAAATTGCAACATCTTGATTTTTGTTTATTTGTAGATTCAAAGAACGATTCAGTAATGATTATTTTTGAAAAATTAATTATTTCTTCATAATAATCATTTTTCCTTGATAAATGTATGTTTTTAAAATCAACAGGAGATATTACATCTTTTAAAGTTATTTCATCTTTCATTAAATCGACATATTTGAGAAGTTCTGATTTCAGTTTTTTATTTTCATCATTATGAGTATGAATAAATTTAGTAACTTTCAAAGCAGAATAAATAATCATTTGATTAGTAAAATTATCCATAGTTAAATCATAATATTTACAATTAAATTTGGGTTTTATAAAATTTTTAGTAATTTGTTTAGTTATTTGTAATTTTCCTTTTAAAAAATTTAAATTATCTTCTTTTTCAACATATTCTTTATAAAATCCTTTTTGTAATATTTTTTTTAGTTCTACAATAAATAAATTTGCAATTATTTCAAAAAACACATTTCCATCTTCAACATCAACACGCTCATTAATATCGTAATAAAAAAAAGATTTGTCATCATTACATTTAATTTTTTGAGCAAATCTTAGCAAATCCATATATTTTGACGCAGTTTTTGGTTCTATTTTTAATATAGTTGGAGTATCTTTATTTCCAGGCAATTTTAATATACCTACAAATTGATTGGAACCAATCAATGCTTCATGAGAAATTTTTTCATAATTAAGAGTATTAAAAAATGGTTTGTCCTCATTAAAAAAATATTTTTCATCCTCTTCAAAATAGTTTAAATGGGTTTTACTCCACTCTTGTATTTCTAAATATTGAAATTGATTTTTAGTTTCCATTTAACCACTTTATTATAGCATTTGTTTCTTTAGTAAATCCAAATTCTTCTTCTAAATAAACAGATCCACAAACTTCCTTTAATTTATCTTTTTCTCCATAATAATATTCTTCTAATAGAGGGAAAATTTCTCTTATCCAAATATTTATTAGACTATCATCATTTTTATTATTTAAAGAATAAAAAAATGAATGACCTATTTCCTTTTCTTTACCTAAAGTTTCATCTGCTCTTATTTTTTGATTTATTTCTTTTAATTTATTAATTGATTTTTTTAATAAACTGTTTTCAAAATTATCTGATTTATTAAAATCAGATTCCAACTGATATAAATTTGGAGGCATTTCAACAAATCCAAATCTTCTTCTTAAAGCAACATCAATTAAAGCAATACTTCTATCTGCTGTATTCATAGTACCTAACAAATATACATTTGGTGGAATTCCAAACTCATCTCCACTTATAGGCAAATTAGTCGTTATAGCATTATCTTCTCCAAGACGTTTGTCTGATTCAAGTAAAGTTATTAATTCTCCAAATATTTTAGACATATCTCCTCTGTTTATTTCATCAATAATAAGAACGAAACGATCTGCTTCTTTCCACATTTGTTTTATATCTTCTTTAGATTTATTTTCAATGTGTTTTTTATATTCTTTAAACAACTCTTTCCATGTAAAATTCATATTTTTATCTTTTTTTAAAACATTCTTCAAAGCATCAGCACAAAATTTCTTAAAAAAACCATCTTTTCGCTCATACAATGAATTATTTTCAGGTTTATCTTTAATAGTTATACCTTCAATAAATTCTTCATAACTATATGAAGGATGAAATGTAATAAATTTTATTTTACCGTCATTTTTTAATTCTTCAAATTTTTTATTAGTTTTTTGTTCTTCTTCCAATATTTCTTTTTTTAATATATATTTTGAATCCATTTTAATTTCCTCCAATTATTTTAATTGCAATTTGTTTTGTATTGTATGTCTTTCCTGTTCCAGGAGAACCATATAAAATTATTTGTTTCTTATTAAATAATAAATTAATTTCATCTGATAAATTTTTTTTCAAATAAAAATCATCATTTTCAATTGAAGATAAACCCTTATCATTAAATTTAATTAATATTTCTCGTAAAGGAATATATTTTTGAAAAATCAACATATCTTTAATAAATTCATGTAAAAACTCTGAAAAATTAAAAGAAGGATATTCTTTAAAAATGTGATTAATTATATCTTTATTTTTATTTTTATTCTCAAACCAGAAATTGTAATCTATTTTCTCATTATAACCTCTTTCAAATAATTCTTTGCGAAAATTAAAAAATAAATTTTTAAATTCCGAATCATTTTTTAATTTTTCGATAATTGATTTTTTAGAATTATATCCATATCCAAATAAGATAATTATCTTGTTTTCAAAATAATCTAATTTTATTAAAGGAAAACCTTTATGCATTAATCCTTTAGGAGATCCTGTAATAAAAACATTTTTTACAGTAGGTGAATTTTTAAAATTATTATAATCATAAGAATTTTCAAAAATAATATCTTTAACACCATTTTCTTCTAAAATAGAATTTAAATTATTCAATAAATTTTGAATCAATTCTAAATTATTTTTATATATTTCAAGATTTCTTTCTGAAATTTCTTTTAAATTTAATTTTGAAAAATCTAAATCACTCATTTAAATCATCTCCAATTAATTTTATTGCAATTTGTTTCGTATTATATGTTTTTCCTGTTCCAGGAGAACCATATAAAATTATTTGTTTTTTATTTTTTAATAAATTTATTGTATTTGTAGTTTCATTTATATCTTGTGAAGAATTATTTGATGTCGAATTTTTAAATAACTTTTCAATTAATTTAAAATCATTTTCACTAAGATCATGTATTGTTTTTGAAGCCAATTTAATATAATTATTTTTTGAAAAAGATATTTTATCTTCAATATCATCTAATTTTTTTTCAAAATCCAAATATAGCCAATCTACATCAAGCCTGTGTGAAAATTTTCCTTCAAACCCATTATCATTTGAATTGTCTTTATAATATGTTTTTGTTACTTCTCCAATCCCTCCTATGGTTTTATTATTAATATATGTAACAACCAAGTCTCCCTCATTAATTTTCTTGAGATAATTTATATTTAACTGATATTTTGAATCGGATTCAAGATAATGCATCATTAAAATTCCATGTTCTTTTGAGTATTCCCATACTTTGCCTTTCTCAAATTCAGATCTAATCATAAACAACCATTTTTTTTGAATTTTTGAAGTAAAATTCCAAATAAATTGATCTATTTGAAGACTTATTTGTATGTTATTCTTTGAGTCCTCAGAAAGAATTAAATCATTTTGTATCAGTATATCATTAATTTTTGATATTAATAAATTATTTTCAAAAGTAGAGATGTATTGTTCTTTAAATTCTTCAAAAATATTTGTTAATTCTGACGGATTTTCTATTTTTTTCAACCCATAAAAATATTTAAAAAATGTTTTCCATCTACTATTAAAAATAAATTTTCCTTTATCTAAATTATAAAAACCAAAAACTTCATATATTGGAGCATTGCATCCAGATATTTTTTGATTTAGTTCAACACATTTATTGAGGTCATTATTAAAAATACTCAAAATAATGTCAAAAACATCATATAAATTGTTAAAATTTATTAATTTTGAATTATTTCCAAAATTGGCTGAATTGACTTTAAATGTTTTTACAATCAAACCTATGATTTCTGAGATACGAACATCATTAAGTAATTCCGAGTAATATTCTTTGTTTTCATTTAAAAAATAATCTGCACTACGTTCAAAAATAATTGTATTAAAAATATTTTCTTCAATATCGACATTTTCAAGTATGAATTTTTTTTCTAAAACAATTAATTCTTTCTTAGAGTTATTTTTTTTAGCTTCAATATATGTTTCAGACCAAAGATTATTTAATGTTATAAATTGATTTAAATTAATTATGCTTTTTTGTTTTATTTCCCACAATAATCCATTTATAGCATGATTTTTTAATTTTTCTTTTTGTTCTTGATTTATTGAATCATAATATTTAATTATTTCAGGTATGTTTTTTTTAATCTCAAAAAAATAATTTAATTGTGACTCATATCCAGTCCAATTTTCCCGTTCAATAATCCAATTTTCAAATTCTTTCTTTAATTCAATTAATTTATCATCATTCATCTTAATTCACCCTTTCTTTCATCCATTGTTCTTTTAAACTTCTAATTAAATTATCATCAACTTTTGAATCCATTAAAGCATCTAAAAAAGCTCGCGGATTTTGTTTCCATTCCATAAATATATTTAATTGTTTAGTTACAGTATCAAAAGCAGTTTTTATAGGTTGTTTGGAATCATATTCAAAATCAATATTTCCATCATTAATTGTTTTTCTCAATCCTATAAAACATATTGAAACTTTAATTTTTTCTAAAGGAATATGTTTATCAGATGAATATAATCTTCTGTATGTTTCTAATTGTTGTCTATATTTTGAAGCATCGCCAGTTTTCTTTGATGTTTTCCAATCAATAAGTAATATTTCATCGCCCTTTTTCAAAACTCCATCAATTACTCCTTTAAATTTAATATTATTTTTAGTTTGAATTATTTCACTCAAAGGAATCACAATATTATGTTCCGTTTCTATTAATTCATATCCTTGTTTTTTCAAATCATCCCATATTTTTTTAACATTTTCAATATAAGGTCTTAATTCTTCACGCACTTCCACTTGTTTATCTTTTAATATCTCTTCAGCAATTTTATGAACTTCACTTCCAATATTGGTTGCTTGAGAATATTCTGAAAACAAAATAATATTATTTAACAAATATTCATATGGATCACTTGTTAATCTTGAAAAAGAAATTCTATCTAATTCTTTAAAATGTTTTTCTACAAAATTAAGTAACCATGATTCATCATTTTCTAGAGCTTTTTTTGCTTCTTCATATTCTTTATTAACAAATAAATTATATGCTCTTCTTTTCAATTCAGATAAATCTTCTTCTAAAACAGATTCATCAACAAGATTTTCAATCTCTTTTTTTTCAATGAATTCATTTAAAAATTCGTTTGGTTTTTCAGCTAAAATAAATAATCTTTTTTTTGCTCTTGTATATGCGACAAAATTAACTCTTAAAGTTTCTTCTTCAAGATCTGCTTTTGCATCAATTCCTTTTGATTTAAGAATTGCTTCAACTACTTTGTCTTGAAAACTAACATTATCTCTTGGTTTAGATGGAACATATATTACATTATCATATTCTTTTCCTTTTGATTTGTGAACTGTAGTTAAAATAATTTTTCTTTCAATATTATTATCATTAACTAATAAATCATAAGATTTTAGATAATTTACTAATTCAATTAAAGTTTTATCTGTAATTACTCTTAATGCTTCCATACAGGCATTTTGCATAGTAAGAGATGCTAATAAATATTCTTCACCATAACTTAAGGCAATAGGAATAATTCTATCTTTGAATAATATATTAATATCTTCAATTGTATTAACAGAATTTCTTAAAGTTTTATATGCTGGACAAATAGAATAAAATTCTTCAATAGTTAAATGTCTATTTTTTCCAACTTCAAATGCATCTTGTAATGTTATAGGTGCAAAAGGAGTAAACAATGAATTTTTTATAAGTTGCATATCTTTGGAAAATACTCCTTGTAAAAAAGTTATAATATTTTCTTTTGCTTCATCAGATGCAGAAAAGAAAGTTGAGGAATGTTCTATTTCTCGTTTAGTAAGTTCCTTAGAAAGAGCACTTATTTGATAATTAGTTCTAGCAACAACTGCAATTTTTTCTCCAGTTGTATTTAGTTGTTTAATTAATGCACAAATTGTTTGAAGAAGATCTTCTCTTGCAACAGAAATTATTTTTGGTTTATCCATCACACCAATTTCATTATTTTTTAAATTAGCCAAAGCAATTTTATGACTTTCATCTAATGTTTTATTTACAAAATCAGTTTTTGCATAATTTAGTATTTCATTTGAACTTCTAAAATTTTCTGATAGAATAAATTTAGTTGAATTTCCAAATTTAGAAAAATTAAGAATAGAACCACCTTGAAAACCAAATATTGCTTGTTTTGCATCACCAACTGCTAAAAAATTATCTGCTGATTTTATAGCAATGTCTGCTTCAACAGCATTAACATCTTGTAGTTCATCAACAAGTACAAACTTAAAATGAGGAGGATTACTAAGTTTTAAGAATTCTAATAATAAGTCAGTATAATCACAACCTTTTGTTGATTTAAATTTTTCATATTCTGCAAATATAGTTACAAATTCTTGAAGAAATCTTTCAAGATCTTCTTTTTCAAATTTGGTATCTTGTTCAATGAATTTTTTTGCTTCTTTAATATTAATTTTATCAGGAGTTATACCAAAATTTTTTAAATATCTCATTAAACTTTCAAATTTTGGAATAATATTTTCAACAAGATAAGTATCTTCATAATTTAATGTTTCATGTTCTTTCAAATGTTTGTAAATAACATATCTTAACATATTTGATGAAATAACACTAGAATCATCTAAATAATTTAATGCATATGAATGAAATGTAAAAATATTTAATTTAGATACATCAACATTTAATTTTTCTTCTGTTATTAAGCCTGTGATTCTATTTTCCATTTCGCATTTTGCTTTATTTGTAAATGTTAAACAAAGAATATCTTCAGGTTTTAAACCATCATTCAATAAATCAATATACTTGTATGCAAGTAAAAGAGTTTTTCCTGTTCCAGGATTAGCAGTAACTAGTACATTTCCTTTTTGTTTTATAATTTTAAGTTTTTCTTTGTTAATATCCATTTTATTTCACTTAGTATCCTGCACTCATTAAATATTTTTTAAAAATAAAAAATTACAATCTTTCTTTGCATCTAGCACAAACGTTTTTATGTGAATCACAAACATGAGCAGTTTCTCTTGCAAAAGAACCACCACATTTAGCACATTTATCTTTTTTTGAGCCAAATCCACAATCACGACATAATTTCCCTTCATTTTTTGCAAATGATTTGTCGCACACTACACATTTATCTTTTTTTGAGCCAAATCCACAACTACTACATAATTTTGCCGGTTCATTTCCCATTTTTTTCACCTTATTTTTTTAATTTTTTCTTTTACCGAATAATCATCCAGTAATTCAAGAAATATTTTTTTCATTGCATTTTTTGAATTATAATCCAATGAAGAAAGTTTCTTTTCAATTTCCTTTGAAACTTTTTTGTCTAATTCACTTTCAACAATTTTTTTAATTATCGTTGATTGTACAAGTGTTTTTATAATTTCATCAGTTGTTACCATTTTATTTACCTTCATAACCTCGCAATATTCCCCGCATCAGTCAACACAATACCTTCATCTTCAGTCTTTTCAACCAAACCTTGTTTAATTAAATCATCAACAGCACGATAAACCATTGCAGTAGACAACCCAGTTGCATCAGCAAGAGTTTTATACGAAGCAATTTTGTTGGCTTTAATTGCAATCATAATCTTATCTTGAGAATCAGTTAATTTCATAGAAAGTATTGGTAAATAAACAACCTGACCTTTTTTATCGCCATCAGGATAATAAGCGATTTTTTTAACAAATGAGCTTCTAGCATAGGCACCAAACAAAACACCCATACTTTGGGTTTTTCTTCCTGAAGTTATATTCATAATAATCTCACCATCAAAATGAACTTTGTCAATTGTATCAACAACTGCTGAAGCAATCTTTACAATATCATATTGAGGAATTTTTACAGTTGTAACTTCAATAACTCTCCCAAGAGAGTTTTTTATCAAATCTAACGATTTTTTAATAGTTTCATCAGGTTCTTCTGAAATTAAAAGAATAAGTTTATCTGGACTCAATTTAGTACAGGACAATAAAACTGGATCTGGATTAAATAGTGTTGAAATAAGTATTTTAGTCATATTTTCTCCCCTGTCATGATTGCATTCATTACTATTTAAAAAAGTATCCATACTCAAGAAAACTCTACTTTATTTATATGTTTTTCTATTTCTAATAGAATTTTATACTAATTTGTAGAAATGTTTAAATACAAGTTTAATTTTAAAAAATGCAGAGGGTTAAAATGAGTTTAAATGAAATGACGAAATTAAGAGGAGATTTGTTACATGAATTTTGGAATGTTGAAGAAAAATTAAAGACGATTTATGAAAAAGAAGAATATATTCCTTTACCAAACGAATTATTCAATCAAAAAGAATATAGAATAAAATATTATGATTATGAAATATTTAATTATGATTTAAATAAAATAAAAGAAGATATTCAAATAATTGTTAAAAGTCATGAATTAAATAAAAAAGAATTTTTAGGAAATTTTAGTTATTCATTAAATAAAAATAAAGTTGATTTAATCACACCTATAATGCAAATTTTTGATGATGAATGTGTTAACACAACAGGAATTTGTCTAACTAATCACATAATAAATAAAAGTGAAGCAAATAATCCACCCATAAAGATAAGATTTTGTTTTTTCTTAGCGGGAAATGAAATAGAATTATTGTATAATTATATAAAAAAAGTAGAAATGAGTTATTCTAAAAGATACTTTTTATTATCTTCATTTATTTTTTCAAAAATTCATAAAAAATATGATCTTAATTTAGAACCAATCGAGATTTTATCTTTTATTACTTCTGATTCAATGATTGAATCAACATACATATGGCAAAAACTAGATTTATCAAAAATTGAATATATTGATGTAAAAGAATATTTAGCTTCCACAAAATATGTTCAACCAATTATTATTTTAGAATTTATGCTTGCTCATCTACTTCAAAGAGAAACAGAAGAAACAATAGCAATAAAAAAATTAATGGAGAAAAGAGAACTTAAAGAATTTGAATTAAATGTTTCTAATGAATTTATTGATGATTTAATGAGAGCTGGGATTATTTTTAAACCTAGAATGGGTTTTGTAAAATATGTGGAGTGAAAAAATGAAAATAGGATTTATTGGATTAGGAAACACAGGAAATGATTTTAATAATGAAATAAAGAATTTATTAAAAACAGAAATTCCTGAACACGAAGAAATATTAAATAATGTAGAATTTATCAACATAAATAAATTAGATGAAGTTAAAAAATATAATTTTGATTTAATGTATATTACTTTCATGAAAGAAGAAAATATTCTAAAAAATATTTCTGAATTAAATAAAACTCACATTGTAGGAATAACTCATGGAAATCCTTCAATAGAAGAAATTAAAAAATACATGAATAATTTAATAATATTAAATCCTGAAAAGAAAGAAGTATGTATTCAATACATAATACATCAACTTCAAAATTTATTTCTTCCATCATTAGTTGGATTAGTAAAAGAAGATTTCATTCCAATATTAAATGAAGGATTTCTTGTTGAATTATCTAAAGTTGATAAATATACAAAAAACCAACATCCGATAATACCTTACCTTAATCCTAAATCAATTAAAGGAATACATTTAGTTATTTTAGGTAACAATAAAGAAAATAGTATTGATCTTGATGATATAAATGAAATTGGTGAATTAATTACAACTGAATTAGATGATGATGTCAACATAATTTGGACTTTCATAGAAGATCCAAAATTAAAAGGAACTGAAAAATATTTTGAAATGATGGTTACTAAAGACATTTAATTAAACAATTTTCTTTATTTTTTCTATTAATTCGGAATTTGTCCTACATATTCCGACGAAATTATTTCTATAAAAGAAGCCCTTAGGTCATTAAGGTAATACAAGATGACCAAAAAATGCTTCGTTTGTCAAAAAAAGGT
>JBFXLI010000019.1:0-23523 GCA_050187915.1 Candidatus Woesearchaeota archaeon
TAGTTTATTTTAAATCCATAAATCTAAAGAACAGAGTTCAGGGATTTTAATTTTTTTAAAAAAATCCGTAAATCTTTCGAATTTTTCTCAAGCAAATATAAATCTTAGTTCTGATTATTTATTTTTATGACAAAAATAAATGTTAAAGGAATAATAATAGGTGTGACAAAAATAAATGATACCGATTACATATCCATAACAGACATGATTAGAGCTAAAGATGGTGATTTTTTTGTATCTGATTGGTTGAGAAATAGAAATACTTTAGAATTTATTGAAATTTGGGAAAAAATATATAATGAAAATTTTAATTATGGCGAATTTGCCACAATTAAAAGTAAAGCGGGTTTAAATAACTTTAAAATAAGTGTTAAGGAACTTGTTGAAAAAACAAATATAATTTCTTTAAAATCAAATCCTGGAAGATATGGAGGAACTTATGCTCATAAAGATATTGCTTTTGAGTTTGGAATGTGGATAAGTGCAGAGTTTAAAATATACTTAATAAAAGAATTTCAAAAATTAAAAGAACAAGAAATTAAAAATAAAAATTTGGAATGGAATGTTACTAGATATATTTCTAAAATAAATTATGAAATTCATACAGATGCAATAAAATCAAATTTAATTCCAAAAGAACTTACAAAAGAAGAAATAAATAAAATTTATGCAGATGAAGCAGATATTTTAAATTTGGCATTGTTTGGAATTACTGCAAATGAATGGAAACAACAAAATATAAAAAAACAAGGTAATATAAGAGATTATGCAAACATTTCACAATTAATTTGTTTGTCGAATTTAGAAAACATTAATGCCTTATTAATTGAAGAAAAAATTCCTCAAAGTCAAAGATTATTAAGACTAAATCAAATTGCAATACATCAAATGAAATTATTGATACAAAAAGATATGAATAATTTAATATCATTAAAAAATTAAAGAAAAATAAAAAATTATTTGAAATATATTGAATTTCTTTGATTCTTTTTCAAATAATTTTGGTTGTTTTTCTCTGCCTTTGTAATTGGTGGAGTAATTCCAACTAATTCACTTTTTGAACCATTTACAAAACCATATTTAAAATTAGCAACATCATATTTTAGATTTTTAGTTCTAAAAATTTCATCCGCTATTGTAACATGGTAAGGTATAGCATTTGAATTACTTCTTATAAGAACAGTATTATCTTGAGTAGGTCTTGAAGTTAATTCTTTTAATGTTGGATCTTTATTTCTCATTAAAACTTTAACATCTCCACCACGATTAATAATATCATAATCATATCCTAATTCAATTGAATCTTCATTAGTATATTGCCAAGAATAAAATTCATTACTTCCATTTCTAATTCGTAACCATGAAGCAGTTGGACTAGTAGGTTCTTCAGTAAGAATTTCATATTTATCATTAAATCCTCCTGTATATCCTGTTTGTCTTGCTTCTTCATCAAGCCATGTAACCATACTATCTTGTTCCGCTGATGTAAATTCTCCTGGAACTAAATAAATTCCTAATTTATTTCCTTTTGCCCATGCTTGACAAACATTTCTTCTTCTTCCTTCAACTAACATATTATTAGTAAGTTCAGAAATATTATTTCCCAAAGCAATTTGTTCTGCAATTGCAGAGTCATAAAGAGGATGTAAGTTTAAATTTTCTATCATAATATAATCAATATTCTTTTGAAAATTTTTCCCCGTTTGTAAAGTATCTGCGTGATTTAATCTTGCAGTCATAGGTAAATATGAAATATAAGCATTTTTGTCTATATTGTCAATAATAGTGTTCATAAAACCATCTTTTGAAATTCTTAAATAAATAGAATCTTGAATATCAACTCTATTAGTAGTATATTCCCCTAAAAAGTCAGTAAATGTAGAATCTAGATCTTTGAAACTTCCATCTGAAAGCATTTTACTAACTAAAATCTTAGCATTATCAATACCATTTAAGTTTTCTAAATTTCTTATAGTTCCCATAATTCTTTTTTGTTGTTTGATTTTCTCCAAATTATACATTTCAAAAGTTTGTCTTCCATCTTGAAGTAAAACATCAATAGTATCAATCTCAGTTTTTTCCATATTACTTCCATCATTAGGAACAATTTTAACTTCATATCTAGTAGTTGCCTTTCCTTTTCCACCAATTTCTACTTTACTTCCATCTTTTTGTTCCATGAAAGTTTTATTCCAATTTCCAGATTTGTGAAAACCAAAACCCTTATCTAAATTAAATTTTCTTAAAACATAGGATTCGCCATCTTTATCTATAAATTCAACAAAAGTTTTTTCATCAGCCATATTAACCAATCTAGAAGGAACAGCCACAGGAGAATAACCATTAAATTTTTGAGAATAAAGAGTTTGTCCAACTTCATTATAAATATTAGCAGAAACAACATTAGGAATATTAACACCTAAATTTTCTCCATTAATTTTAAAATCATATTTTATAGTTGTAAACAAAGCACTTGGAATATCCGTGTAAGCATTTGAGAAAAATGCCATACCACTAGTTAAAGGAACAGTTTGACTTTGTAAATCCATATCAATATCAAGAGCAGTAATAGTAACATTTGCATCTTGAGCAGGATCAGTAGAACTTCCATTTAAACCAGTTTTTATTAAAATTTCAATACCATAATCATATTTTTCTTGTGAAAAAGCTTGAGAATTTTTCCCAAAAAAAGGACTAGCCAAAGTAGCAACAATAGTAGCAGGAATAACAACATTCTTACCAACAGTTTTAAGGATTTCAGTGAGTTTCATACATATTATTAACCAATACTTATATATAAACCTTTCGATTTTTACACCACTATCAAGTGACAACTACCCACAACAACAGATTTATAATAATATTATCTTAACCAAATGTATGATTACAAAGATACTTTGCACTGCTGATTTACACGGAAATATTGATCAATTTAGGAAATTATTTTTATATGCTCAAAAAATCAATGCAGAAGCTATTTTCATTGCAGGAGATCTAACTCCTAAAAGTCCCGAAAAAAGAACTCCTAAAAAACAAGCTGATTTTATTAATAATGAATTAATTCCTGAAATTAAAGAATTTAAAAAACATCATATTTCAGAAATTTTCATAATTCTTGGAAATGATGACTTTAAAGCTAATGAAGTCATTATGAAAAAGCATGATAATAAACTTTGGAGATATGTAAATAATACTATAAAAAAATTCAAAGATTATTCAGTTTTTGGTTATACAAATATCCCGCTAACTCCTTTTAAATTTAAAGATTGGGAAAAAGTAGATTCCGAAGAAATACATGAAAACACATATAGAAAACCATATATTCTCAAAGGATTTAAATCTATGAAAACTGATTTAATTCCTACTAAAATTGATTTAGATAGTAGAAAAAATAATATTGAAAGAGATATAATTAAAGGAATTAAAAATAAGTCTAATTTGATTTTATTAATTCATGCACCTCCTTATAATACTAAATTAGATATTAATAAAGAGAATCAACATCTAGGAAGCATAGGCATTTTAAATGCAATCAAAAAAACACAACCAGTTTTAACAATACATGGTCATATTCATGAAACTGTAGATATGTCTGGATCTTTCAAAGATAAAATAGGAAAAACAATTTGTGTTAATCCAGGAAATTTTTTCAATCAAGAAAAATTGGCTGTTTTAGAAATAACTTTACCTTCAGTAAAAATTAAAAGAAAATTCATTTAAATTTTGCAACATATTCTTCAGTTTTATTTAAAATATCTTTGGTGACTTGTTCATCAAATCTATCTTTTCTTGCTAGTGCGTTCAATATATTCATTTTATCCAAATCTAATTTACCATTATGACGATATGCTTCATCCACTAATGTTTCAGCAACATTATTCCAGACTGAATCTACTGCTTCTGCAATTTCTTTATTAGTATCTAATAAAATTTTACTACCTGATATAATTTTATCACGATGTATTCCTAAATAATGCTTATCTTCATATCTAAACATAACAGGAACCATAGTACGTGAACCTTTTATATCTGGATAAGTAATTGATTTAATAAAATAATTATAACTTTCATTCTCTAAAAAATTGTTTAATAAATAACCGCCTGCTTTAGCAGATGTCCTATAAACATGTAAATTTGTAACATATGATTTAGCTATATTAAATAATCCTACATCATCAAAAATATGTAAACTTATAGGAATATTTTGTTCATATTTTTTTAAACAAAGTCCATCAAATCTATGTCTTTTCAATGCTTCAACTTCTTCATTATCTGGAATAAATATTGGAAGAACTTCTTTCAAAGGATGTGATGTAAATATTAACAAATCTAGATCACTATCTGCCCTAACAGAATTAATTGGTCCATAAGCAACAGAACCAGCCAATATAACTCCTTTAGAAATATCTGAAAAATTTTTAACAAATGTGTCTGCAATTTTTCGTCTTTTCAAAGCTTCATTAATGGAATTCATATAAATTATATTTTTTAATAAATATATAAACCTTTCGATTTTTACACCACTATCAAGTGACAACTAAATATCAAAAACATTTATAAATAACAAAAATTATAATAAAACGATGAATAAAAGCTTTATACTATTACTTTTCCTTTTAATTCTTCCATTAGCTTCAGCATCAACAATACAAGGAAAAATATATAATTTAGACTTTCAAAGAGTAACAGAAGGAATAGTAACTATAAACACAGAACCCCTTCAAACATATATTCTCGAAGATGGAACATATACATTCCAAGTGCCTAAAGGAACCTACATTATCACCGCAACACAATATCAAAATCAATATCCTATAGCAGAAATCAATCAAACAATAAATCTAAACTCAGAAGGAACATTTAACTTAGACTTAATAGTATATCCTATTATAACAACTGAATTTGAAGACATAGAAAACATAGATGTTTCAATTCCAGAAGATTATATACAAGTTAAAACATCATTCATATATTATATACTAGCATTAATATTATTCATGCTCTTCCTATTTATTTACAAAAAACATTATGAAAAAATTAAATTAAATACAATTCCAGACGAATTAGAAAAAAACATAATTAAATTCATACAAGAAGAAAAAACAACATCACAATTAGACATAAGAAATAAATTTCCACAATACAGCGAAGCAAAAATATCTTTAGTAATAACAAAATTAGAAAAAGAAAACAAAATCAAAAAAATAAAACACGGAAGAGCAAACATAATTTCAATTAAATAATGTTATTCTTACTAACAAAATAATTAATTTTAATATTTAATGTTATTCTTACTAACCAAAAAGTTTAAATATAAGTTATATGTTAGTAATAATAACATGTCATCAAAACAACAAATTTCAACATTTAAAAACTCAGCAGATAAAATTTACGAACTCCAAGATTATACTAGTGCTACAATTCTTTATTTTAAAACATGGTTTGCAATACATGATTTTATACTTTTAGAAAAAATAGGTTATGCTCCAAAAGATCATAAAGAAAGATTTGAACTTCTTAAAAAAAATTTTCCTTTAGAATATATTTTCATAGACGAAGAATTTAATACATATAGAAATACTTATTCAAGAATAATTTCAAAAGATACTTGTGATAGAATTAAAAAATTGGTGGAAGATGCAATCAATAAAAACAACATTAATTAATTTTTCAGAAAAATTCATAAAAAAATATCAAATTCAATTAGAGGATATAATTTTATTTGGTTCATATATGAAAGGAAAATCAAAACCAAAAGATATTGATATACTTTTAATATTTAAAACTAAAATTGATAAAAAAATAGAATCAGAATTTAAAAAAATCAATATATCTAATTTAGATTTAAATTCAACAACACTAGAAGAATTACAAACAAATAATTTCATAGCTAAAGAAGGACTTTATTTAGAAGGTTTAAGTTTGAAAACAAATGCATCCTTATCTTCAAATTTGGGTTTTGAATCTTTTGCTTTCATAAAATATGATTTAACAAATATTAAAGGATCAAATAGAGTTAAATTTTATTATGCATTAAATGGAAGAAATGATAATAAAGGATTTTTAAAAACAATTCAAGCTAAAAAATATTCTGAAAATGTAATAGTTTGTTCATATAATGAACTCGAAAAACTAAAAGACTTTCTAAATTCGTGGAAAATAGAATATCAAATAACTCCTGCTTTAATTCCTGAAAGATTAAAAAATATTTTAACTAAAACTTAGCAATTATACTTTCAATCCTTTCTAAAATTTCAGAAACAATCTTATTATTCAAACCTTCAATGTTTAATCTAATAACATTTTCAGTATTACTTTTTCTAATATTAAAAAAATAATTTAAACCATAAACACTCAAACCATCTACCTTTACAATTTTATCATCAGAAAATTCTTTTTCAATTAATTCTAAAACTTTATTTTTATCAGTAACAGTATAATTTTTTTCTTCCAAAGAAATTCTTTTACTCATAATTTCTTTTGCAACCACTTCAATATCGCGTTCCAAATAAAATTCAATAACTTTCATTATAGTTAATAAAGTAGATTCAACATAATGTAAACTTTGATAAAAATAATGCCCAGATTTTTCACCAGCAAAAACACAATTATCTTTAATCATATTCATTTTAATCAAAGAATGTCCAGAAGGATACAATCTACCAACAAAACCTTCTTTTTCTAAAAATTCAACAACACTTTGGCTAGTACGAACTTCAAAACCAACTTTATCTCCTTTTTTAGCAGTCTTCACCGCAAGTATTGCAGTTAAAACATCAGAAGGTATTTTCATTCCACTTTTAGTAAAACAAACAACTCTATCTGCATCACCATCCAAAGCAAAACCTAAATCATAACCATCTCTAGCTAATTCCATTTGTAATTTTTCAGTATTTTTTAATTTAGAAGGATCACATTCATGATTAGGAAATTCACCATCAATAATAGAATACATAACAGTTTCATCAAGCATACTTCCATAAATTCTTTTTAATGCTTTCACTTCAGTAATACCCATACCATTACCAGTATCAAAAATAATTTTTAATTTTTTATTTAATTTGACAGCAAACTGAGAAAAAAACTTAACATATTCATCAGAAATTTGTTTATTAACAACATGTCCCAAAACATTAGATTTTAAATTATCATCTTCAGTCATTAATTTTTTTATATCTAATAAACCATTTTCCAAATAAATAGGCTTAGCATCAATACCACAAACCTTAAAACCATTATATTCTTTAGGATTATGACTTGCAGTAATCATAACACCACCATCAGAAGTTCCAGAAAAAACCTCGAAATAAAATTGAGGAGTAGAATTTCTACCAATATTTATAACATCACAACCAACAGAACTCATACCATCAACTAAACTTCTAAATAAATCATTACTACTACTTCTGCCATCTCTACAAACAACTAATTTTTTAGCTTTTAAAAATTTACCAACAGCTCTACCAAATTTAAAAGCAAATTCTTCATTTACTTCATAAGGATAAATTCCCCTTATATCGTAAGCCTTAAAACAATCCATACACACATCTTAAATATAAACATATATAAATTTAATGTTTAAGTAGTCGAAGACAAATGTAATTTATAATTTATTACCTTGACATAAAATCAGAGAATGAGTGATTCAGCTTTGCTGTACCAAAAATATTTATTTTTGAGTATATGCAACGAAATTCTCGAATATTTGCGAGGGACGAGCAATAAACTGTCGTAATAAATATAGTATATTAATGTCGTCGACTAAAGTAAAACTTTTAAACACACAACAACTAACCAAAACCAATGATACTTGGTAAAATCTTTGGAAAAGTAACAACAAATGAATTTAAATTTCTAGTAACATCAGAAGTAAAAAAATTTGAATACATTCAAATATATCATCAAGTATATGATTACGTTCTAGCACAAGTAATAGAAATAGAAAAAAGAGAAGATACAACAACTGCAGATTGTCAAATAATAGGGTATTTTGATAAAAAAACAAACACTGTAAAATCACTAAGAATACCCTTAGAACCAAACACAGAAGTTTTTCTAGCAGAAGATGAATTCATAGAAAAAATGATAAGACTCTCAAATACAGAAGTAGGAGCATATCTTGGAAAACTAGATGGAAAAGACATAAAAGTTCATTTAAATTTAAAAAAACTTTTAACAAAACATCTTGCAGTTTTAGCAAAATCAGGTTCAGGAAAATCATATACAGTAGGAGTTCTTCTTGAAGAAATAATTGATAAAAAAGTACCATTATTAATTATTGATCCACATGGCGAATACTCAACATTAAAATATCCAAACACCGATGAAGAAGAAAAAGCAAGAATGCCACAATTTAACATATTTCCAAAAAAATTTCCAACACAAGAATATTCAGACACAAAAATAAATCTTTACACAAAACCATTGAAATTACCAAACGATTTTACACCACAAGAACTAGTAGAACTACTTCCACAAAAACTTTCAAACAATCAAATAGGAGTACTTCATAATGCCATAAAAACAGCAGAATCAACAGATTTTTCAGAAATAATTTTAGCTTTAAATCAAGAAGAATCATCCATAAAATATAGTCTCATAGGATTAATAGAACAACTAAGAGCACTAGATATATTTTCACAAGCACCAACACCATACCATGAAATCATAAAATCAGGAATCGCTTCAATAATAAATTTAAGAGGAATAGAGCCAGACATACAAGACATAATCGTTTACAAACTCACAAAAGATTTATTTGAATTAAGAAAACAAAATAAAATTCCTCCATTTTTTCTAGTAATAGAGGAGGCACATAATTTTTGTGTAACTGCCGAAACAAAAATTTCTACTCTTTCAGGTTTAAAATCAATAAATAAATTAAAACATGAAAAAATAATAACCTTAAATTCTAAAACAAATAAAAAAGAAACAAATGAATTAATTAAAATTTGGCCAAAACGAAAAGCTAAAGTAATGCAATTAATATCTGAAACAGGAAGAAAACTAATTTGTACTCCAGATCATCCCATATATTATAAAGGAAATTATGTCGCAGCTGAAAAAACAATTCAATTTTCTATACCTATAGAAAGCACATATATTTGTTCAAATGAACGATTGATTTATGCACGACTTTTAGGAGCCATATTTAGTGATGGTTGGATGTCTAAAAATAAACAAGTTGGATTTTCAGGTAAAAATGAAGATATGCTTTTAATAAAAGAAGATTTATCTAAGCTAAACTTAAAAAGTTCTAATATAGTTGATTTCATAAATAAAAACCCTTCAATAGTAACTAAGAATGATGGAAATAAACTTACAATTTTTGGTTCGGGTTCTTCAATTCATTGCTCGACAAACGCATTTAATAAATTTAAACATTTAGGTGCTCATGTTGGAGAAAAAGTAATACAAAACATTTCAGTACCTTCTTGGATATTAAATGGTTCTAAAAAAATAAAAGCAGAATTCTTAGCAGGTTTAATGGGAGGAGATGGAGATAAACCTTCAATATCCAAATTAAATTGTCAAGCCATAAGATTATATTTTTCCAAAATAAATGAATTAGATAAAGAAGCAAAGAAATATGCTGCAGATTTAATGAATTTATTCAATGAATTGAATGTAAAAACTAGTTTAATTATACGAAAAGGTAATATTCGAAAAAAAGATGGTAAAAAAACAACAAAATATATTATTTCCATACATAATGAAAATGATAATTTGATTAATTTTTTTGAAAAAATAAATTATCGTTATAATTTGAAAAAAGAAGTTTTAAGTAAACAAATTTTATTATATTTAAAAAAGAAAGAATATGAAACAAAACGAAGAGAACAACTTAGACAAGAAGCTTTAGAATTAAAAAAGAAAAAACTAGGAAAAGTAAAAATAGCTAGATTATTGAATACATATTCTAGTTTAGTTGCGAAATGGATATATAACTCATATAATAATAAATCGGCAAGCTTGACAAAAAACACATTTCCTACATTTGAAAATTGGAAACTTAAAAATTGCGATAATCATTTTATTTATGAAAAGATCATTAATAAAAAATTCATTGGAGAACGAACAGTATATAACATAACTACTAATAATGCTAATTATTTGGCAAATGACATTTTAGTACATAATTGCCCAGAAAGAAGTTTTGGAGAAAAAAAATCCTCAAAAATATTACGAACAATAGCAAGTGAAGGAAGAAAATTCGGTTTAGGACTTTGCATAATTTCACAACGTCCAGCAAGAGTAGATAAATCAGTAATATCACAATGCACAACACAAATAATAATGAAATTAACAAATCCAAATGACTTAAAAGCAATAACATCCTCAGTTGAAGGAATAACCTCAAACACAGAAAAAGAAATACAAAATTTATCAATAGGAACCGCACTTGTAACAGGAATAACAGACGTACCACTATTTATAAATATCCGTCCAAGACAAAGTCAACACGGCGGACAAACAATAGATATTCTAAATACATCTTCAATACAAGACAAAGAAGATGATGTAGATATATTCAAAGAATTAGACACATTCAAAGAAAAAAACATACTTCCAATAATACAACCAACAATAAATAAAAAAGATTTAATATTAATGAGCGAAAAACCAATAAAAAAAATATCTCAAATATTAATTCCAGGATATATAATAACCTGCAAAGAAAAAGATACACAATTTAAATTAATAATCGAAACAATAACAGGAAAAATAATTTCAGACATAAACGAATTCAAAACAAAATCTCTCCCAGATTTAGATAAACTAACAAAAAAAGAATTAACCATACTAGAAACAGCATACAAATTAAAAAAATTTAAAACAACAGATTTAATAAAAAAATTAGGCTCAAACATAGACATACAAAAAGACTTAAACTTCTTAGTCACAAAAAATTATCTAATAAATCATGAAGACACATACAAATTAAGCGAAGATTTTATTTTCTCATCACTCACAAATTTTCAAACATATAAACAAATAGAATTCATAAACATAGAATACGATTTAAAACAAGAACACGAAATTTCTTTAGATAAAATAATAAATAAATTACAAAAATTCACAACAGTAATAGACAATAATGAAGTTTATATTCTTAAGTATGAATTAGAATACGAATAATAAACAATCAACATATTCAACAAATAAACAATAAATTTATAAATTATATAACATTTTTGTAGTATATGTTACAAAATTGTAGTATATTTAAAGTTGCAGAAGTATTTTTTCAAAATCCAACAACAGAATTTTCTTTAATAGATGTATCCAGAAAAACAAAACTTGCTCATACCTCTGTAAAACAGCATTTAATTAAATTAAAACAAAAAAATATGATACAAACTAAAGATTACAAACGTGGAAGCCGTAAATTTTCCGTATTTTTTGCCGACATAAATAATAAACAGTTCAAACAAAATAAATTACTATCGAATATAAATACATTAAATGAATCAAATTTAATTCAATACTTAAACGACAAATTCATGCCAAAATGTATTGTTTTATTTGGAAGTTATTCAAAAGCAGAAGATATAGAATCAAGTGACATAGATTTATTTATTCAATGCAAAGAAACTCAAATAAATTTAAAAAAATTTGAGAAAATATTACAAAGAAAAATAGAATTACATTTCAAAGAAAACTTTCAAACTTATCCAGAAGAATTAAGAAGTAATATTGCAAATGGTATTTGTCTTGAAGGATATTTAGAGGTTTATAATGAAACTCAAAGTAAAAAAAGATTTGAAGAAACAAAAATCTTTAATAAAGTTGGCTTTGATAAGTTTAGAAAGATTAAACACAACACAAAAAAGTAAATATCCAACAAATACATTAATTGATTATTATGACATATTACATAAACTCTTTGAAGCTTTATCCATTTCTGAAGGAATAAAATTTTCTGGTGAAGGAGCACATAAAGAATTAATAGACTATATCTCTAATAAATATAATTTTTCTGTACAAATAAAAGTATTTTTACAAACTTTAAGAGATTATAGAAACAGAGTTTCATATGAAGGATTACACGTACCTGAAAATTACATTTTAGAAAATGAAACTAAAATAAACTCATTAATAAAAGTAATATTAACACTTAATAAACAATAAATTTATAATTCTTAAATACATTCTAAAAATATGCTTCCAACAACAAATGAAACTTGGCAAAAATGGATAACAAACATAGAATCAAATACAATCCTAACAAACCAAGCAGAAGAAACATACATACAAAACCTTTCAAATTTGTTAGAAGAAACAATATTAAATTATGCAAACCAAGCAGAAAAAATAGGAGTTCTATTTTCAGGCGGTGTAGATTCAACATTAATTTCATTTATATTAAAAAAACATAAAATTCCATTTACAGCAATATCTGTAGGATTTCATGACAACAACAAAAAATTTCCAGATGATTTAGAAACAGCAAGAAAAGTTGCAAAAGAATTAAATCTAAATTATCAAGAAGTTTTAATAAACACAAACCAAGCTGAAAAATTAATAAAACAAACCATAAACATTTTAACAAAACAATATACAGATGTAGTGAACGTAGGAGTTGGAGCAGTAGAAATTGCAGGAATAGAAAAACTAAAACAATTAAATTGTACACACGTATTTTCAGGACTTGGAAGCGAAGAAATATTTGCAGGATATGATAGACACGATAAATCAAACGACCCACATAAAGAATGTTGGAATGGATTAAAAATGATGTTCGAAAGAGATATGGTAAGAGAATTAAAAATAGCAAAACATTTTAACATAACATCCCTAACACCCTTTCTAGATGAAAAATTAATACAATATACAATGACAATACCCTCTAAATATAAAATAAATAAAGAAAACAAAAAAATAATTTTAAGAAAATCAGCAATCAAATTAGGTTTAAATGAAACCTTCGCAAATCGTCCTAAACAAGCAGCACAGTATGGTTCAAGACTTGATAAAGCAATAGAAAACCTAACAAAAAAAAATAAATTTCAATATAAAAAAGACTATCTTCTATCATTATTCAAGGATAAAGTTTTATAAATACAAACAAACAACCAATTAAAAAATGAATGAAACACAATTATTAACAACAAATACTTACTTAACATCAATTCCATTAGTTACAAATATACTAATTGCAATATTAATTTTAATTATAGGAATAATAATAGGAAGAATTACAGCAAAATTAATAGAAAGAATTTTTAAAGATTTAAAATTAGACCCAACATTAAAAAAAACAACAGGAATAAAAGCATCAATAGGAAATCTTTTAAGTGTATTCATTCAAGCAAGCATTTATATAATTTTTTCAATAATTGCTTTAAATTATGTAGGCATAACATCAATACTTTTAAACATATTATTTATAGCAATAATAATAATACTTGTAATATCTTTCATCTTAGCATTAAAAGATTCAATACCTAATATATTAGCAGGCAAAACAATAAGAAAATACTCCAAATTAAAAGTTGGAGATAAAATATCTATAGAAAATATAGAAGGAACAATAATCGAATTAAATTTATTTGAAGTTAAAGTAGAAACAAAAGACAAAGATATATTACATATTCCAAATTCTTTATTTACAAGAACAAAATATGCAAAGAAGAAATAATTAAATTAATTTTCCCTTCATAGAAAACCTACCACAACTCATAATTTTAACATCTAAAAATTCTCCAGCTTTAACACCGTCAACTTCAACAGTAATGTAATTCTCAGTATAACCAATTCCATCAGAAATAAAATTAACTTTCAAAGTTTTTCCAACATATTCAACCAAAGGATTTTGTGATTTAACCAACGCCATCAATCTACTACTTCTTGCCTTTACAACATCAGTAGGCAACAACTTCATAGAAGCAGCAACAGTTCCACGACGAGGATAAAATTTAGAAACATTAATAATAATAAATTCCCAACGAGAAACCAAATCAATAGTCTTAGAAAAATCTTCCTCAGTCTCCGAAGGATAACCACAAATAATATCAGTTGAAAAAGTAATATCTTGATTTTTAGCTTTTATTACTTTTAAAGCTTCTTCAAATTCTAAAACATTATACTTTCTTCCCATACTAATTAACACATCATCACTACCACTTTGTACAGGAATATGCAAAAATTTGTAAAAACAATTATTCATTAATAAAGAAGCTAATTCATCACGATATTCATAAGCAAAATTAGGATTTAACATTCCCACACGAACTTTACAATTTAAATTTAACTTAACAATTTCTTTTAATAAATTAATTAAAGTCAAACCAATATCTAAACCATAACAACCATTATCTTGAGAAACCAACCAAATCTCACGAACATCATTTTTCACAAAACGAATTTGATTAATAATATTTTCCATAGAAAAACTTCTTAAATTACCACGAGCCATTTTAGTTTTACAATAAGTACAATTTCCCAAACACCCTTGCAATATAGGAATTTTAGCAATAAATTTATTTTCTCTATAACATATATTATTTCTTTCAAAACTCCTTCTTTCCAAAAATTTAACAAATTCTCCCTTTAAAGTTTTTTCAACAGCCTCAACAATTTTATCTAAATTATCCAAACCAACCAAAGAATAGTTTTCCAATCTTTCATCAAAACCACTTTGAGGAATACAACCACAAACAACTACTTTTTTATTTTCCAAAGCTAATCGAGAAAAAAATTTATCTTCAGTAGGATTTTTAACAGTACAAGTATTAAAAATAATTAAATCATAATTTTCATTACAAGAAACAATATTAAATCCTGCTTCAATTAAATAACCAATCATAGTTTCTGAATCAGCTTGATTATGAGCACAACCATATGTAAAAACACAAATTTTCTCCTTCATACAATTTAAAAATATCAATTTATTTAAAAACCTACAATATGTTTATATATAACCTTTAATTAATTAAAGTATAGGGTGTTTAACATGGATGAAGAACTAAAATTTCCAGAAGATTACTTACATTTCGATTCAATGGACATATTATCTCAATATTTTCATTTAACGTCAGATATTAGAAAAGCATACGAATCAGGAGATAATTTTGATATTCCCAAAATGAATCCAGAAATAGATCACATATTTTGCATAGGAATGGGTGGCTCAGCTATAAGTTTTGATTTATTAAATTCATATTTAACTTACTTAGGAATAAATAAACCAATAACTATAGTAAGAGATTATGCTATCCCAAATACAATAACAAAAAATTCTTTAATTTTATTAAATAGTTATTCAGGAAACACAGAAGAAACATTATTTTGCTACAAAGCAGTACACAGAATAACAGACAATATATTTTCAATTTCAAGTGGTGGAAAATTAGAAGAACTATGTAGATTAAATAAAACCCCTTTCATATTAGTTCCTTCAGGTTATCAACCAAGAACTGCAGCAATATCTTTTTTATTTTTCCCATTCTTAAAACTTTTAGAAAGATTAGGAATAATAGAAAATCAATCTAAATCATTAGTTCAAATAACCTCAACACTAGCAAAATCAAATTTAAAAGATTTAGCAATATCAATAAGTGAGAAATTATTTGAAAAAACACCATTAATTTATTCATCTGAATTAATGTATCCAGTAGCATATAGAATGAAAACCGCAGTTAACGAAAATGCAAAAACACAAGCATTTTGCCATAGATACAGTGAATTAAATCATAATGAATTAATAGGATTTACAAATGTTAGAGGAAATTATCACATAGTAACATTTAGATTTAATCACGATCATAGAAGAATACAAAAAAGAATGGATTTAACAAAAGAAATTACAAATTCTAAAGGAATAGCAACAACAGAAATAGCCTTAACAGGAGATGACTTCTTGACAAAAATGTTTTCAGCAGTAGTTATAGGAGATTTAACAACAATATTTTTAGCATTAAGATACAAAATCGATCCTTCACCAGTTGATATGGTTGAAGAATTTAAGAAAAAGTTAGGAACAGTAATAATTTAATTTTCTTTTTTTTATCATTATATAACGTCTAATTTTAAAGAATTCATTAATTTTAGCTGTTTTAATTGATTTTCAACCTAAGAAAAGATTTATAAACAAAGTATTATTTCTCAAACTGCGCAAAAAGTTATTTTGCGGGGTTGTAGTGTAGCTTGGTCCATTGTCAGTTCTTGGAAATTCCAAGGATTGTTGTGGGAGCAATCTATCATCTGTGGTTTGGGACCATAGGACCCCAGTTCGAAATAATAAACACATTGAATTGAGGTTTATAACGATTGTCTGGGCAACCCCACCATTATAATCAAAAATAAGGAGTTAAAATGAAAAAAGCAATCAACACCGGCTCAACAAAAAGATTTGGTAGTCGTTATGGTAAAACAGGAAAAGATAAAGTTGAAAAAATAGAAGCTGAGCAAAGAAAAAATCACAAATGTCCATACTGTTCACGAGTTAGTGTAAGAAGAGAATCAGCAGGAATTTGGGTTTGTACAAAGTGCAATTCAAAATTCACAAGTAAAGCTTATACTGTTGCAAAATTACCAAAATTAAAAGTAACAGTTTCAGAAATTTAATTATTTATTTTATTTTCAAATTTCATTAAAATTTTCAAGAGGTTAATACTATGACTGAATATCGATGTTTTTCTTGTAACAAAGAAATAAAAGACCAATACATAAAAAAGAAAGTTCGTTGCATTTACTGCGGTGCAAAGCTTATTTTCAAAGCTAGAACAGCACCAACAACATTAAAAGCAAGATGAAAGCAAAAGTTAGTTTAAATTTAACAAATTTAAAACAACAAGAAAAACAAAACTTGTTAAAATTGTTTGAACTTGAAGATAAAATATTTTCAGGAGAAAGAGCAAGTTATGAAATAAAATCAAATGATAAAGATTTATTTTTTGATATAACTGCAAAAGATATGGTTGCACTAAGAGTTTGTTTATCAGCAATAACAAAAATATTATCAATTTATGAAAGAACAGAAAAATTAATAGAAGAAGAACAAGAATAAAAATTTAAAGGTAATAAAAATGACTGAAGATGCAATACAACAATTAACATTCATAGAACAAAATCTTTCTTCAGTTATAAATCAAAAACAAACTTTTCAAAGACAAGTTTTTGAAATAGAAAATGCTTTAGAAGAATTAAAATTAACAGAAACCGCTTATCAAATAACAGGACCTGTAATGATTAAAAAAAATTCTAAAGAATTAGTAGAAACATTAAAAAATCAAAAAGAAACAATAATGATTAGATTAGAATCATTAAAAAAACAAGAAAATTCCTTAAGAGAACAAATGAATAAAATTCAAAAAGAAGTTTTCAAAAATAATTAGAGGTGTTTTGTGTGAACCCAGAAATAGAAGAAATTGTGGAATTTATATCTGAACTTCAATCAGATTCAAGCGTTCCAAGAAATGTAAAATCAAAATTGTTAGAAATTGTAAAAGACTTAAAAGCAATGTCTCAAGCAAATATGTCTTTAGTCGTAAATAAAATATTATCCAACTTAGATGATATTTCAAGTGATGCAAATTTAGATTCCTTTACAAGACAACAAATTTGGAGCATAACAAGTATGTTAGAATGTTTAGAAACAGCTTAATTTTAATATTATTTTAATTTTTTATATTAGATATATTTTATTTATAAATACACTTCTAACTTTCACAAAATTTATAAACTCATACTTTATCATACTTTTGTAAAGTTCATACTTTATCATACGGGTGGTAAAAATGAAAGAAAGAATAACAATAACATTAGATAATGATTTACTTAATCAAATAGATGGATTAGTTGATGAACGCACCATAAAAAACAGAAGCCATGCAATAGAACTTCTAATAAATAAAGGCTTAAATAAAAAATCAATTACAAAAGCAATACTTTTAGCAGGAGGAAGTGAAAAAATAGGTTTAGGAAAATCAAAAATTCCAACATGTTGCGGTATGATAAACGAAAGAACATTACTCGAACACATAATTTATTCTTTTAAAAAATATAACATAAATGAATTTATAGTAATCGCTAGAAAAAGCAGTATTGAAATAATAAAAGAAACATTAAAGAATTCAAGAGTTGCAGATGAAATAATCTATCTTGAAGAAAAAGAACCAATGGGAACTTCAGGAGCACTAAATTTAGCAAGCGAATACATAACAGGACCAGTTGTAGTTTGCAATACAAATTCACTATTCCAAATAGATTTAACCGAAATGTTTAACTTTCATAAAAACACATATTCTTTAGCAACAATAGCCTTGACAACAACAAGCAATACAAAAAATTTTGGAGTAGTTGAATTAAATGGAAGCAAAATATTTTCATTCGAAGAAAAACCATCCAAGAAAAAATCTTCAAACTTAATCAACGCAGGTTGTTACATAGTTGAACCAGAAGTAATTGATTTAATACCAGAAGGATACAGCAAATTTGAAATAGATTTATTTCCAAAATTAGCAAGACAAGAACAACTAGCAGGATTTGTATTCTATGGAAAATGGATAAGAATTGATAACACAGAAGATTTAGAAGACGCAGAGAAAGAATGGTGAAAAATCATTTTCAATAAATAGGCTTCCAGCAAGCCATTTTTTTCTTTTAGAAATAATTTAAAAAAATAAAAATAAAAAAATTTAAAGTTTACTTCTAATCTCGTTAGATTTTTCAATTGCAATATCAAAAATCTTTTCAATTTCTTCAGAAGTTAAACCTTCTTCTCCACCTTTTTGAAGAGAACAAAAAGTATTATCTGCAGTTACCGTTACAGTTAATCTTGCATCAGCAATACTTTCTTCTTCTTTAGTTGGATCAATTAAAAAGTTTCCACCAACTTTTGTAACTGTTATCGCAATAGGTTCCTTATCTATAACTAATTTTTCATTAGTTAATTTTTTATAATTAATATTTCCATCAACTACTTCTGGAAATCTAGTTGTTTTCAAAGCAGCCAAAGCAGCTATTGCACCAATATCAATAATATTTCCATCATGATTTAATGGAACAACATCAACACTAACCATCCAAACTTTTTCACCTGGTGTGATGCAAAGTTTTTTTGTATCAATTGCTTTACTTTCTCTTATACCTCTATCAATAACTCTACCAATTTCAATACTATCAATTCCTGGTGGTCCTGATTCAATATCTTCATGAGCTATTGGAAGTAATTCACAACCAACCATTAATACACCTTCATCTGCACTATCCGCATAAGGTGTTCCAATTGATAATTTAACTCCTGCTAAAACTTCAGTGTTTCCCATTTTAACTCTTGCAGAACCTTCTGCAGTTGTTATTACATCAGTTTCAATAGTTAATTCACGAAACTCATCAAGTTTTCTTCCATCATATCTTAAATTAGCATTTAAAGTTTTAATTAAATGTTCTTTTTCTGAGTAATTCATTTTATTCACCTACCTTATATTTGTCTTTAATTGCTTGTCTTTGAATTTCAGCAATTCTTTTACATGCTTCTTTACCCATTTCAATAGCTTTCATAAGTTCATCTTTTGAAACTTGTCCATCCATTTGAAGTAAAGTTATTTCATCTGTAGAAGGAATAGTAGCCATAGCAGTATCAACAGCACCACCAGCACTTTCATCAGCTTCTTCTTCATAACTTAAATCAACTACAATTTCTCCATTTACTCTTCCAACAGCAACAGCAGAAACCATATCTTTCATTACAAAACCAGCATCAGCCAATGCAATTGAAGCTGCACAAATTCCAGCACATCTACTTCCAGCATCAGTTTGAGGAAGTTCAATAAAAACTTCAACACCGCTGTTTTTGAATCTAGTTAAATCAAGAACAGACATTAAAGCTTTTTCTGAAACCATACTAAGTTCTTTAGCTCTTCTGTTTGGTCCAGGACGTACTCTTTCTCCTTGTCCAGAAAATGGCATCATATTATAATTAACTTTTAATATTCCTTTATCAGGACGCATCATAAATCTAGGAACAATTTCTTTAGGACCAAATACAGCTGCATAAGCCCAAGTTTTTCCTATTTTAAAATATCCACTACCTTCAGCATTTTTGATAACACCTGCTTTAGCTTCAATAGGTCTTAAATCTGTAGGAGTTCTTCCATCTATTCGTTTCATTTTAATTTTCCTCCTTATTTTCATGTTCTTCAAAACTTAAATTTTCTTCACTTTCTTCAAAATTTGTTTCAATTACTTCATTGTCA
Organism: Candidatus Woesearchaeota archaeon; assembly: GCA_050187915.1. Lineage (GTDB taxonomy): Archaea > Nanobdellota > Nanobdellia > Woesearchaeales > SKGA01 > JAQUYS01. The sequence continues at coordinate 20,202 of JBFXLI010000019.1, forward strand.
TCAACATCTTCAGCTTTTTCAAGAATTTTTACACCAGTAATTGTTTCTAAATGTTCTTTTATTCTATCAGTTAATCCTGAAATGTGTGATTCTTTTTCTATTTTTTCAATAGTTCTAACTGCAACATTTTCCATAACAGGATCTTCTCCTGAAATCCAAATAATTCCATTTTGTCCAACAATAATTTTACAACCAGTAGCTTGTTTAATCATTGAAACCATAGAACCTTTTTTACCAATAACTCTTGGAACTTTGTGAGTATTGATATGAACAATTCTTCCACCTCTAAGTTTGTGAAGTCCTTGTCCTCTAACAGTTAAATCAATTAAATTTTGACTAGTTATATTTGTAACTTTAGCAATTACATATTCGTCAATTTGAAAATATCTTGATAAATCTGCTCCTCTTGGAATAAATTCAAATGTACCTTCTTTAATTGGAATTAAAGCAGGATAACTTCCATTGATTTTTACTCTCCATCCAGCAGACATTATATCAAATATTTGTCCTATAACTACATCATTTTTCCTAGCAGAATATTTTCCTGCTAAAGGTATTGTCTTTATTACTTTTCCTTCAAGAGAAACAACTCCAACTCTATTTGCCAAAATTTGTTCTCCTAATCTATATGTCCCGTAACTAGGTAAAAATTCCATACCTTCAGCGACAACTTGTCCTGGTACGACGACATCTTTATTTTCTATTAATAATTTACTCATTTTTTTAACCTCATAATTATTATTTTTCTTCTTTTGTTATTTTTTCTACATTAACACTTGCGTGTGTTAAACTATTTAATCTACCAATAAAATCTTGACTTCTTCCAGCACCAATTTTAATTGTAAAAATAGCACCTTCATCACCAAGCCATTGTTCTCTAATAATAGTAGATTCATCTTTTATTATTTTATGAATTTTGTTTATATAATGCATTGGAACATGCACACTAAAAACAACTTCTTCAATAGACATAGGAATAATTGGTTGAAGTAATTGTATAATTTTTTTTACTTGAGCTTCAGCAGATTCAGTTTCATTAATTTTAATTTTTGCTTCTTCCATAGCTGCTTCAATTCTATTTATTGGATGGGGTAATTTACTTCTAGGATCAATTACATTTCTATGAATTAAATTTATTATTTTATTTCTTTTCTTTTCATATAATTGTTGTCTATATTTTTGAGTAAATTGAATTTCACCTTTATCCAACATAATCTTAGCTATTGATACGGCATCTTCAGTTTTAAAAACTTCTTCCAAATCTTCTGGACTTGCAAATAAACCCTTTTTCATATCAGTAAAAATATCATCTGCTTCAATAATTTCAGAAACATCCACATCTTTACCTGCTTTATAATCAATTGCTTTATCAGGATCAATTGCAATTTCAAAAACTTTACCATGGCTTTTGTATCGAACTAAATTAACTGAAATTTGTATTCTGTTATCAATCAATTTATTTCCCTTAACCATATTATCACTTCTTTTATTATTCCTATTTCTTTAAAATTACTTCATAATTTTATTCAAATCTTCCTTACTAAACTTTTGCATACTTCTATCTTTGTCAATAAATGCTGCATCAATTCTATCCATTGAAAAATTTTCATTCAAAAATTCTTTTATTGCTTTTATTGAAAGTTTCAAAGCATCTTCAACCTTCATATTATCTTTATATTCCTTTTGAAGAATTTCTTGTATTTCATTTTCTCCTTCACCAATAACTGTTGCTCTATATTGATAGTATAATCCAGTAGGATCAGTTTGATATAATTTCATACCATCTTCTGCAACACCTGCAATTAAAAGAGAAACACCAAAAGGACGTAATCCACCAGATTGAGTACAAAGTTGTTTCAAAGCACAAATATCTTTAACAACATTTAAAGTATCAACAGGAGAATCATATTTAATTCTATTTTCTTGAGCTCTTGATTGTGCCCTTTCAATTAATACTCTAGCATCAGAAATAATTCCTGCTGCAGTCGCAATAATATGTTCATCAATTTGAAAAATTTTTTCAATTGCATCACTAACAACTAATTTGTTGTCAATTCTTTTATCAGTTACCAAAAGTACACCATCTTTACAAACTAAACCCATAGCAGTATTGCCAAGTCTAACTGTTTTCTTTGCGTACTCAACTTGCAATAACCGTCCGTCCGGACTAAACATAGTTATTGCCCTATCATATCCCATCATTTGATGTTGCATTTGTTGCATTTTATTTTTCCTCACAATTTTTTATTGTAAATTCTTTGGCTTTTTTCAATATGCCTGAAACTCCAAGAGTTTTAACAAAAATATTTTCATTATCAATTTTTGAAATCAAAACAAAATTCGCCCTTATTTCATCAACCATTTTATGATTGACTCTCATAATTCCTATTTTAGTTTTATTATCAAATTGAATTGGTATAATACCTGCCTTTGCACTTGAAAAAATACCTAAATTTTCTTTCAATTTAATTAAAAGTTTTTCTTGAATAGATTTTTTTATATCAGTTTCTATTTGATATACAATGTATCTCTTTTTTTCTCTTTTTGTTGGTTTCAATGCTTTTAACGATAACATTTTTCATCTGGTTGCGCACATTTGGATTATATCTGAAATAGAATTTCAAATGCACTTTCTACATCTATTCGCCTAAACTCACTACTATAATTATTAGCTTATTTATAAATGTTGGCTTTAATTAAACCACATTTTTTTAAATCAATAAATAATTCCAATAATATGATAAATTTCCTAAAATTATTAATATTAGCTTCTAAATGCCCCCTATATGGAGGACAAGCTGTAATAAATGGCGTCATGATGAAAGGAAAAAACCAATACTCCATAGCCCTTTACAACAACAATGAAATACACACAAAAACATTCCCCTTCAAATCCTTAACATCAAAATACAAAATTTTATCTTTACCCTTCATAAGAGGAATAATAAATTTATTTGAAATGTTAATAATAGGTTACAAATCACTTTCTTATTCAACAGAATTTTCTTTTGAAAATGAAATAAATAAATCAAACAACAAAGAAGATTCAAACACATTTACAATATTTATGTTACTAAGTTTAATATTTAGTTTTATATTTGCAATAGCATTATTCAAACTTGCTCCCCTAGGCATAGCAACAATAATAAATAATTTTTTCCCATTATCTTCAATAATGTTTAATATTGTTGATGGTATAGTAAAAATAACAATATTTGTTTTATATATATTAATAATAGGACAATTTCAAGACATAAAAGATGTATTCAGATATCATGGAGCAGAACACAAAACCATAAATTGTTTTGAACAAAAAAAAGAA
>JBFXLI010000020.1:0-18161 GCA_050187915.1 Candidatus Woesearchaeota archaeon
TTCTTTGCAACCAATCACACCTTCATCATCATCAACTGGACCTGTAGAATACATCCTATTTCCATCTTGTTCTTGTTCTTCTGGTTCTTCTGGTTCTTCATATATTACTTTATCCAATTCTTCTGGATCTACTTTTGTATAAACATATTCTTCTTGTTGGGTTAATTCATTGAAAATTTTTTCTTCTTTGAGTGTGATTGGAGGTATATCTCTAACACTTTCTTTTGTAATAACTGGAATTTCTGGTTCAGAAATATTATTTGGAGCTTTAATTAGAGAAAATATTAGTACTGCAAAAATTATAATTGTGAATGTTAATAACATATTACTTTTTTTCATTTAATTTCACCTAACAACATTTTCCAAGAACTAAACAACAATCTCTTGGAGTTACAATATTTAAATCTACTAATCTGGTTTTGCACGTTGCACCTATATGTGCAGCATTACAAGCTGATATTTGTATATCTGTTAATACTATTGGATTTTGATTTGAAATTATTACTTCATTGTTACTATTTTTATTTGCTGCATAAATTAAACTTGTTAATACAATTAGAATAAAAACGAACAAAGGTATTAATTTTCTTATATTCATACATATACTTTAAGAAAGGTTATTTAAAAAGATTTGTATTTTAAGTACTATTTTTGGGAATAAAGAATAATTTTAAATTAAAAAAAATAAATATTACTTATTTTGCCATGCGTAAGATCTTGTTTTAGCGGATTTTCCAAAACCACAACTACTACAAACTTTATCTTTTACATGATATGTGTGATTTCCACATCTTCGACAAATTATATGGGTTTTTTTGCTTGAACGCTTACCCATAGATGCTGTTCCTTTAGACATTTAAATCACCAATTATTGCGGAGAAATTATGGTTATTGTGTCTCCTCTTATGAAAACAGTACCTAATTTTCGTTTTACTTCTCCACTTACAACTTCTTCAGCATTTTCTAAAACTGTGTTAATGTGTATATCGAATGCTTTAAGCTCTCCTATATATTCTTTTCCACCTTTTAACTCAACGATAACTCTTTTATCTCTTGATTTATTTAATGCATCCAATGGTCTTGAACTAATATTATTATCCATCATTATAAACTACCTCATTATTGTTTTAATTTTAATTAATTAAACATGTTAAACGTTATTTAAAGCTTAATTAATAGTTTTGAGAAGTTAAGGTTTATTTATAAAGATATCGTCATAAATTATTTTTAAAAATATTAAAATTAATATTCTTAAGTTTTATTTAACACAAAGATTTATAAAATAACTAAAACTCACCTAGTTTAATTGGGCTCATGGTCTAGTGGCTATGACAGCGCCCTTACAAGGCGTTGATCCCCGGTTCGAGTCCGGGTGGGCCCACCATATTTTCTTAGAAAAATGGCATTTGAAGCTGAAATGACTTGATTTAGATACAATACCAAGGTAGTTTAATTTATATTAGTATAGTAAAAAGATACATTTAAATATAAGATATATTAAATAAATTTTATGAGTCCAACTGAATCATGCACTATTGCAGTAGAAGAATGCATTCTTTCTAAAAGTCCTGAAGACAGAATATTTGATATTGTTTTCAAGGAAGATGATTTATCTTGGAAAGAAATGATATATGATTTAGTTAAATCTGAAAATATGGATCCTTGGAACATTAATATTTCAATTTTAGCAGAAAAATTCATTGATATGATTAAGAAATTTAAAACAATGGATTTTAGAATTGGTGGAAAAATTATTTTAGCTTCTAGTTTATTATTAAAATTAAAAAGTGATAGATTGGTTGGTGAAGATATTGATAATTTCAATAAATTATTGGCTCCTCCTACAGATGAAGAAGATATGTTTATTGATGATGGATTTGAATTTGAACAAACTGATTTGAATTCTTTCTTAAATAGTAATAGAAAATTAGTGCCTAGAACTCCGCAACCAAGAGAAAGAAAAGTTTCTGTATTTGATTTAGTTAATGTATTAGAACAAGCTTTGGAAGCTGATGTTGTTAAACAAAGAAAAAAGTTGTTAAGACAAATGGATTTAAATGAAGAAATAGATGAAGTTCCTAAAAAACATTTTGAATTAACTAAAACTATGGAAGAATTACACAAAAAATTAGCTAAATTATTTGTTAAAACAACTACTAAAGTTTATTTTAATGAATTATTAACTTCTCAAGATAAACAATGTAAAGTTTATACTTTCTTACCTTTATTACACTTAGAAAATCAAAGAAAAGTAGAAATGAGTCAAGAAGAACATTTTGGCGAAATAGAAGTTAAGATTATGAACAAAGAGTTTATTTAAAATTCAAAGATTCTAATAAAAAAAGATTGTTTGAAGAATATTTAGATATTATATCACTATAACTTATAATTTCTTCTTTTGTCCAATTTTGAAGTTGTTTTTTTAGCCAGTCTTTTCTATAATTTATCCAATTAGAATCTATTTGTTCAGCAAAATTACATTTTTTATTTAAGTAAATGTTAATTTTTCCATCTTGAAACATAAAAGTTAATGGAAATAATTTACAATCAAATGGTTTTTTGTCTTCTGTTAGATTGCAACCTTTAGCGGTTAAAAAAGAACAAGTTCCCCAATGCACATATATTCCTGCATCAAATGACTCATATTCACTTAAATCCGTTGAATTCTTTAAATCGTCATGGGATGTAATCATGGTGTTAAGATTACAACACTTAGTTTGACACACTCCACAAAATTCTTCAAAAGTTTCTTTCATTTGTAAAAAATTCAAAAAAGTTCAATCTATATAAATTTTCTTGCATATTAGTGAATATATTTATAAATAATGCACTTATTCTTGTATTTATGACACACGTAGCAAAAATAGATGTAAGAGGTTCAGGATTAGTTGGACTTTATATGATCGCAATGGATAATTTACTTATTGTTGGACATGAAGTTCCTGAAATTTTAGATGAAACTTTAAAAGAAGTTTTTAAAATTCCTATATTTAGAACTACTATTGCTGGAACAAGTTTAATTGGTGTTTTTTGTGCAACAGATGGTACTACTTTATTAGTTCCTAGTATAATTTTTGAATTTGAAGAAGAAAAATTGAAGAAAGCAGGAATTAAATATGAAAAAATAAAAACTACTTTTACTTGTTTGGGAAATAATATCTTGGCTACTAAGAAAGGTACAATAATTAATCCTGAATTTGAAGCGGAAGCGGAAAAAGAAATTTCTAAAGCATTTTGTACTCCAATTTTAAAAATGGAAATTGCAGAAAATCCTACTGTTGGTAGTTTTTTAGTACATAATGATAATTTTGGTTTAATAACACCTGATGTTTCAGATAAAGATGCTGAAATTATTGAAAAACATTTAGGAATTCAATTAACTTCAGGTACTGTTGAAATGGGTTCAACTCAAGTTAGAAGTGCAATAGTTGCTAATAATGAAGGATTTGTTATAGGTGAATATTCTGGTGGTCCAGAAGTTGTAAATGCAGATAGAGCATTTGATTTTTCAGAATAAAATGGAAGATATAAATATTCAAAAAGAAAAATACTTTGAATTGGAAATGTTAAATCAACAATTAGTTGAATTAGAAAATTCATTGATGTTAATGGAAGATGATTATTTGCAAATGCAATATGCTAAAGAAGCATTAAAAACTATGGATGAAAAAGATGAAATTTTAATTCCTTTGGTTCCTGGAATATTTTTAAGTGCAAAAGATGTTGATTTAAAAAAAATAAAAGTTGGCGTTGGTTCCAATATTCTAATTGATAAAGATTTAAATGAAACTTTGAAAACAATTGAAGAACACGTTAAAAAAATTATAGAAAATAAAGAAAAAACTCAAGAATTATTTGATAATGTTAGTTTAAGAGCAATTAAATTACAAGAAGAAATTGAAAAAAATCATTAAAATATTTAAAAAAATTTGAAAGGGTGTGAATATGTTTAAGTTCCTTAAAGAAAAAATAAAACAAACTGTTGAAAAATTTAGTTCTAAAACTGAAAAAGAAGTTATTGAAGTTACAGATGATGATTTTAAAGATGAAGTTGAAGATAAACCTGAAGAAGATGTTGTTGAACCTTTAATTGAAGATAAAGAAAATGAAGTAATCTCTGAAGAGAAAGAAGAAATTTTTGAAGATGAAGTTATTCCTGAAGTTGAAGAAGAGCCTGAACAAGTTGTTGAAGAAAAAAAAGATTCTAAAACTGCAGAAGAAACAATTGAAGAACCTGAAGAGCTTATTTCTGAAGAAGAAGTTGATGATGACACTAAAAAAGAAGAAAGTGAAAATTTAGAAGAAGATGTAGTTCCTGAAGACAAACCTGAAGAAATTGTTGAAGAAAAAAAAGGTTTTTTCTCAAAATTATTTTCAAAAAAAGAAAAGAAAGAAGAAGTAATTCCTGAAGTTGAAGAAGAAGCTGTTGAAGATGAAGTAATTCCTGAAGTTGAAGAAGAGCCTGAAGAAGTTGTTGAAGAAAAAAAAGATTCTAAAACAGCAGAAGAAACAATTGAAGAATTTGAAGAGGATGTAGTTCCTGAAGATAAAGATGAAGTTGTTGAAGAAAAAAAAGAAGAACTTGTAAAGGCTCAAAAATCTCTTGAAGAAGATGTTGTAGATACAACTAAGAAAAAACAAGGATTTTTTTCTAAACTAACTGAAAAAATTATAAAATTTAAATTAACTGATGATAAATTTGAAGAAATGTTTTGGGAGTTTGAACTTGGTTTACTTGAAAGTAATGTTGCTGTTGAAGTTATTGAAAAAATAAAAGAAGATTTGAAAACAAAATTAACTAAAGAAAATTCTTCAAAAAAACAAGTTGAAGAAATTATACTTGAAACTTTAAAGAAAACTTTTAATGAAATTTTATCTGTTGAAAGTTTTGATTTAGTTGAAAAAATAAAAAATAGTAAAGAAAATAGACAGAACGCTGATGGCAGTAATAGGCCATTTGTTATTGCAATGATTGGTGTTAATGGTAGTGGTAAAACTACAACATTAGCTAAATTAATAAAATTATTTCAAGATAATGATATTTCTATGGTTGTCGCTGCTTCAGATACTTTTAGAGCTGCTGCGATTCAACAACTTGAAAATCACACTGAAAAGCTTGGTGTTAAATTAATTAAACATGACTATAATGCTGATCCTGCTGCTGTTGCTTTTGATGCTATAAAACATGCTCAAGCAAAAAATTTAGATGTTGTTTTAATTGATACTGCTGGAAGATTACATTCAAACAATAATTTAATGGATGAACTAAAAAAAGTTATTAGAATTTCAAAACCTGATTTGAAAATTTTTGTTGGTGAATCAATAACTGGAAATGATTGTGTTGAACAAGCTACTGAATTCAATAATTTGATTGGAATTGATGGTATTATTTTGTCTAAAGCTGATGTAGATGAAAATGGTGGAGCTGCAATTAGTGTTGGCTACGTTACTAAAAAACCAATTCTTTATTTGGGAACTGGACAAAGTTATGATAGTTTAGTTAAGTTTGATAAGAAAATGATTTTGGAACAACTTGGATTTTAAATTCAAGAAAGTTTATAAATTAAAGTTTTATTCTTAAATTATTCATGCGGAGATGCCGGCGCGTTATACAGAATGCAGCGTTCGGCGTTCAGAAAATTATTTTTTATTTTTGCGGAGATGCCGGAGTGGTCAAACGGGATACGTTAAGGCCGTATTGGCTTAGTGCCTACGAGAGTTCGAATCTTTCTCTCCGCATTATTTCTCTCCGCACCAGTCTTGCCTAGGTGATTTATTTGCAATTAAAAAAACTACAAAAAGAAATCAAAGAAAATTCTTCTAAAGAAAAGGCTGAAATTTATCAAAGGTTTTTCAAAACTGGAATTGGTGAATATGGTGAAGGTGATGTTTTTTTAGGTTTAATAGTTCCTGAGCAAAGAAAAATATCAAAAAAATATATTTCTTTAGATTTGAATGATGTTTCTATCTTAGTTTCTAGTAAATATCATGAATATAGATTAATTGGTTTTTTAATATTGCTTGAAAAATATAAATTAGCTAAAATTAAAGATGAAAAAAAAGAATTACTTAAATTTTTTTTAAAATATGTTGATTATTTAAATAATTGGGATTTAGTTGATGTTATTGCTCCAAAAATTTTTGGAGATTATTTTTTTAATTATTCTAAAAATGAAAAGATATTTTTTGAATTTGTTGAAAGTGAAAATTTATGGCACAGAAGAATTGCAATAATTTCAACAATTTATTTTATTAAAAAGAAAAAATTTGATTTAACTTTAAAAATAAGTAAATTGTTGTTAAATGATAAACATGATTTAATTCACAAAGCTGTTGGATGGATGTTAAGAGAAGTTGGAAAAATTGATTTTGATGTTGAACTTAAATTTCTAAAAAAATATTATACCTTTATGCCAAGAACTATGCTTAGGTATGCAATAGAAAGATTTGATGAAAAGTTGAGACAAGATTTTTTAAAAGGTAATGTTTGAAGTTTCAAGAAAGTTTTATAAAGTGTTGTTTTATTCTGATATTAATTCTGCGGAGATGCCGGAGTGGTCAAACGGGACACGTTTAGGCCGTGTTGGTTTAGTACCTACGAGAGTTCGAATCTTTCTCTCCGCACCAGTCTTGCCTAGGTGAACGCTAGCGAGTATAAACTCTTCGAGTTTAACTCACTGGTGCATCTACCTTTGCTTCTTTTTTTCTGAGAAAGTAACGAACGTACGAAGTGAAGTGACTATACTTTCTCTCCGCATTATTATTCTAATTAAGAAATTTATAATCCTAAACCAGTCATTATAAAACTAATTCCCCAAGCAACAGTTATAAGTCCCATCATAGTTGTTGTCATTTTAATTGCAACTTCAGGAATTTTCTTGCCATGCATGATGCTAAATAAAAACAAAAATCCTGCAGTTATTAAAATAACAGTTGATACTGCAATTCCTGTGACTAATCTCCCGTAATCAAAAGAAGAAACTATTATGGTTGTTATACATGCAGGTCCACTTATTAAAGGAGTTGCTATTAAAGCAGATATTGCTTCTTTTGTTGTTGCATCTTCCATGGTTGTTTTGAATGTTAAACCGAGAGTCATTTTTATTCCGAGAAGTGCTAAAATTATTCCTCCTGCAATTCTGAAGTGATTTAAATCTATTGAAAATAATTTTAAAAGCATTTCACCGAAAAACAAGAATGCTAGAACAATACTAAATGCTAAAATTATTGATTTTATTGTAGTTTCAATTTTTTCTTCTTTAGACATTTTTTGAGTGCTTGAAACAAAAAAAGCTAAAGTTAACAATGGATCTATAATTACTGCAAAAAGAATTATTAATCTTAATAGCACTTCAATCATTTAACTTACCTTGTATTTTTTATTTTCATCAATTTATAAATTTAACTTAATATTAGTTGACGACAAAAATAAGGGTTATTTTCAAAATCAAAGAAGCGAAATCGTCAACGCATAGTGTGTGACATCTAAATTGAAATATCTGAAACTTATGTCACAGACTATATAGTAAATTATATATTTTCTTTGTGTTCAACAATTTCAAAAAATATTTCAGGAGTGTAAGTTTTTAAATAATGACTTCTTAATTCTAATGTTTGTTGGTTTCTAATAAATCCTCTTAATATTTCTCTTATTGTATTGGATGTTTTTCTTAAATTTGTTTGATTATCCCATAATAAATCACATTCTAATCCCCATTCTCCAATAATCCAACTAAAACTTGAAACATACAATGATTCTTTTAAATATTTTGAAATTTTTTCTTTAATATCATTGGGTATTGGAAAAAGAGAAACTAATAATCTTGTTTTTTGTATTCCTAAATTTTCAAATGCTGGAATGTATTTAACTCCTCTAAATATTTTTTTTGAAGTTAGATTACTTAATATTTTTTTAAATGTTAAAACATGTAAATCAGCTTGTTTGGATAAAACTGTAAATGGTTTTAAAGGATTTTCAGAAAGTGTTTTTATAACTTTTATTTCATCCAATTTAAATTCATAAGGTTTTCTATCTCCTCCTATTATTATTTCTGAATTAAATGAAGATAAAGTTGTTTGATTTTGAATAAATTTTTTGGGAGCATATAGATGTGTTACAACATTTAATACAATTGTATATTCTTGATAAGCATTTAAAATTGGTTGAATTTCTAACATTGTTTTATTAAAATGAGAAGGATTGGGAGACAATATTTCTAAACATAAATCAAACATTCCTTCTAAATTATATATTGCTGAAATACATTTATTTTCTTTTAATTTTATTGAAACTTGTTCTTTTTCTTCATGAGTTAAAAATCCTTTAAAATAAACTTTGAAAAGTAATAAATTTGCATAGGAATAATCAAAAAGAATATGAGGATATGTAAGTATTTTATTTTTGAAAAGTATATTAGTAAAATAACAAACATTTTGAGAAGATTTTTTAACTATTTTCGATGCATCTTTTACTTTCAATCTAGCATCATTTGAATATAAAAAAGCTAATTCATTTTGTATTGAGTTGTTCATTTTTTGTATAAATATATAAAATACATAAGTAATATATAAATTTATTCAAATTTTCTATACAAAACCTTTTAATATACATATTCATATAATAATATACATGATTGACGAAAAACTTGTGGAAGATGAAATTTTTGATGTTCTTGTTAGAGATTATGTTAATGTTGCTTGGGAAAATTTTAAAGAAGACTATGATAAAAGTAAAAAAACATATATCGGTAATAAAAATAAAGAATGTTCTCCTCTTTTGTTGATTGTGAATGGTTCAGATTTAAACGAAAAACTTATTGAAAACAAATTAATAAAAAAAAGAGATTTGAGTGGACCTTATTGTGTTTCTCATAAAGATGAAAATACTTTTGCAAATGTACTTGATTTTTATCGTGGAAAAGAGGGTGCAATTTTATATAATAGTGATTATGGATTAATTTATCATGCAAAAAAAGTTCAAAATTTTAAATTAAAAGGTGGTGTTGAAAGTTATGTTGAAGATGATTTTACATCAATAAAAAGAGAGTTACACTGTTCTGAATTTAAAGAGGATGGGCATATTGCTATTAGAGCACCACAAATTCATAATTGTAAGAGTTACTTAATTAGGCCAAATGCATATACTCCTAGAGGTTTAAGCAAAATTTCTTCATTTAATGAATATGGAATTGCTAAAGAATTTTTTATAGCTCCAAAAGAATATTTTCCAGGATGTCCTTTATTTGATGAAGAAAGAAATGTTGTTGCCATATTTAGATTTCATCTTTATGGTACAGATTTTAAAAGAGAAGAAGTTGCTTTAAATAATGAACAGATTCAAAATGGTGTTTCTAAAAGTTTTGAAGAAGAAAGAAGTGTATCTTTTCCTATTAGCAGAGAAAAGTTTTATGAAGTTTATGATGATAAAACTAATTTAATTAAAGCTAGTTAAAATTATTTAAACTTTTTTGGTTGGTTTCTTTTACTTTTAATCCTAAATAGTTTCCAACTTTAACGAAATCTTCTTCTAAAGTTATTTTTAATTTTTGATTGTAAATCATTGCTGCTGGATGATACATTGGAATTATTGTTAAATTATTTATTTTGTATATTTTTCCATGAACTTCTGACATTGCAATAGTTTTTATTTTTGATGTGTCAAATTCTGCTAAGCAAAATTCTGTTGCAAATTTCCCTAAAGGTAAAATTACTTTTGGTTGAATTATTTTTATTTGTTCTACTAAATAAGGTGTATGATTTATTATTTCTTCTTTTGTTGGATTTCGATTTTTTGGTGGACGATATTTTAATATGTTTGCTATGTAGACATCATCTAATGATAGGTTTATAAGATTAAGAAATGAATCTAAGTTTTTTCCTGCTTTTCCAACGAATGGTATTCCTTGTAAGTCTTCATTTGCTCCTGGTGCTTCTCCAATTATTAAAATATCTGCATTTGGATTTCCTTTACCGAAAACTATGTTTGTTGCTGAATCTTTCAAAGGACAAACTAATTCAGATTCTATTTTTTGTTTTAGTTTGTCAAGTTGTTCTTGTTTAGACATTTTCAATTCCTTTAATTATGAATTTTGCATTGTTGTTATCAATATCAACATTATTTGAATCTACTTCTGCTCTTAAAACACAAATTAATTCTTGATTTTCTTTAAAATTAGAATTTTTTGGAAAAGTATATTGTTCTCCTTCAATATCTATAAAGAATAAACCTGCACGAATTTTTTTTATCGTGCCTTTTACTAGAAACTCAATTTCTGGAGTTCCGTTTAAAACTATTAAATCACCAACGTCTGTTTTTGCAATTGGAGATTTTCTTAATTGAGATAATGTTGTTATCATTACAATATGTCTTCAATTGGTTTCTTTTTTTCTTTTTTAGGTTCTGGAGTTCCTTCTTTTGCCATTGCTTCTACATCTACACCTAAATCTGCAAGTGCAGTCATGTGCATTTTAATTAATTGTTCTACTATTCCTAAAATTCTTGTAAATTCTTCTCTTTCTTTTGCTAGTGTACTTAAACTTCCTTTATGAAATCCAATTTGTTCTTCTTTGCTTGCTTCTTTTGCCATATTATTCACCTGTGTTTTTTTTATTTTTCTTTGTTTTTAAAGTTTTTTAAAAAAATTATGAAAATACATCTTTTAATTTGTCAAATAGTTTTTTATGTGGTTTTTCATTTTTTAATTCTTTATCTAATTCTTCTAATAATTTTATTTGCTTTTTTGTTGGTTTTTTTGGAACGTCTATTGTTATTTTAACATATTGATCACCTTGTCCATATGTTCTCATGTGAGGTAATCCTTTGTTTTTCATTCTAAGAAGTGTTTCTGGTTGTGTACCTGCGGGAATTTTTAGTTCTGCTTTTCCATTTAATATAGGTACTTCTATTGTTGTTCCAAGTGTTGCTTCTGTAAATGTTAATGGTACTTCTATGTATATATCTGAGCCATCTCTTTCAAATATAGGATGTTCTTTTACAAATACAACTACATATAAATCTCCTTTTTGTGCTCCTGGTTCTCCTGGTTCTCCTTCATTAGAGACTCTTAATTTTGTTCCTGATTCAATTCCTTCTGGAATTGATACTTTTATTGTTTTAGTTTTTAATTTGTGTCCTGTTCCATTACATTCAGTACATTTATTTTTTACAATTTTTCCTTTACCATTGCAATGATGACAGGTTGTTTGTGTTTGGAATGCTCCAAAAGGTGTTTGTTTTATGGTTCTAATTACGCCTGTTCCATTACAATTAGAACAATTTTGAGTTCCAGTGCCTCCAAGTCCTTCACATTTTTCACAAGTATCTTGTTTTGTTAGTTTTATTGATTTTTCAATTCCTGTTGCTACTTCTTCTAGTGTTACTTCTATATCATATCTTAAATCTGCTCCTTTTCTTGGTCCTCTTCTTGATGAACCACCAAAACTTCCATGAAACATACTTTCAAAAATATCGTTGAAATCAAATCCTTCAAATCCACCGCCTTGGAATCCATGGAATCCTTGTCCGAATCCACCTTGATTCATACCTTCAGAGCCAAATTGATTGTATTGTGAACGTTTTGTATCATCTGTTAATATTGATGCAGCTTCATTTATTTCTTTAAATTTTGATTCTGCTTCAGGATTATCTTTATTTAAGTCTGGGTGATATTTTTTAGCTAATTTTTTATATGCTTTTTTTATTTCTTCTTTAGATGCTGTTTTTTCAACACCTAATATTTTATAATAATCTTTTCCCAAATTATTCACCTTTTATGTATTGAATTACCATCTCTTTAAATTTGTTTTTATCTTTTAATTGAATTGTTGCTCCTGCTGCAGGAATGTGTCCTCCTCCAGAAGCATTTTTTAATTTTATTTTAATTTCAGATAACATTTTTCCCATATTGTGTTGTTGATTTTGACATCTTGCACTTATATGTATTTTATTGTTATTTTCTTCTAGTACTAATAAAACATTGTTTGGAATTTTTTTAATTGAAATTATTGTGGATAGTATGGATGTTGTATTATATTTTGATTTTACTTCATAAAAATATATATAATTTAGGATTTCTTTTTTTGAATCAAATTCTTTAATTAAATTATTTATTTCATCTTCTACAATTTTAAATTCATTTAAATTTTCTAAAGCTTGTTTCCAATTATTTGAATTTAACAGAGATTGTTCAACTTTTTTATAAGAGTCATTTGTTGAAATGCAATCAGCATAAGTTATGTAATTTACTAGTTTTCCAAATTCTGTATCAAATATATTTTCTTGAGGGATTATTTTTAATTTCTTTAATATGTCATCCATGAAATTTTTATGAGTATCATAAGTTATATCTCCCATCATTCCTATTAATAAAATCCATTTTAAATCTTCAATATCCATTATTTTTGAAAAAAACAAATAAACAACTTGTGCTGTACAAATTTTAAATGGTAATATTTCATATTGAAATAGATGTGGTTTTATTATTAAGAAATTTGATTTTATGTGGTGTAATTCTATTGGATGATGATCTATTATTAATACTTTAAAATCTGAGAGTTTTTCTTTTCCGGGGAAGCTTTCAACGGGTAAATCTAAACATATTAAATGTGTTATTTTGTTTTGTTTTAATTCATTTACTAATTCGTTTGTTATTTCTCTTCCTGAGTGATGTTTTGAAATTGTTAATTTTATTCGTATATTTAATTTTTTTAATGCTAAATTTGTTAATGCCATAGCTGACATTCCATCTGCATCTGTATCGTGTAATATTGCAACATTACTTTGTTTAGATATAGAACTAATGTAATCTTTAAATTTATCAATCATTGATTGATTTTTTATTATTTCGATTTTACACACCTATAAATTTAAAAAAAAATTAAAAAAAATTATTTTTTATCTTCACTTTTTTCTTCTGTGAATTCTGCATCAACAACGTCATCGCCATCTTTTGCTTTTGCTCCAGAGGATTCAGTATTCTGTGTTCCGTTTGCTGCTTGCTGTTGTGCTGATGCTTTTTGATACATCTCTGTTGAAAGTTTTTGTATTTTTTCATTAATTTCGTTGGTTTTCTTTTTAATTGCTTCAACATCTTTTGTTTCTGGTTCTAAAAGTTTTTTTAATTCTTCTATTTCTTTTTTGACGTCTTCAATTTCTTTTTTATCAACTTTTCCTTCAAAATCTTTAAACAATTTATCTGCGGTAAATACTAATGTATCTGCATGGTTTATTATTTCAACTTCTTCTTTTTTCTTTTTATCTTCAGATGCATGTGCTTCTGCATCTTTTTTCATTTTTTCTATTTCTGCATCTGTTAGATTTGATGAAGCTGTTATTTTTATTGATTGTTCTTTTCCTGTTCCTAAATCTTTTGCTGATACATGTACAATTCCGTTTGCATCAATATCGAATGTTACTTCAATTTGTGGGACTCCACGAGGTGCTGGAGGTATACCTACTAAATCAAATTGTCCTAATTCTTTATTGTCTGCAAACATTGAACGTTCTCCTTGTCCTACTTTTATAGTTACTGCTGGTTGATTATCTGCTGCTGTTGAGAATGTTTGACTTTTCTTTGTTGGAATTGTTGTGTTTCTATCTATTATTTTTGTAAAGACACCACCTAATGTTTCTATTCCTAAACTTAGTGGAGTTACATCGAGTAATAATACATCTTTAACATCTCCTGCTAAAATTCCTCCTTGAATTGCTGCACCTAATGCAACTGCTTCATCTGGATTAACTGATTTATCTCCTTCTTTTCCTGTTAATTTTTTAACTAATTCTTGTACTGCGGGAATTCTTGTTGAACCTCCTACAAAAATTATTTTGTTTATCTCGTTTGTAGATAATCCTGAATCTTTTAGTGCTTTTTCAGTTGGAATTTTTAATCTTTCTAATATTTCTGAAATTAAACTTTCAAATTTAGCTCTACCTATTTCCATTGTTAGATGTTTTGGTCCTGTTGCATCTGCTGTAATAAATGGAAGGTTTATTGATGTTGATTGTTTTGATGAAAGTTCAATTTTTGCATTTTCTGATGCTTCTTTTAATCTTTGAAGTGATGTTTTATCATTTCTTAAATCAATTCCATTTTTTGATTTGAAATCATCTGCTATGAAGTCAATTAATAGTTGATCTATATCATCTCCTCCTAATTGATTGTCTCCATTAGTTGATTTAACTTCAAAAACTCCATCTCCTAATTCTAAAATTGAAACGTCAAATGTTCCTCCTCCAAAATCGAAAACTAAAATTGTATGATCATTTCCTTTATCAAGTCCATAGGCTAATGATGCTGCAGTTGGTTCGTTTATAATTCTTTCAACTTCAAGTCCTGCAATTTTTCCTGCATCTTTTGTTGCTTGTCTTTGTGCATCTGTAAAATATGCTGGAACTGTAATTACTGCTTTTGTAACTTTTTCACCAAGATAACTTTCTGCGTCTGTTTTTAATTTTTGTAAAATCATTGCACTTATTTCTTGAGGTGTGTATGTGTTGTTTTCAATTTTTGTTTTGTAGTCTTCACCCATGTGTCTTTTTATTGAACGTACTGTATTTTCTGAATTTAATACTGCTTGGTTTCTTGCTACTTGTCCTACAAGTCTTTCTCCATTTTTCATTGCAACAATACTTGGAGTTGTTCTTTGTCCTTCGCTGTTTGGTATTATAACTGGTTTTCCACCTTCAAGTACAGCTACTGCACTAAATGTTGTTCCTAAATCTATTCCGATAATTTTACTCATTTTATTCACCTTTTATTATTTTGATTTCCTTTTGAAACTTTTACT
Source organism: Candidatus Woesearchaeota archaeon (assembly GCA_050187915.1). Classification (GTDB taxonomy): domain Archaea; phylum Nanobdellota; class Nanobdellia; order Woesearchaeales; family SKGA01; genus JAQUYS01. Next base: position 14,788 of record JBFXLI010000020.1, read on the forward strand.
TTTGAATGTCTAAGTACAGTTTCATTTATTTTGTATCCTTTTTGAAGTTCTTCTAAAATTTCACTTTCAGGTTTTTCTGAAACTTCTGTTAGAAGTGCTTCATGAAGTCTTGGATCAAATTGTTTTCCAAGACAATCAATATGTTCTAAGTTAAATTCTTCTCCAAGTGAGAAAAGTTTTGCATAAATTAATTCCATGCCTTTTTTGAAGTCTTCTGCTGAGCAAGATTTATTTGTTAATGCTATGTCAAAATCATCATATAAATCTACTAATTTTTTCATAACTGAAAGTACTCCTCTTTCATAAGCATCTTGAGATAATGTTTCATTTCTTCTTTTGTAGTTTGCAAATTCTGCTTGTAGTCTTAAATGATTTTCGCTGATTTGTTGTAATTGTTGTTTTAAAGACTCTAATTCTTCGTTTTCTTGAGATTTTTCTGATTTTTCTTTTTGATTTTTTTCTGTCATTTTGTTATCCTCGTTGACTTGAGCTCAACAATGTAGATATGTAGTTATATATAAATGTTTGCTTTTTATAGCTAAAATACTAAAAATTTTATGTATTCTATAAATCATTTATAGATACTATATCATTACAAGAAATTTGATTTTTATTTATTTTAAATTCAATATCTAATAATTTTTCAAGAACAAAAATATTGTCTTTTATTTCTTGAGTTATTTGAGTTGTTATTATTTCTCCTTTAGTTATTGCAATAAGAGGTAATAGATTTATTGTTGTTTGTTCGTCTAAACCATCTTTGATTATTATTTGTTTTATTTGATTCACATAATCTAATATTATTTTTTGGTAATTTTCTTTAAATGTGTTTATTTCAGGATTAATATAAATTTGTTTAATGTAGGGTGAATAATTATCATAATTTTGTTCTCCATACAATGCAAATGAATTTATTGAAATTCCAGAAGAAGATTGAATAACATTTGTATTTATTGTTGATGTTAGTTTTGAACTTGAAAATGAAAGTTTCAACAAATCAATTATTTTTTGCATTATTTTTTGTTGAATGAAATCTTGAGTTAGGTTTATATTTGTTTTTATTGCAATTAAATTTTTGTGATAATTTATATTTAATTTTGGAAGTTCTTCATCTAGAGAAAATTTTCCTTGAATTGAAACTACAACTTCTGATTTGTTTTGATTATCAAAATGAGATGTAATTATTTTTATTGAAGAATTTGTAATATATTTATTTAGATATTTTAGTAAAACTTCTTTTAAATAATCTATTGGAGGAGAATTTGAATCATAATTATATTTTAATGAAGTTGTTGATATACTATTTGAAAATAATTGTGGTATTAAAATTGATTGAATGAATGGATAATATGAATAATTTGTTTCTATGTTTAATTTTTTTATATTGAAATTTTTTGTTGGTTGGAATATGACTTCATTTGAATTTAATATTGCACCTTCAACATATGCATTTGTTGCTTGTTTCAGTACCATTATAATTTCTAAAATTTGGGAATTTAATTTTATATTTTGTAATTTTATGGATTTGTTAAATAGTGAAGATATGGATAATGCTGTTTGAATTGAACTTTGAGATAAATTTGTAGCATCTATTACTATCATAATAAAAAGAAAGGGAATTCAACTTAAAATGTTTTCTATTGATTTATATGTTCTTTTGCATCTCTTTCTAAAATATTTATGTTTATGTCGTCATATAATTCTCTTATTTCAACATATATTTTATTTTTTTGCTGAGAATCGAATTTTGCATTCATAAAAGCATTTCTTATTTCATTATATTTACTTTTTGCATTTAAGAAATCATTATTTTCTACAAATGAACGACAATCAAATATTAATTTGTGTATTGTGTCTGCTATATCCATAGATGGTTTGAAATTGACTTGATTATCTAGTTTAGAATTAGGTATGTCATTTGTTATTGTGTTGGATAATTCTTTATTTAAATAATTTTTAAATCCACCTTGTTCTATATCTTCATTAAGTTTTAAAAGATTTTGTTTTTCTTTTGCTATTGCAGTCAATAGATTTTCATTGTAATTTATTTTTTGAACTAATCTTTCTTCTTGTTCTTTTAATTTCTTTTCAATTATTTCTTTTCTTGTCTTGAATTCATTTTCTTGTTCTTTTAAATTAATATATTCTGGATGTATTTTTGAACGTTCTTTTTCGTTCTTTTCTTTTAAGTTAAAAGCTATTTTATTTGAAAGAAGTAATTTTTCTTTTAATTCGTTTTCTCTTTTTTCATATTCTTGTTTTTCTTTTTCAAATGCTGACTTTTGTTCTGCCATCCATCTATTAAATTCGTTGAATTTTTTATCATAAAATTCTTTTCGTTCTTGTTCTTTTTGTTTATATTTGTTTTCTCTTTCTTGTTCTTTTTGTTTATAAATTTCTTTTTGTTTTTCTAATGTAAGTAAATTGGTTTTATACTTTTTTTCTAAAGAAGTTGTGTGTGTTTTTAATTTTTCTAATTCTATTTTGAATTTTTTAACATACTCAATTTCTTTTTGTAAGAACGTTTCTTTTTGTTTAAATGCATTTAATTCTTTTATAGTTATAGGTTTGTATTTAGCTGTTATTGAATTTAATTTTTTTTCATAAATGGAATAAAGTGCATTAACTTTTTTATACAGTTCTTTTGTTAAAGCTAATTCTGTTTGTTTTTCTATATTTAGAAGATTATCTACCCATTTTTTAAAAGCAACTTTATCTTTTAATATGGTTTCTTTGAATACAAAAAATTTAGAATTTGATTTGGTGTAATCTTTTAAGGATATTAGTGATTTTAAATGTGTTTTGTCGGGCAATACATAAATATTTTTTAAGTGTTTACGCTTCTTTTCTAGAATTATATTTTTTACATCTAGCATTAATTCTTTTGCTTCTTTTTCTAATTTTGATAATTTAGTTTCTGCTTCTTTTGCAGCAGATATTGACGTTTGTAAATCATCGTTTTCTTTTGTAGGTAATTTAAATTCTGGAAGTTCAAACTCACTTTCTAATGTAAGAACGTTATCTTTTGATTTGTTTTTTAATTTAACTGGAGGTGCAGGGTTTTCTATTTTTTCTGCAGGTATGTCTTGAGTTAAATTTTCTTGAGTATTTGTTGTTTCGTTGATTTCAAGAGTGTCAATATTTTCTTTATCTTCTTCAATTTGTTGTTCTTCTTGATTTATATTTTTTTCATATTCTTCTGCTTCTTTTTCTAAGTCTAAATTGGCTTCTTTTTCTAATTTATCAAAAAGATGTTTTGTAGATTTGTTTTCATTTAAACCTAATTTTTCTCTTATTTCATCTAAATCTTTATCATGTTCAAAATCTAAATCTGAATCCAAAAAATTAGTTTCTTTTTTATTTTTTTCTGGTTC
>JBFXLI010000021.1:0-16918 GCA_050187915.1 Candidatus Woesearchaeota archaeon
GGTCTGTTTTACCTGTGTTTCCACCACTACTTATAGGGGTATAACCACTATTACAAAGATAAGTATAATAAGTGTAGTTTTGGTTAGTTTTACATTGTCCTTTAGCTGTTTCTGTTCCTGTTGTTTCAGTATAACCACTTGGGCAAGTTTGTGTTGTTGTAGTTGTTTCACAATTAGTTCCATTATCTATATATCCAGTTGGGCATACTAAAGAAGAACAAGAAAAAGAATAAGCAGTGGGATACATATATTCATAACCACTCAAGGGACTTTTAATCATTGTTCCATTTGTACAAGATGGAACAGAAAAACTTTTAGATACAAAACAACTTGTAGTCCCCCAATTATCTGGACACTTATATTTTGATGTACCACCACCAGTTATAGTTGTTATTTTATCTGAATAAACAGTTGTAGAACTAGAAACTTTGTTTGTATAATCTATAACACTCCCCACTCCACTAACACTATAACCGTTTTCATAATCCCATTGTTGCCCACATTCTGCTAAAGATTGAGGGCAATATTCAATATTATTTTTATCTGATAAACATTCAGCAGTTGTACCATTTTGAACACCTAAAACAGTATCCCAAACTTGAGAGTTACAAACTCTACCTGTGATTTCTCCTGTTACTGTACTTGGTGCTTCATAACAAGTTGGTTTCGTGTCAAATTCAATTACTGCTTTTTGTAATGCAGGATTTTCACCTGTAAAAAAATGTGTTCCCCAATCTCTCCAAAGTCCAGTATTTCCACTTAATAAAGCCCAATGTTCTCCTAATAATGAAATAATAGGTTTATCCATAGAGTCCACCGTATCATCGTGTTCCATAAATTGATTTTCTATATCTGTACTATCCCAATTTTGGAAAGATAAACTTGTTCCTTGAACTGTTTTAAATCTACTTCTTGAAGTAGAATAACAATTATTAGTAAAACATAATGATTGTGTATAATTTGGGTCATAAACACCAATCCACGCTTCGTTATTACTTCCTACAATTTCCTTAATAAAATTATTCTCTGCTAAAGTGTTTGGAATGGCTAAATAGCCATTATTTGCTTGAGCGAAATTCTTTGCATTTTGAAAACTCATTTTATTACCAGTTATTGCGTAATAATGCCCGTTGAATGTTTTAAACTCTCCCGTAAAATCTCCACAATTTATAGCAAATAAATTTACTGCTAATAAAAGAAAAAATAAAGCTTTTTTCATCTGTACTCTTTTATATCTTTGATATTTACTTTTAGATTTTTTTCTATGTAGAAAATCACTAAATGCCTGTTACTAGAACTTACAATATCACACCATCTATTCTTATATAAAGCTTGAGTATAATTCATCTGTATATCTCCTCATTTTCTTCTCTAAAAACAAGTTTTCTTAAAACTTCGTTTTCTTCCTGTACAATATGGTATTTATGAGCGTAATATATAGCTACATAAATAAGAACGCAAATTAATAAAATGATAATTGCAAATAAAGTTTCCATTTCTTGCACTTTATAAATATTTTCTAAATTTAAGAGTATCAGCACCTTTTATAACTTCAATCACTTTTCCATCTTTTACAACTAATGTAAGTGGTACACTCTCAATCTCAAGCTTTAATTCCTTTACTGTTTTCGCTTGTTTTTCTAAAACCTCTTTTGGATTATCAACATATTTTTTAAATACTTCTACACTTTCCATAGATGGCGACATATATTCATAAGTTGTTGTATTTGTCTTTGATAAAAATTCTTCAAGTTCCATACAATAAGGGCAAGTTGGAGATTTAAAAATAATAAATTCAACTCCATTTTTTGAGCCATTTCCATTTACTATTTTTAATCCATTATCTTTTAAAATTGAAACTTTGTCATTAAATGCAACTGGATTAGTGTTTACTAATCCATCACACCAATTCTTTAACTTTTGAGTTACATTCGTTCCTGTGTTAGTCCATATTTCCCCAAAAAATAAAGTTTCATCATTTTTATTTACATAAAAAAGCATTTTTGTATCTTGTGTACATACTGCATAATGGCTACTTGTAGCTTGTGTAATTCCTGCAATTTTTGTATTTGGTACAATTTGTTGTATAATAGCGTTGTCAATATCACTATTAGCAAGTAAGCTACTACCTGCTAATAAAAGAAAAAATAATCCCTTTTTCATCTTTTTATCCTTGTATGTCTATTTTTTCAATAGTTCTTCTAACTTCGTGAAGTTTAAATAGTTCTTCTTTAAAATGTTTTGTTTGAGGTAAATTATCTAAATCTTTTGCTTTTAAACATTTATTTTCTGTTTTTGAAATACTTTTTATTACTTCACAATATATTTTATTTGTAGGTCTATCCTGATGAAAATATCTATCTAAAAAATCGCTAATTTCAATTTCAATTTCATCTAAAAAGACACCATATTTTTTTAATGCAATTTCTTTGTAATATGAAAAATCTTTTATTTCTAATGCGTTTTTTAAAGATAAATTATCAAAAATCAATTTTTCTTTAAAATAAACACACATAAAAACATAATCCAGTTTTTCATCATATCCACATAAAAACTCTAATTCTCTACCTTCCCTATCTTTTAATTTTTTTTTGATTTGCAATTTAAACTCCTAAAATTAAAATGCACAACATTCTCTTTTTTTAAAAAGCAAATAACCGAAATTATCCCCCATACCTGGAATATCTTTACCCCACCCCCACATTTGAGCCATTGTACCGATAGTCATAGCCTTAATATGTGGAATTGGGGCTATTAATTGTAACCTGTAAGCAGATTTTCGCCATATTGGAGCAGGATAATATCCACATAATCCCAACTGCCCCCAACTACCCCAAAGTAAGATTTCTCTATGCAATTTATATATTAAACTTGAAGCAATACTTGCTGTATCTTCAATCAAATTATTTGTATTTGTATTACCTGTCATTGGATAAGCATTTCCCCAACTACCTTTACACCAAAAAAGAAAGTCTAAAGGTGTACTAATTTGCGAAGCTATACTATCAGCAACACACGCCATTTGAGTAGCAGGGTTACCAAATAAAATAGCTTCGGGATTAATAATTAAACTTAAACTATCTTCGTTCCAAAGTGGGTCTACTTCTGTGATATAAGCAATATCATATCCCGTTTTTTCCATACAAATAAAGTCCGTGAATAATTCAATAATCGCATAAACAGGAAAAATATAATAATGTGCTTGGAAAAAAGTTCTTGATTTGTCGTGTGAGTCGCCTATTGTTCCAGTTTGCAATTTAGACATAGGTAAACCAAAACCCATAGTAGGAAAACAATATGGGTCTTTTACAACTTCTATTAACCTGCTAGGCTCGAAAAAGCTTACAGGTATTCCAATTCTAGGGAAAGGGTCTGGGCATACACATATAGGACTTGAAACTGTGCTTTGCATATCAGGAATAAGTCCTTTTAAAACTTCAATTCCTGCTATTCTTAATGGCAACATTGCTGTATAATCAGCTTTAAGTACAATATCAACAGTCAAAAAGCCACTTGGTTTACAAATTGCTAATAAATCACTTGCTAATAAAAAAGAAAAAGCTAATAATATTTTTTTTAATTTCATTTAAAAATCTTGAACAATAGCTTCTTTAAAATCATAATGAAGCCAAAATCTTTTATCTTCTACAATATCAGGTCTTCCGTCAATATAAAAAAATCCTGCACCTTTAATAACTTTATCCCCATTTAAAATAGAAATAATTTCAGCTTGTGTTAATTCTCCTATTCTTTGCTTTTCTAAAATTTTTGGTCTTGTATCAAACATAAATTCACAAGTTGTAGCTTTTCCATCTTCCATAAAACCATTGCTTTTACATTTAATGTAATTTCTACCTTTATTACTTGTAACTTTTTTTAAACTATCTCCACACAAAGGACATATTTTTTGTGTTCCTGCATTTTCTATCATTTGTTTTTTTACCTTTCTAGTTTGTAATAATTAAATACCATTTCTTCCCCATTTTGATAAATCATTGATGGAGTTCCTTTTACTTTAAATCTTGAGTCTATCTTTTCACTATAAAAGAAAATTGGAACTTCTAGCTTTTCTTGAAGTTCTTTTAATTTTCCATTCACGACCCAAACTCTAGCTTGTATATTTTTATAATCTTGTTTTTTTAACCATTCAATTTCTTTTTCTTCCCCCCCATTAATAAGATAAATTTTATAAGGCAATTGAGTATATTTTAAAGGATAGATAACTGTTCCTAATGGTATGTTGTTCGGTTTTACATCATTTTTACTTATTACATAAGACAAATTATTTTTTATTACTTCATCTTTTGTTACAAAAGGTAAAGTAAATTGATTTTTTAAATTTTCCATTTTAGATTTAGTTTCATTTTGAAAATTATTTATTTTTTCTTCAATTTTTGTTTTATTGTTTTCAATATGTTCTTTTATCATTTCCAATAAATCTTTTTCAGCAACTTTGTAACTTTCCCCCTTATAAATCTCGTGAATTTCACTAGCAGATAATAAATTTATTATCATTATTGAAGATATAATAATATTTTTTTTCATAATTTATAGCCTATTTTTTAAATGTTTTACAATTAATCTAATGATTAATATTTTTAATCATTATAATACTATTTAATTTATATTTTTATTAAATATTTAATAATTTTTTATCTTTTATTTAAAGTTTGTGATTATTGTTTTTTTAGGTAAAATTTAACTATTATAAATAACGATAAAATAGACTTATCAGATATAAAATAAATTATGAAATCTAATAAAAGAGTGTAAAAAGTATGAGTACAGTCGGTGAAAAATTTGAACTTGTTTTTAATGAATATTTTAATAATCAACAAAAGTATAAACATAAAATAGAATTATTAAAATCAATCAATAATGAATGGAACTCTCAAAACTTAAATAATTTATTTAATAATGTTTCTATAACTCAAATAATGATAGAAATTTGCAAAAGCTTACAAATAAATTTAAACTTTTTGATAGGTATTGAAGATAATATGTTTCTTAAAAATTCAAAAGATAAGTATATGAATGAAAGTAAATTAAAAGATAATTTGATTTATAAACCTTTACTAATTAAACAAAGTGAATTTCTAACAATAAAAAAAGAAAATAAAGTATTAAAATTTCAAACTAACTATATTAATCAATTTTTTTTAAATAATAAAAAGCATATAGTAATTTTAAAAAGTGGATTAGTTGGTATAGTTTATATATCTCAACATTATTCAAGTGAAAAATTATTTATAAAGTTTGATATTAATTCAAATGATTTTTTTGAAATAAAAAAAAAAGAATTAGAAGTTGTTGCAGAAGAAATAATTAATGATTAATTGAAAAAAATAGTATTTTTAAAAAAATCATTAAATTAATAATAAAATCAATGAAAATATTAATAATAATTAGTTTAAAAAAATCATATTTTTTTAAATATTTTTTACTAAAAAATTCAATATTTTATGATATAATTACACTAACCAAAATTTGTACTAAAGGCTTATAGATTTAATTCTGTGAGCCTTTTTTTATGCCTAAATATTTGTAAACTGAATTTCTACTTGTTCCACTATCTTTAGCTATTTTTGATATATTCCAGTTACCATTTTTTCTTTGATAATCAAAATAAAACATTCCATCAATACACTTAGAAATATTTTGTTTAGTTCTTTTAGTTCTTAACTTTGTCATTTTCTTAGCTTGTTCGCTTCTTGTAGCCATTAATTAACTCCTGCTTTTAAAAAGAAAAAGTTTTTAATCAATCTTTTTAATATTTTCAATTTGTTCTCCAAAAAAAAGCCTTTGTATTTATATCCTGATAGAGAATTTAAACTTTTTTTATTAAATTTTGTTCCGTCTTTTGTAATATAATGATGTTTAGTTTCTCTAAATTCTACATCACAAGTTCTTGAGCTTTTCCCAAAACCTATAACCTTGTATATTGTTCCTATGAAATTATATTCATACTTATCCATTTTAAAACCTTTTTTAAAATATAAATCTCAAACACGCTACAAGGAAATCGGCTGTTCCTGTTAATGGAGATTTTAAAATTTCTTTATAATTTATCTTTTCTTTAAATCTAACTTTTTTATAAATAGAATAAATAAAAAACAATACTACTGCTATTGAATACATTACTAAACATACAAAAATTGTAAGAATTATGTAACAAAGAATTTGATTTATAAATGTCATTCTTTCCAATGTATTATAATCATACATCATTTTATCTCTCTTTTTATAATTAATTTTATAGCTGTTAATTCTCCTATACATTGTGAAGTAGATATAACCTTATCTATTCCAGTGTTATTGATTTTTTCATCGTTATATATAGCACCATAACACTTACCCACTATTTCACTATCTTTAAAATTTTCTAAATTGTTACTAGGATTAAAAGCTATTGATTGAGCTTTTAATGTTCCAAATGTTTTACTATCCTCTTGCTTTTGATATAAAGTGATATTAGCAATACTATTTAATGGAGTTATAGGCTCTTTTTTCACTTCTTCTAATAATTCCAACATTGTTTTTTCAACAGCTAAAATTGTTTTCATTTTAATTTCATCTATTCTTTGTTTATATTCTTGTTCTGTTAAAACTTTTTCATCTGCAAATAAAACACCTGCTAATAAAAGAAAAAATAATCCCTTTTTCATTTTATATATTTCGCTTGTTTTTTTTCAAGTAAACGACAATTATTTACTTTTTTTGTAACTTGTTTAACAAGTGGAATATTAATTGTTTTAGGTCTATACAAAACTTGTTCATCAATTACTACATTATCTAAAACTATATTTCTTTGATATATTTCAATCCCACTATTAAATTTTCTCATTTTTCTAAATGCAATTTCAACAATAAAACTATTTGCTTGTTGTTCTGTTAATATTTCAATTTGATGTTCATAACATTGAAATTCAATAGGTTTTTTATCTTTATCAAGATATTTATGTAATAATTGATATTTTCCATCATATAAATATTTAGCTACTACAATATCATCTTTTCTACAAGTTTCATCAGTTGTTATATCTTCTAACATTTTTACTAACATTTGGACTCCTTTTATGATTGATAAAAAAATTGTAACATTAAATATATAAAAAGTAACTTAAAATATATAAAAAGTAACTTACATTATAAATAAAGTATTTTTTAATATATTAATTGCTAAGAAAAAGAAATTAAAATATTTCCTCCCCATTTTTGCCTACAAGTTTATCGTTTATCACTTCAACTGGACTAGATGTGATATATTTTTTTGCACTTTCTATTGCTCCCTCTATTTCAACTACTGTACCTTTATTAATCATTGCTAATTCTTCTAATTTTTCAGCAAAGAAACAATATACCCTTACGCCTTTTCTTTTAACTGTATATCTAACACTTGTATCTGCTTTTTCTGTTACCATAGTACCTTTTTGATACAATTCTTTAATAAAACTCTTTTCATTAATTCCATTTTCCATACAAAAATTACTTAAGATTTTTGGATATATATGTATCTCTTTTAAATCTTGTTTATTAGTTGCAAATGCTCCCCAAATTTCTTTATCGTAGCCCTCAAATTTTGACTTATTTATCGCTAAAAATTCTTGTAATTGTTCTGCCCAAACTTGCCCTTTATTAGTTGTAATATCTGCCATTGTTTCTAGGTTTTCATCATAAACTATTTTTAGTTGTTCTTCTGCTTTTTCAAATTCATAATTAGTTATTAATCCTATTCTTTTTAAATGTTCTAAAACAACATAAAGTATTGCAAAATATTTTTCTTTTCCTCTTAATTCTATTTTAGTAAGTTTTTTTTCATAATTTAAAAAATCATTTTTTAATTGTTCAATTCCAAAATTATTTTCATCAATAGAATTTATAAAAATTTCAGCTATCCAACCAAAATTGGAATTTATATTTGAAAAGTCATAAATATCTTTTGATGGTAAAAAATTTCCTGATGTTGTATCCACTTCAATTGTTCTTCTATAATATCCTTTTTCAATTACTCCTGATTGTTTTTCAATAGTCTTTAAGTCGTACTCCATTGTAAGGAACAAAACACCTCTGCTTCTTTCAGTTTTTCTTAGAGTTAAATTTTTTTGCCCTCTAGTTTTACCAATACCACTAAAATATTGAAAAATCATATCTATAATTTGTTGAGCCCTTTTTTCTGATGTTCCTTTTATAGTTCCTGCTTCATCAAGAAGTATAGGCATATCCAAAAATTGACTAAATAAAAATTCGTTTCCAACTGCTGTACTGTTCATACTATGTAATAGACTATTCTCTGTTGATTCTTGAACATTTCCAAACATTGATAATCCTATTCTACTTGACAATGTTTTTCCCTCTCCTGTACCACCACTAAAGTTCAAAACATAATTTGATAATCCATATTTACTAAATTTTTTAATTAGTACACTTGATAAACTAGCAAGTGTACTTAAACAACTACCTTTATAACATAAAGCAGTTTTTAATATTTGAATAGCTGTTAATAAATCTCCATCTTTTGAAATAGTATTAGTTATAATGTCTGTATAAGTTAAATCGGGCTTTAAAATTGGATTACAATATTTTTCTACATCTTTAATTTCTTCATTTTCTATTATTGAAACTGTTTGCCAACCTGTTCTATTAACTCTTATAATTGTAGGGATAACATACTCATTAACTCTCATAAAATTCTGCAAATAATTTGTAAAATCTTTGATTTTATCGCCTATATAAATTCCGTGATTTAAAAGTATTTCTTGAAATTTCTTATTTTCAACTAATTCTTCTGATTTAAAAGATAAATATTTTTTCTTTGTTGGGAAAAATATTGTATGTAATGATTCTTCATTATCATTTGTTCTGTGAATTTCACACACTATACAACAATCACAAATAAAAGCTATTCCGTCTTTAGTTTCTTTATAAATAGAATTTTTTTCAAAAATATATCCATTAGGCAACTTAAAAGATATATCGTTATATTTTAATTCATTTTGAATATTTTTATTAATAGTTTTTGATTCTTTCTCTTTATTTTTGAGTTCTTCATCTTTTAAAATTGATTCTATTTCTTTTCTTAAAGCAACTTTACTAATAGATTTACTTTTAGAACTATCTTTTAATAGCTGTTCAAATTCAACAAATTTTTTTTCTTGTAAAAGCAATAATAATCTTTTTTTATTTTCTTCAAAATTTTCCGAATTTTCCATTTTATTTTTTTTACCCTGCTAGTTTTGTTTTGGGTAAAGTTAGCTGACCAAAACTTGTACTTTACCATTTCAATATTTTTTTTAATTTTTAATGCTTGTTGTTCCAAACAAACTTTTTTCTTGTTCTATAAAAAGTTTTAGGAAATTTTCAACAATTTGTGATTTTACATATCCTTTAGCTTCACATATACTATTAAAATCTTTTATAATTGCACTATCTATTGAATAAGCAACTTTTACTTTTTTATTCTTTGGTGCTACTATTTGCTTCAATAAACTTTCTTCCATTTTACTACCTTTATATTTATACATTTTAAATATTCTATATTGTAAGTATATAGATATATAACTTTAAGAATACTTAAGAGAATACTATTTTTAATCTAATAATATTTATTTTTTTTTAATACTTTCGCGTGAAAAGATTATATTTAGTGGGGATATGTTTTAAATCTAATCATTTAAAGCCTATATATTGGGCTTTTATGTAGTTTTATACTATGGGGAGTTAAAAAGAATTAATGGGGAGTTGATTATATTTAGTGGGGAGTTAAAAAGAATTAATGGGGAGTAACGGGGAGATATTTATTTTTTAACACTAAAAATTGCTTTTAAAAGAAAAAATAGCTATTTTTTACTTGTATTTTAATATTTTTTTCCGAACTCCCCACTACTAAGTGGGGAGAACTTTGAGCCTATTTTATGGGGCTTTCAGCACTCCCCACCATTTCAAAAAAAAACACATATAAAAAAATTGATAGAAAAAAAATTTTTTTAATCTAATAATATTTATTTTTTTTTAATACTTTCGCGTGAAAAGATTATATTTAGTGGGGATATGTTTTAAATCTAATCATTTAAAGCCTATATATTGGGCTTTTATGTAGTTTTATACTATGGGGAGTTAAAAAGAATTAATGGGGAGTTGATTATATTTAGTGGGGAGTTAAAAAGAATTAATGGGGAGTTGATTATATTTAGTGGGGAGTTAAAAGAATTGCTAATAAAAAGAAAAATAACCTTTAAAGAGAAAGATTTAAAAATCTTCCACTTCTTCGGCTTTTTCTTCTGATTGTTCATTATTCTTTGTAGTGTTTGTATTTTCAATATCTATATCTTGAGTTTTGTTTTTGATTTCAAAAGTTTTTCGATTTATTACAGGTGTAATAATTTTGTATTTTTCCCAATCGAATTTTTTTTGAGTTGGAATAAAGCTTGTAGATATAAAAAAAGCTGTATTAAAATATTCTGCTATTAAAATTGCATTTTGTTTATACCACATTGCCCGAACTCTTGTTGCGTTTAATAATGGCTCTAAATTTTCATTCATAACTGTTTCAAGTGAGCCTTTTAAAGCTGTGCTTGTAACATATTCCATACCCCCTAATTTTTCTACATATTCAAGAGTTAATTTATCTGAAATTTTATAAAAGAGTTTTACTGAACAGTTAGTTAAAATTGCACTTCTTAAGTTTTCATCTGATATTTGCCCTAAGTCCTGCAACTGTAAAATATAGTTCACTCCAAACCCTGCGTGAGTTGCCAAACCTGCACTTAAATTCTTTGTCGCATAAAATGAGATTTCATCTGCAATAACTGTACAATCTGCTTTCTTTTTTCTTATTAATTGTGAAATATCTTTTTGAAAAATTTTTAAAAATTGCAAACTCTGTTCATTTTCCATATCACACTTTATATATAAAACTTTTCCATTATATAAAGCATTATGTAATGTATATTTAGAATATACATTTGCCCCCATTGTTAGTTCGTATAATTTAATATAAATTGTTTCAAGTGCTTCAATATTTCTTCGATTAAAATTTAGTTTACTATACAGTTCATCTGTAAAATATCTTTTTTTTAGTTCTTCTAATTTATTATAATTTCTTTTTGCTTTTTCAAGTTCTTCATCTGCTTTTTTTCTTTTTTTTAAATCTTCCAAAAGAGCTTCAATAAAAATCATAAATTCATACCAGTCGTTTTTGAAATATTCTCCTAAACAATTTTTCAATATTTTTAAAATAGTTTGTCTTTCATTTTTTCTGTAAAAATCTACTCCCTCGTTCTCTGATTTTTCAATTTCTAAAGCGATACAAAATTTTTCAAAAATTTCAGTTATTGAGTCATTTTCATTTAATCCTGTATATCCAAAATCATTGGGAAAAGTTACAATTTCTAAATCGTTTGGTCTGCCTTGTCTTGTAAGTTCTTCTAAAATTATTTGAGGTGTATAATCTTCTTGTTTTACATCAAGATAAATTAATCCTTTGTTTTTATATTGTAAAGTTTCATAACATTTTGCACCTGCTAAAATTCCTTTTCCACTTCTTGTTATACCACAAAATAAAATGTGATTTATTGCTTCATTTGGAACATAAGTTGCGTTTATTTTTTTTTCGTCTTTTTCGTGGGTTAATCCAAAATAACTACCATTTTCTAATTTTATATATTTTCGTGGGTCTATTATATTTGGTGGGAAATATAACTCTTTTTTTGCTGTTTCGATACTTGTAGCTTTTCTTGTTTTTTCAATATTTGTATTATTTCCAAACATTAGTTATTACCTTATTTTTTAGTTTAATTTTAGTTTAAAAATATTACAATAAATAAACTAAAATTAAAGGGAAATAAATATGGCTGTATTCGCAAAAAGTGCTAAAGATTTATTAGCTAAATATCAATCAAAAGATAAACAAACAAAAAAGAGAAATTTAAGTATTTCGGTTGATGTTGAAAGATTTAAAAAATTAGAACATTTATCAAAACAAGCAAATATTTCAAAAAATGAAATTATTACTAATGCTTTAATTAATTTTGGTATAGATGATATTGAAATTCCACCTAAAAATAATGATTAAAATTAATTATTAAAATAGTTATTTACATTAATCGAAAGTATTAATTTTTATATGATTATGTATATTTTCTATAAAATGGCTTATTTTAGGGGATTAGCTGATATTTTCAAAAGCTGATTAACTGCAAAAAAGCTAGGCTAGGAATAGATTAAAAAATCGTTAAAATCTTTGTAAGATTGGTATATAGAAAAAGAATTGATTATTTTAGGAATATAATCAATTTCTTTTCTTTTAAAAGCATTTTCTAACTCATTAATTAATGTGATTTGGCATAATTGCCCTGCAAAGTCATTATCAAGATAATCATAAATGACACTATATTTATTTTTTATAATTAGTTTAATAGCTTTGTCAATTTGAGTTGTAGAATTTAAAACAATAACATCATATTTTGATATGAAAGTATTATAAAAAGTTAATGCACTTAAAAAGTCCATAAACCCCTCAAAAAATAAAACTCTTTGGCTTGGTTTATCCCCTGCATAAAATACAGTTATATCCTTACAAACTAGATTATTTTTAATATATTTATTTCTTACTTCATAGCCACTATTTCTATTTTCAAAACACAAACCAAAATAATTTTTAATTTCATCATCTTTTTGTATAGAAAAATAAATCTCTTTGAGATATTTTTGAGCTATTGAAATATTTATTTTTCTTTCACTTAAATAATCAATTAATGCTTTATTGTTTAACTCTTTAATAGTTTTTATTTCTATTTTATTGTTAGTAGTTTTTTTATGTTCAAATTCAATAGGAATATATTTTTTTTCTTGTGTAATATGTAATATCTCACAAATTTTTTTTAATGCACTTGATACATCAGTAACATCATTATAATTTCGTATAACAAAATCAATAATATTTCCAGTTTCATTTAATGCAAAATCTTTATAACTCCAATTTCCATTTTCTCTATTAATAAATATTGATAAACTTGCTTGATTGTCTGTTCTTAACGGGTGTTTAAAAAGTGCTGTGTTAGTTTGTATATTTACAATATCTTTATCATTGCAAATTCTCACAATAAATTCAATAAAATTTATTTTTTTAGCTTCTGTACTATTCATTTATTTATATCATAAAAGTTGATATGAAGATAATAAAACTATCTGTTGTAATTACTGAAATAGTAATCATAAAAATAATTATAATTAATATATTGAATAGTTTATTTTTCATTAAAATTCGTAACCATTTCTTAACATTTGTCTTTGTAACATTTTCTTTATAAATAAAGCTCTTGCGTTTTTTTGCTCTTTATCTATTCCCTCAATTACCATTACTTTTTCCATTATCATAATTTCATTTTTAGTGAAATTTAATGTTACTCTTTCAGTTGCTTTATCTTCTTTATTTACTTTTTTTCTTCCTAATTTATCTTTCCATTCATCTGTTCTTTTTGCAACTGTTGAAGCTTCAACTTCTTCAACTGGTTTTTCTTTAACTTTTATTGAAACTTTTACTTCTTCTTTTGGTGTTTCTTCCACTTCATTTACTCTTAAAGCTCTCATATTTTTCCTTTTTTCTTTTATTAGCAATTTTCTTTAATTTTTAATATTAAATCTTCAACAAATTTATTAATTGATTTGTAGCTATGTTCACTAATTTTTGTATCAATAATATCATTTGTTTTTTTACCTGCATTAATCATCTTTTTTAATAGGTTGCTTCGTGGCATTATTAAGTAAGGAAGATTAATATTGTTTTGTGTCATATTCTCTGTATATCCTTTCTCAAAATCAATTTTTTCTTTTTGTGTTACACACATAGCCATATTTAAAATATGGATAATTTTTGCATTTGGATTGTGTTTCAAAATATATTTAGTAGCTTTTATAGTTTCGCAAATACTCTCGAAATCGTCCATTGTTGGAATTATATATAAATCGCTTTCAAAGTCTTTTATCCTTTCATCAAATCTACCCCCAAAATCACAAATAAACATATTGCTTGAGCTTGAAATCTCAATTATTTGTTTTGGTGTTTCTATTTCTAATTTATCCGTATGTCTTTTAATTTTGCTGTTGTGAGGAATGTTATTTGTAGGAACTGCATTATAAAACTCACTATCCCTTTGAGGGTCAAAATTTAAAATTGATGTATTTAGCTTTTCTGCTAATAATCTTGAGATAGAACTTTTCCCACCTCTAACAAAATTTACGATTGATAATATTCTTAGTTTTTCCATTTTCTTATTTTCCTATTAAAATTTATTGTATTTAAAAGCCATTTTCAATAGCTTCATCAATATATTCTTTAACTTCATTAATTCCATCATAAGAAGAAATATTAAATTCCTCTTTTTCATAATATTTTGAATTTAAAGCAAAGTTTTCTTCATCTGTTTCAGATTCAAACAAAAAGAAACCTTTATATTCTCCAACATAAGTAGTATCTTCTGTTTCTCCATTTCCTTTAATCATTTCATCAATAAATGATGGATAAAGATTAGATTTTTTTAGTTCTTCTATTGCTTCTTGAGTAAGTTCCATTTGTCATATCCTTTCTTTGTATGTATAGAAATTTTAACATTAAATATATTAAAAGTAGCTGAAATTATATTTTAATACACTTAAAATATAATAAAATATGTATAAAATACAAAAAGAGTATAAAAAATTTATACTGCTCTTGTTTTATCGTAGTGAGAACCTAATCGGCTTCTTTCCCCTGTATCGTGTCCTAAAATTAATGATTTGAAATATTCATCTGCCATATTTTTTGGTTTTAATTTTTCTGTTGCTACTTTCACATACATATCTCTAATTAATGAATAAGAGATATTTTCATCTTCTAAATATTCTTTAATAAATGTGTTTACGCTTTTTTTAATGTTATTCATTTCTTTTGGGTCTGTTAGCTTATAATTAGCTCTAATAGTGTTTAAAGCTTCTTTTGCTGTCTTATAATCATCTTCTATTAAAAACGCTTCAATTCTTGTTTCTTGTCCCTCTCTCTTTTTTAATAAATCATCAAAAAAAACTTTTTTCCCGTGTTTTGTCATATCAAGAGAAATAAAAATTTCGGCTTGTCGTCGTCCTGTAATAAGTGCTAAATAAATTGCTCCTAATTGAGATTTAATATATTCATCATTTCTTTTTAAAAACACACCATTTCTATATTTGAATTTTTCAAAATCATTGCTTAAAAAATCTTCTTTAACTTTTTGTATAGTTTTAATATAGTTATCAAGGCTAAATAATTGTTGTTCTTTTACTTTTTCGTCATTGTTTATTTTTGTTGATTTATTCAACAAGTTAAAAAATTCTTCATTTAATGTAAATAATGATAAACAATCATTTTTTAAACTTTTTTTCATTTTAGTATTGTTAATTTCTTCTTTTACTTCTTGGTATTTGTTTCTTACTGTGTAAAAGCTTGTGTCTGTATGCCAAAGAAAAGGAAGATATTTATTATATACTTCAATTAAATTAGAACTCTTTTTTAAATCATTAACCAGTTTTTCAATTACTTCTTTATTCGTTTTACTTGCGTACATAGATAAAACATCTTCTCTATTAATTGCCATCTTATTTACTCCAATATTTTTTTTAGAAAGGGATATAACAAAAATTTCTATATTTTAAATCTTTTAATATCTTGATTAGTTTTCTTTTACTATTTAAAAAACTATTATCAACTTTGTAGAAGTTTGAGTTATCTTTAAAGATAACTCCAGTTTTGATAATATCTTCAAAACTTGCTTCTGTTTCTTTTTCTATTGAGTTGATTAAAACATCTTTTTTCATTTGTCATATCCTTTCTTTGTATGTATAGAAATTATATCATTAAATATCTGAAAAGTAACTTAAATTATATTTTAATACACTTAAAATATATATTAATATTTATAAAATATATTTTAAATATATATAAAAAATGTAGTAAAAAAAATACTACATTTCCCGTATTATTTGTTATAATACCCGTCTAAGAAGTTTGTAAAATCTTCCATTGAGTTTAAACCGTTTGCAATCGCCAAATTTTGAACGGCTTTTAACTCCTCCATATTATTAAATCTATACTTACCAATTTTAAACCATTTAAGCATCTTAAACCCCTTTTAATTAATTTGTTAAACATTCCAAAGAATGCTTAATTAGATTAACACAAGAGAGCGTAAGCCCTCTTAATAGTACCAACTGCTCCAAACTTTTTCAGCTTCTAATTTTGTTGCACTTCTCACGCTATCAATATTTAATCTTCCTTTTGATAATCTTTTTTTTATTTCTTTATCATCATAAAAGCTATCTTTTACAGGTGTTAAATAGCCTTGGTCGTGTCCTGTTATTTCTCTTGTAGAATTTAATTCTTTAACTGTAACCATTGATTTACTCTTTGCTACAACTTGATAAAAGTCAATATTTGTTTGTTCATATCCCCACGAAGCATAGAATATATCTCCCACTTTTACCTCATCAATTAATTTATCATTTTCTTTTTTCTTTTTAGCTTTCCATTCATCATTGCTTTTTTTAATTGCTAATCTATTATTAATTTTGTCATTTATAAATTCTATTCTTTTTGCTTCATCTTTAAAGTTGTAATGAAAATCAGGTTTTGAAGATTTACCAGTGTATGCAATAGCAGTTGGTTTCCCATTGTGGTTAGCATAAAGATAAACAGTTAATTTAATTTCCTCTTTCTCAATTACTTCTGCGTTCTCTGGAATGTATCTAGTTGTTATTAATTTTGTCATCTTATTTTTTCCTCTCTTGTTTTTATGTATAGAAATTATATCGTTAAATATATTAAAAGTTACTTAAATTATATTTTAATACACTTTAAATATAAAAAAAGTATTGTAAAAAATATTTATAGTAATTTTAAATAAAATAAAAG
>JBFXLI010000022.1:0-16160 GCA_050187915.1 Candidatus Woesearchaeota archaeon
GTACATGTTGATGTTCAAATATGTTATTTGCTAAATTGAAAAAATTGTCAGAAAAATTTTTATAAACTTCTAAAACTAACTCTTTTGAATATTCAAAAGAATAATCTTTTTTTTGTTTTAATATAAAGGGAGCATAAATATTATACCGAGAGTTTTTTATTTTAAAATAATTAGATTTTAATTTAAAATATTTTTGAAACAAATTACATTTATTTTGAGTTATATTTAATATTAAATCAATAACATCATCATTTATTGTATTAGAAAAATTTCTTGCAGATAATGGAGAACTATAATTACGAATTTTTGTAGTTTCATATAGCCAATCTAAAGAAATTCCTTTATAGATTTCACCTAATTCATCTTGATTTTCAATATATTTAGACAATAAAAGTTCATAAGCTAATTTTCTTTCTTCTTCTTTCTCAGACATAGTATATGAAATTAATTTAGCTTCATTTATTTTTTCACCATTAAAATCAAATTCAAATTTGCCTGTAATTAAATTTCTTAAATTTAATAAAATAGAATGTCCACTTATATCTTTTAAATTCATTATTTTTTCTTCTTCCATAGATTTCATGAAAGGAATATTTTTTCTAATTGATTTGAAAAGATAATTATATTTTCCTAAATTATTTTCTAAGCTTTTTGATTTTATTTCAGCCATATTTTTCAAAAAATCTTGAAAAAATAAAAGTTTATTTTCTAAATCTGCTAAATACATTTCTAATTTTTGCATTTCTTTTAAAGTATTTTGATTTGTAACATCTTCACAAAATTTTAAATATAATTTAATTTGTAAACTGCTAGAAATAGATAAAATTTCATCTTTTAAAACAAATAAATATATTAAATCAGTTGCAGTTAAATTTTCATTTAAAACCTCTTTTTTTGAAATAAATTCATTTACTTTATTTGATAAAAGATTCATTAAATTTTCTTTTTCTGATTCAGGATAAATATCTTCTAAATTCCAATTAACCATTTTAATACAAAGAAAAGTAATATTATTAATAAATTATTGTTTTTTTATTTGTTTATAAGAAAGCTTTCTTAATTTTAAAATTTCATTTGCTTTTATCTCTCCTAATTTAGGAATTGAAATTAAATCTTCTTTTGATGCGTTGAAGAAATTTTCTAAAGTATCAAATTTAGTTAATATGTTTTTTGCTAGTATTCCTCCTATATTTGGAAAACTACTAACAATATATTCTTGTAGTAAATCATCTGTTAATGGTTTTGCGGAGTGAAAAGTAAATGATTTTTCTTTATTTATTTGTTCTCTTTTTGCTAACGAAATTAATAATTTGGCAGAATGAAATGGAGATTTAGAAATAAAAATTGGAATTCTATAATCTAAAACTATTGTAGCCAACATTCCATCAATAGCATTGTGATTTACATTTCTTATAGAATATATATCTTCATCACCTTCAACAATAATTATGGGTTTTTCATATTGAGTTAAAGATTTTAATTGAATTAATAATCTATTATCTACAATAGAATCAACAAAATCTCTTACATTTTTAAATTCTACTACAACTTTGCTTGAAATAAGAAAATCTCCTACTTGTAATTGTTTTAATTTAATATTTATTTTTTCATTTAAAAGTTGTTTTACTAAAGAAGAATTTTTTTCACGATGATCAACATAAATAACAAGTTCATTTTCATTTTCTTCTTTATTTTCAAAATTAATTAATTTAGATTGAGTTGTATTGAGTTGAGAATTTGATTTATTAGATAATTCATTTAAAACTTTAAACATTTTTTTTTCTTTATTATATGCAGTCCATCTATAAATTTCATCTCTTGTATTTTTAGCCATCAATATTGTAACTATGCCTTTGCTATGTCTTCCTGTTCTTCCTCTTCTTTGAACACTTCTTATAGCACTAGGAATAGGTTCATAAAAAATAACTTCATCAACACTAGGAATGTCTAATCCTTCTTCGGCTACACTTGTTGCAATAAGAACTTGAAATTTTTCGTTTGAAAAATCTTCTAATAATTGTTTTTGTTCTTTTTGAGAAAAACCTATGCCTTTCTTTTTGCTTTGTCCAAAAAATATTTTTGTTGTACAAAATTTATCTAAATATTTTTTTATTTGACTTGCAGTATCTCTAAATTGTGTAAAAATAATTAATTTAGAATTAGAATTCTTTTCTAAAATTGATTTTATTTTATTTTCTAAAATGGTTATTTTTGGATGTTCAATATTTTTATCAAGTAAATCTCTAGATGAAGCAAATGCAGAAATAAAATTTAAATCTTTGGTTAAATTTTTTATGGACTTTACTTTTGTTGTTTGGCTTTCAACAAATATTCCTTTTAAATATTCATTTAAAGCGAAAATTGTTTGTGTTTCTGATAATTCTAATGCATGGTGTAATTTTATAGCTTCAGAAATTAAACTTATTGAATGTAAAATTTCTAAGGAAGTATTTCCTTTGGCAATTTCACCATGTAGTTGATGTTGTAATTTTAATAAATCTAATTTTCCATAATTAGAATTTTTTAAAACGCCATATTCTTTTAGTTTATTTGTTTTAAAATCAAGTGAAGTATTAAGATAATTTATTATTTTTTTAAGTTCTTTTGATAATTCAACTTCAATCCAATTAATTTCTGTTTTTTGAACATATTTCGTAATATCAACATTTTTATTTGACTTAAATTCTATATTTTCAATAAAAAGATTTTTACAAACTTCATCTATTGTTTCTTTGTTAGAACCAGGAGAAGCTGAAAGTGCTAATATTAAAGGATGTAAAGAATTATTCATATAATTTTCTGCTAAAAAAACATAGGAATAATTTCCTGTTGCTCTGTGTGCTTCATCAAAAACAATTAAAGATACATCTTTAAAAGAAATGTTTCCTGAAATTATATCATTTTCAATAGTTTGTGGTGTTGAAAAAATAAATTTAGAAGTTTCATATAGTTGTTTTCTTTTTTCAGGAGGAATTGAACCTGTAAACAATGAAAAATATGAAGAATCAAACATAAATTTTTCTTTAAATGCATTCATTTGTTGTTCAACTAAAGGTTTTGTTGGAGCTAAAAAAACTATTTTTTCATCAGGATATAATAAAACTCTTTTAGCAGATAACAACATAGCTATTGCAGTTTTTCCTAAACCTGTTGGTAAAACTATTAAAGTATTTTGATTAATTGCATTTTCATATAATTCCAATTGATAATCTCTTGGATTAAAAGACTTTAACATATAACTTGTTAAATTTTGTTTTATTTATAAACATTTAGTTAAAATGTCCAGTGCTTGATTTTCTTGGTTTATCTACAAATAACCATGCAATAAAAGATATTAAAATTAAACCAATGCAAAAAGAAATAAAAGAACTTAAAGGCAACATTTGAAAATAAGATTGAGAAGCTACATCTAAATTTAAAAACAATAAAACTGTCGCTGCAGCAGGTGGGTGTTGAACATTTAAAAAAGTCATTAACCAACCTGAAATTAATATTGCAATTCCAACAGTTAAAGCAACTTTAAAAAATGTAGGATAAGTTAAAAAATACAATGAGGTTAAAAGAGGAATAAAAGAACAAACAACAGCTATAAGATGTCCTCCTAATACATTTTTAAATTGTGCAAATTCTGAACCTTCATTTAAAAAAATCATAAATAAAGTTGCTATAAAAGGCGGAATTATTATAGGTAATTTAATTAATGATGCAAAAAGAGTTATTAACATAACAAATGCAGCTAAAATTGGAACTCTAAAAAAATCTAAAATTTTTGATTTGTGCATACTTATTTGATAATATATAAATATAAAAATCTAACTATTCTAAAATTTTAATAAAACCTGGTTTTATTTCATATACATCTCCCATAGAAACTAAAGTAGAAATAACTTCTTCAGATTTATTACCAAATTTTTCTATTACTTTTTCAATTGAACAACCAATAGAAGAATCATTTTCTCTAATAAAATTTAAAATTAAATCACTAGTTAAAATAGCTTCATCAATATCTTTTATTGAAGGAATTTCAAATTCAACAATTGAAGGAGTTGGTTTTTGTATTATGTTGGGAATTTCAACATAATCTTCATCATCGTATAATTCTATAAAATTTAAAATTCGATTTAAATAATTTTTTCTATACTTGAACCAAGAATCATCTTTGACTATTTGAGTATTATTTATTATTTCACTTACTAAACAAAGTTTTTCATTTATTAGACGAATTCTTGAAATTAATAAAATTATGTCTCCCACGTTTAATTTTTTTGAAGTTATTTCATCTGAAAAATCATAAACTTCAATACTTGCAGTACCATCATCAATTAAAAATTTATTATTTGATTCAATTTTAACAATAACACCAATTACATTTAGTCTAGAAATATTTCCTAAGAAAGTTTTAATATAATTAGGCTTCCAACCTTCTTGTAAAATATATTCTCCCTTTAAAATTAATTTTAAAGGAAAAATTTTTGCTGTTTCTCTTTTTATTGATTCTGTCATTTTTATTAAATTCTAGAGATAAAATTATTTTTTGGTCTAAATAAATCACCACTTCTTGTTAATTTTTCTATAACTTCTTCTATTTGAGAAGTTTGCATACCTTTTGATTCACATTCTTTTATTATTTCTGTCATAGGAATTGTTTTTCCTAAAGTTTTTTCTAAATTAGAAATTACTTCTTTAACAATAGAAATATAACTTCTTTGACTTGCGGTAATTCCTGTAGTAATTCTATCAATATCTAATTTTCCTGTTTCAGGATCAAGCATGATTTGTCCTAGAGCATAATGTAATAGTTCTATTGCTTTTTTTGCATCTTCTCTTGTTGCAATTTGAGATAATCTTATTTTTGCACTAGCTTCAGTTAAACGAATTAATGCTTCTAATTGACGTGCAGTTATTGGAACTGATTTTATGCTTGCATCTGATTCGCTACCTGAACTTCTTATTTTAACATAATAATTTTCAATTTCTTCCAAAGCTTCGTTTGATAATTTAGGAACTATATTTCTTTTTGCGTAAGCAATATATTTTTTAATTAAATTTGTATCTATTTCAACTGTTTGTTCAGTTCTTGTGGTATCTTGATGTAAATTTAAAATAAATTTTGCAATTTGTGTATCTTTATCCTTATCAGGAACATCTCTTACTGCAAAAATTAAATCAAATCTTGACATTAAAGCAGGCGGTAAATCAATTTGTTTTGCTAAAACTTCAAATGGATTAAATCTACCAAATTTAGGATTTGCTGCTGCAAGAACGGTAGTTTCACACCTTAGTGTTGCTTGAATATTTGCTTTACTTATAGTTACTGTTTGTTGTTCTAATGCTTCGTGCATTGCAGATCTATCTTCTGGAGTCATTTTATCTAATTCATCAATAAAAGCACTTCCTTTATTTGCTAAAACCAATGCTCCTGCTTCAAGAGCCCAACCTTTTAAGAAATCATCTTTAATAACTGCAGCAGTTAAACCTGCGCCAGAGGCTCCTTTTCCAGAAACAAATCTTGATTTAGGCGCAACAATAGACATTCTTTTAAGAAGCTGACTTTTTGCTGCTCCTGGATCCCCAATTAATAAAACATGTATATCTCCTCTTGTTCTTATACCATCACTTCTAGGTTTTTGAACACCACCTACTTGCTGTAAAAGCAGAGCTTCTTTTATTTTTTCATAACCATAAATCGATGGTGCAACATTTTTAACTAATTCTCTGAATACATTTTGCTTTTGAGATAATTCAATTATTTTTTCTTCTTCTTCAGGAGATATCATTAATGCACCAAAATCTTCTTGTAATGGTTCAACATAATTTCCATCTAAAATTAAATCAAACTCAACTGATTTTCCTCCTGCTTGAAAAGATATTGCACGTTCAGATACTACTCCTATAATTCTAACTTGACTTCCAGGATTTGTTTTCTTTTCGGCTAAAGGAGTAACTAAATCATTTTTTAAAAGAACATTAAATCGTTTTGCTTGTTCTCCACCTTCTAAATGTTCTGTTGCTTCTTCTAAAACTAATTTTTGAACATCTATTAATTCTTTATCTAAAATTTTAAAACCACCTTTTCTACCACAACCACATTGAGTAGGTTCTCTAAATTTTTCTTCAAATTGAACTATATTCATAATATTTCCACAACTAGGACATTCAAATTTTGCAGATGTTGCTCTTGGTCTTACATCTCCTTTTTGTCTTACTACTCCTTCAACTTGAATTAATTTTCCTATATGTTTACTTCGTATATTTCTTATAGAAACATTTTGTGTTTTTGGAATATTAAAAAATCTTACAAAAAAATCGTGTTCTTTTTCACCTTGTAAATCTAAATTTTTAATAGCAATTGAAGCAGTTTTGAAACATTCTTCAGGATGATCTAAAATTGTTTGTGCTAATTCAGGATTAAATAAAGCCATATCAGAAAAATCAACAGAAATGAAAAATTCTCCTTTTTGAAATGATGAAACTAATTTTTCATAGTAAAATTTCTCAAAAAAATCTTGAAATATTTGTAATTGTTCCCCCACTTCCATAAAAATCCCTTTAACTTATGAAATACAAAGTTATTGATAAATGTTTTGTAAGAAAAACCCTTAATTTTACGAGAGATAGTATATAAAATATATATTCAAATATATGTTTTGTAATAATTATGATACGATAAATTAGAAAAAAATTAAAAATAAAAATTTATTTTTGTTCTTTTAGAACTTTAATTAACATATCTACAGCTCTATAAACTTCTTCAACAGATTTTGTACCTGTACATACAATTTTTCCATTGCTGAATAATAAGAATGTAGCTTTTGCTTTTTGAAGTTTAAAAACTAAACCTGGAAATTGTTCAGGTTCATATTCTGTATTATCTAACTTCATAGCTAAAGTGTTTAAATTTAAATCCATGTGTATGTTACCAGAAGCAACCATATTTTGAACATTTATTTCAGGAACTACTTTAATTTCAATATTGATTTTCTTTAAAGTTTCAATTATTTTATTTAAAGATTCTCTTACCATTTCTAAACTTTTTGCTCCAGTTGATACAACTTTACCTGAGCTAAAAATCAATGCAGATGTTTTTGGTTCTTTTATTCTAATCACTAAACCTGGAAATTGTTCAGGATTATATTCAGTGTTTGACAAATTAGCTGCCATTTTTTCTAAAGGGATATCGTGTTCTAGACTTGTTGAAACAACAATATTAACAACAGTGATATCTAATTCTTTTTTTAGTTGTTCTAAGCTTTTTTCAGCCATTTTCAGTTTCCCCCATAAAAAGTTTTAAAAAATTATTTATAAATAACTAAACTTTAAAATTAAGTTATTTAAAAAGCAAAATATCATCTCATTTATAAATGCTTTTATTTAAAAATACAAATGATTTATAAATGGTGAATAAAATAAATACTTCAAAATATTGAAGTAAATTTCTTATGGAAACTTAATATATCATTTATTTAAGGCTATTTTAAACTAAAATTTAATTATTTTAACCCCCTTATTTCCTTTGGAAAACTAAAATTAATGAATTTTAGATAAATAAGTTAATTAAATTAGTTCTATTTTTTTGTTATATATTGGTAGAAGTTTTTCCATTTCTTTTTTATGTCCTGCTCCAACTACACATAAAATTTTTTTGTTGGGATTTTTTTTATGAAAAATAATTAAGTTTCTCGACATAAAATGATTTCTTTCATCTATAAGAGTTAAATATAAAGAAGGATATGAATCTTTTACTTTTTCTATTAAAGAATCTATTAATTCATCTTCAGGAACTTTACTTAAATCAAATTTCATTCTTGCTTTTTTTGAAAATAAAGCTGAAAAAATATCTTTGAATATTTGAAATTTTTCTTTGAACTTAAATTTTTGAGAAAATCTTTTTAAAGTTATATTGATATGCCTATCAATTAAAATTAATTCTAATTTATTTTTTTTAGCTAGTGTGACTGCCATCATCATATCAGAGCCAGCTTTTAATTTTACAATATTTCCTAATTTTTTTTGAGCGTACTTACCAAATAATGCAAACAAAAATCCAGTAAACCCAATTGTTCTTATTAATTTAATTGGAAAGTTTGATTCTTTTTGTGGATGTTCTAAAGAAAATAATCTATCTTTATCTAATTCAACTGCAATAACATCTGGTTTGAATTCAAGAAATGTTTTTTTAATAAGTTTTATTGAATCAGAAGAAATGTGGCTTGTACCAATTATTTTTATATTTTCAAACATAGTAATAATAAAAATAAGAAAGAGTATAAAAAATTATTTAATTTTTAGTTAATATTTTTGGAGTTTCAAGTGAAGTCCAAACAGCATCAAACATAGATTGTAATGCACTTGCAAAATATTCTGAATTAAACCAAATACCTACATCATATGAAGGATGAACAGAAACATCATCAAACAATAAGAAAGTAATTTCTTTTCCATCTGCTATTGCAAATCTTGCTTTAATGTGACTCATATTTTTTACTTCAACGAAATCTTGTATAGATTTTAAAGCTTCTTTAGATTTTTCTGTAAATTCAGAAGCAATTTTTATTTTAACTCCTCTTTCATGAGCTTTCTTAAAAAATTTAGATAATAAATCTACTTTTCTTAAAAAACCATCTTCAGAAGTTACTAAAATAAATTCTTCTTCAACAGTTTTTAACATTAATAAAATTTGTTCATAAACTCTATCTCTTCCTTTAAATGAAGCTGTTAAATCAGAAGGATCAATTAATTCTACACCATCATTGTGTAATGTTGAAAGTTCAGTTAAAACTGGTGAATTTTTTAAAGTATCAATATTTTTTGCTTGTTCTTCAGCACTAACTTTTAATCTAGTTTTTACTCTTTCTAAAACTTCATTTGGAGGAACTGCAATATATTTTATAGGTTTACCAATTTTCATTACAATAAAACCTTTTTTTTCTAAAGATTCTAAAACATCATAACTTCTAGAACGTGGAACACCTGAAATATCTGATAGTTCACCAGCTGAAGAAACTCCTCTTGATAATAAAGCAACCCATATTTTTGCTTCATAACTATTTAATCCAAACAACTTAAGTTTGTCTATTAATCCTTTTTCAACAATCATTTTTTAAACCTCTATGAGTATTTTAATATAATAATTTAAACAATATTGAAATTTTATTGTTTTAATTACTTAGTTTTGATAAAAAGTAAGAACCTTTATTTCTTTATAAATTTATCTATTTATAACTATTAGTGAGTGAGAACATTTTTAATAAAAAATAAAAAGTTTATCTCTGAGACACCATCATTTCCTATGGAAAACAGAATTTTTGAATTAGAAAGCTTCTAAAGCTTGTTTAAATTAAAAGAAAATGAAAATTTAATTTTAAATAATTTTTTTCTATATTGAAATTAAATATATAAATAATAATAATAATAAAATATAATAATATAATATAATATAAATAATTATATAATATAAATAATTATATAATATAAATAATTATATAATATAAATAATTATATAATTATAATATAAGATTGAAGAGTTTGTTTTAAATTATTTTTATTTTTAATGTTTTACTTTATAATTTATATTTATTATTTATTCTACTTTAGTTATTTTTTATTTTTAAATATTTATTATTTAATCCACTTTAATTATTTATTCA
Source organism: Candidatus Woesearchaeota archaeon (assembly GCA_050187915.1). GTDB lineage: Archaea > Nanobdellota > Nanobdellia > Woesearchaeales > SKGA01 > JAQUYS01. The sequence continues at coordinate 9,648 of JBFXLI010000022.1, forward strand.
ATTCATTTTAATATTATAACAACAACATAATTTATTAAGAATATACTCTATTAAAATATAATGTATTAAGAATATAATATTAATTTACAATTTAAAATAATAAAAATACTTATTTTTTAGTTATTTTAATTATGAATTATTGGTTTGTTTTGTTATTTTATTTAGTTCCATAGGAAGTTATGGTGTGTGTGGGTTGGTTTTTATTAGTGTTTTTAATATATATTTTAAATTATATTTATTTTAATATATATTATTTATTATTTATTTTTGAGATTATTGTGTGTTTTTAAATTCCATACTTTATCGTTGTAGAGATGGTAGGAAAGAAATTAAACAATTTTTTTGAAAAGTTTTTACAAACTGATTCCTTATTCACAAATAAGAAGGTTTTGCAATCTGCTTATGTTCCAGATGAAATGGAGCATAGAGATGAGCAAATAAATCAAATTGCAAATATTTTGGCTCCAGCATTGAAAATGGACAAACCTTCAAATTTATTTATTTATGGAAAAACCGGTACTGGTAAAACTGCTTCTGTTCGTCATACATCTGAACAAATACTTAATGTTGCTAAAGAAAACAATGTTCCTATAAAAGTTATTTATATTAATTGTAAGTTAAAAAAAGTAGCAGATACAGAGTATAGATTAATTGCTGAAATTGCAAGAGAATTTGGTAAGGAAATTCCTGTTACAGGACTTCCAACTGATGAAGTCTATAATATCTTCTTTAAAGCTTTAGATTTTAAAGAACAAATTTTAATTTTAATTTTAGATGAAATAGATCAGTTAATTAAAAGAACTGGTGATGAAATAATTTATAATTTAACTAGAATAAATTCTGAATTAAAACAATCTCAAATTTCTTTAATTGGAATAAGTAATGATTTAATGTTCAGTAATTATATTGATCCTAGAGTTAAAAGTTCATTAAGTGAAGAAGAAATAATTTTTCCTCCTTATAATGCGTTACAAATTCAAGATATTTTAAGAAAACGAGCAAATATTGCATTCAAAAAAGAAGTTTTAGATGAAGGTGTTATTCCTAAGTGTGCTGCATTTGCGGCAAGAGAACATGGAGATGCTAGAAGAGCTTTAGAATTATTAAGAGTGGCAGGTGAATTAGCTGAAAGAAGTAATTGCTCTAAAATTGAAATAAAACATATAGATGAGGCTGAAGAGAAAATTGAACGTGATAGAATAATTGATGTAATTCATACTCAACCAAAACAATTTCAATTAGTTTTATTTTCAATTTTTCTTTTGAAAAATGAAGAAAAAAGAAAAAAATCTCTTTTTACAGGAGATTTATATGATGTGTATAAAGATTTATGTCCAAAAGTTGGTTTAAGACCCATAACTCAAAGAAGATTATCTGATATTGTAGCAGAATTAGATATGTTGGGTTTGATTTCTGCTAAAGTTATTTCTAAAGGAAGATTTGGAAGAACAAGAGAAATTAATTTAGGTATTCCTTCACATTTACTTGATAAAGTAAATAAATTACTTGTCAAAGAATTAAATTTGGAAGATAAAAAATAAAATGGATGTTGCAACAATCGTTGATTATCTTGTCGAAAAAGAAGAATTTGTAGATGAAGAAATAATAAATAAATTGAAACCTATTTTAAAATTAGATTCAAGAAAAGAAATTGAATTAGAATTACAAATTTTTTTTAAAAAATATTTTCCTGATTTTGATTCAAGTGATTTTTTTAAAATATTTTTTTCTCATAAAACAGATGATAGAGCAAGATGTTCAATTTTGAAATCTTTTGAAAAATCTCCTTCCAAAAGAACTGTCGATGATTTTATCAGATATTTTGTTGTTAGATTTAGAAGTATAGAACGATTTTTACGAGCACGTCCAGAATTAAATAGTTTAAATTCAATTTCTAGAATAACAGGTAAAAAAGATAGAGAAATAGTTTCTTTAATTGGAATGGTGTTGGAAAAAGAGAAAACTAAAAATGGACATTATATTTTAAAAATGGAAGATTTAAGTGGAACTATTAAAGTTCTTGTAAATAAAGATAATGAAGAATTAATTGGGATTGCAGAAGATATTGTTCTTGATGAAGTTGTAGGTATTGTAGGAACTTCAGGAGGAGATATTGTTTTTGCAAATAAAATTGTTTATCCAGATATTCCTTTAAGTAAAGAATTAAAAAAATCTCCTTTTGATCATTATGCTGTTTTTTTAGGAGATATTCATATCGGTTCAAAAGAATTTTTGGATGATGAATTTAAAAAAATGATTTTATGGATTAATGGAAAATTAGGAACACCCGAACAAAGAGAAGTGGCAAAAAAAGTTAAATATATTTTGTTGACGGGAGATTTAGTAGAAGGTGTAGGAATTTATCCAGGACAAGAAGAAGATTTAATCGTTCAAAATATGGAAGGACAATATAATTTATTAGCAGAATATTTAAAAAAAATTCCACCTCACATTAAAATTATAATTGCACCTGGTAATCATGATTCTGGAAGAATTGCTGAACCTCAATTACCTATTGAAAAAGATTATTGTTCTGCAATTTTAGATTTGCCTAATGTTATTATGGTTTCTAATCCTGCTTATGTTTCTTTAGATGTTGCAGATGGTTTTAGTGGAATAGATGTTTTAATGTATCATGGTTATTCTTTAATTTATTATTCAGATAATGTTCCTAGAATACGTGCAGCAGGCGGGCAAAAAGCAGTAGATTTAATAATGAAATTTTTATTAAAACGAAGACATTTGGCACCGACACATGGTTCAACACTTTATGTTCCTGATGTATATGAAGATCCTTTAGTTATAGATCCTATTCCAGATATTTTTGTAACTGGACATATTCATAGGGTTTCTAGTGTTAATTATAGAAATGTAACTTGTTTAAATACATCTTGTTGGACTGCTATAACTGAAGATCAAGAAAAAAGAGGACTTGAACCTCAACCAGGAAGATTAGTTTTAGTTTCTTTGAAAACAAGAGATGTCAAAGTTATGAATTTTAATGCAACTAAAGATGTGAAAACAGTTGCAGAATGGAAACGTTTAAAGAAAAAATAATCAAAACATTAATAAGTTAATCTTTTAAAATTAAATATATGTTTGTTAGAGCTAAAACCATTAAGGATAAAAAATATGCTTATTTAGTTGAAAATATATGGAAAAAAAAGAAAGTTTGTCAAAAAGTTAAAAAATATTTAGGTAAAATTGTTATTTTAGAAGATGTTTATTTAAATGAAGCTAAATCTTTTGAAGAGTATGATTGGAATTTACCTACTAAATTAATAATAAGAGATATTATTTCTGATGAATTTGAAAGAAGAGGATTTTTAAGAAAAAATTTAAAATTAATAAAAGATAATTTGATAATTAATTTATCAACTTGTAAAATTCAAGAAAAAAATGCAGATGTTGTTTTGTTTTTAAATGGAATTTATTTATATGGAAAATTATTAAATCAATTAGAAAATTTTAATGAATCTGAATTAGAAGATGAAACAAAAGGTTTGCGTTTAGCAAAAATTTTTAGTGATTGTGGTATTTCTATAAATCAACAAGTTTTCATACATCTTTATAAGAAAATATATCAATTAATTTAAAAATAGATATAAATTCTGGTTTTTTATGTTTTTAATAAAAGTATTGGCATTTTTTGATATGTTTGCGGGAATTTTACTTCTTTTAAGTCCTAGTTTCGTTCCTTTTAGACTTTTATTTGGACATGGATTGTATTTAATGATAAAAGGCTATGTTTTCAAAGGAGATTTTCTTAGTGCAGTAGATTTTGTTATTGGTGTATATTGTGTTATTGCTTTATTTTTACCTATTAAAATATTAAGTATATCTGCAGGTTTGTTTTTAGTTGTTAAAGGAATTTATTCTTTTGTTGGTTAATTATTTTTTTTCATATTTGTTTTGAGAGTCATTCATTACAACACTTAATTTTTCTGTTTTAGTTAAAAGCCAACCTAAAATTAAACCCATCAAAGCAATCCAAAACATATAAGGAGATTTTATTAATACTAAAATTAAAAATAAAATAAAGAAAAATAATAAAGAAAAGTACCATCTTTTTTTAACATAAAATATATGTGAACCAATATTTTCAGGCAAAGGTAACATAGCAACAACAGCCATTAAAGCGTTTAATACCATTATGTAATATATGAATGGATTTGGAAACATATTATAAATAGGTTTTAATAATAATACTAAAATTATGTTTGTTATTGGTGCTGAAATTAAAGTCCAAAAAACATCTTTTTTTCTTTCATAATGAAAAACTTCTCCATGTCTTAATCTTAATATAGATTCTACTTCAATTATTCCTGGAAAAATTACAGGTATTAAACCATAAGATAAAAAACTAATAACAAAACTAAATAAAAGTCCTATTGTCCAACCTCTATATTTTGCTTTACATCTACGCATTATTGCTACAATTTTAGGGATTGCAATAAATAAAAATAAAGTTATACTAGTTACAACTAAACAAAAAATAGCAGTAAGAATTCCAGTCGTGAAATTTAAGTCAGTAAAAGCCCATATAAAAAAGAAAAATATTGCAGATATTAGTAAAGTGGTGGAATGAAAATCTTTTCTTTCTTTCGCATCAAATTCAAAATGTCTAGTTATTTTTCTAAAAGAAATCCCACCAGCAAGTATATCTATTATTTCCATAGTTATTTTTTATAAATTGCTATTTAAATATTTTTAGTTTTTAAGGCAAATTTACAGGTTGATTTCCTATAATTATTTTATTATTTACAAAAGTAGTGGGAATTGCAAAAATATTGGATTCTTTTATAAAAATTTGATTTTTTTCATTTTCAACATCATTTAATTTTCCATTTAAACATTCATTTAATTGAGTTTCATTTAATTTTAAAGTTTGTAATATACTTTTATGAGTTTCATCATCTAAATAATTATAAGTCATAATATATGTATGATAACTCCAATATTTTTTTGCATCTATGTAATAAATACAATTAGCAATATTTGAAAATTCTGTTATTTCAGTATTAATAAAAGAATATTTTATTTTATTATTATTTTCTTGATTTAATTTTAAAATTTTTCTTACAACTTCTTTTGTATTTAAGTCGTCATAACTTCCATAAACAGTTATTAATATTTCACCATCTTGATTTAATATCATTTGATTTCCATGTAATATATTAACATCTTGTTTATATTTTTGAATTGTTTCTTCACAATTATTGTAAAAATTATTTTTTATTAACGCATAATTGCAATCATATTCTTCTTGAAAAATAGTTGGAGGAGAAATTAAAATTAAAACAAATATAATCAAAAAAATCCAAGAATAAAATGTGAAATTATTTAATTTATTTTTATATATTATTTTTCCAAATAAATTTATTTTTTTAGGAGTATATTTATGTTTTGTAAAACTTTTTTTAATTGCTTCAATTATTTGCAAAAATAAAAATGGATGTATTAAAAAAATAAGTATAATTATAGTTAATATTAATACTTTTAAATTCATCATGTAATAAATTAAAATTAAATAATATATAAATTTGTTTAAAGTTTAGTTTTAACAGAATAATTTGCACCACATGCAGAACACTTAAGAACATAGATTCCACCATCTTTGGTTATTTGTGTATCTGGTTTACCACATTCTTTACAAATTACAAATTCATCTGTAAACATTTGAATTCTTTCATTTAATTTAGCAGAAGATAATTTACTGTTAAAAATAACAAAAGTACCTTCTATAACTGATTTTGTTGCTAGAAATTTTTCTATATATTTTACTAGTAATCCTATTGGACGTCTTAATGTTGTTGCTATTTGAGCTAAATTACTAACTATGGTTTTATTTCCTTGTAAATGTCCTTTTATATTAGGTATTGAAAATCTTTCTCCTGCACTTTGTTCGCTAGGTAATTTTTCTCTTCCAATTTTCAACATACTTTCGTAATCCATTTAAATCACTATTGCAGGGAATTTGTTTTTGTTTATAAATACTTCCGTAGATGTTTATAATTATTTATTTAACTCACTCAATTCATAAAAACATCCAATCCAGTTTGCTTGTTCTGCCAGCTTTCGTCATAGGCGTACGATAGCGAGTATAAGCTTGGCTTAACTCACTCAATTCATAAAAACATCCAATCCAGTTTGCTTTTCTTTATCTTCACCGAATACATGTAAAACTCTTTTTTTAATTAATTCTAAAGATTCTTTTAAGTAAGGTGATACATTATATTTTTTTGCTAAGTTTAAACTCATATCTAAATATTTTATAATTGAACCTTCAGATATTGTAAAAATGATTTTTCCACCACATTCAGTACATTTTCCAATTAATGGTGGACGTCGGTATTTAGTATTACATTTACCACATCTAAATTGTTGAAGTGAAAATTTTCTTAAATTACCTCTTGTATCTCTTATAAAATGTTTTTCAATTATTAATCTAGCAACATCTTCATCATCAACAGCTCTTATTTTCTCAGCCAAATTCATTTGACATTCTATTTT
>JBFXLI010000023.1:0-11401 GCA_050187915.1 Candidatus Woesearchaeota archaeon
AAATCAATTAATTCTACATCATAGCCTAAATTTTTACAATAATTTAAAACATATTTTTTTGCTTCTTCAAATTTGTCTTCATCGTAAAATCCATAAAGATGAATCATAGTTCCTTTTTTAGATGCTTTCAAAGCAATATCTAAAAATTCTTCTGCAGTTTTTGGTAAAGGCATCACAATTCTATCAAACTTTTTTTGTTTGCTAAGAATATAATTATAACTTTCAATCATATGTTCTCCTGTTTCTTCAGAAGGACTTTTAATTTCAACAATTCCTAAATTTACATAATTTAAAATTTTATCAATATCAATTTTTCCAGTTCCAATATTCAAGCCATCTACAGTTCCATCAGAATCTGAAATATGAAAATAAGTATTGAAATTTTTTTGCATAACTTTTATATGATTTATTATTTTATCATTATTTTTATAAGTCATATATAGATGAGCAACATCTATGCAAACATTCTTAATTTGTGCGGCTTTAGATATTTCTAATATATCTTCTGTAGTTGAAAAATAATGAGTTAAATTTTCAAAGTAAAAATAATCATAATAATCTCTTAACGCTTTTATATTTTTAATAACTTGTTCTTTGGAAACAACTGGATATTCCCAAGTAATATGAATTATGGCGTTAACATTATTTTCTTTACAAATGTTTCCTAATAATTTAAAATGTTCTATTTCAGGTACTGCATCTTTATTACCTAATAAAGCAGTATGATGATTTGGAAAAGGCATATGTAATAATATTTTAATTCCTTTATTTTTTAATTCCTTTATTCTCTTAATTAAATCATCTTTTTTTGAAAATAAATCGTCTTCTCTTAAATGAAACTCAAAAACTTTAGGATTGTGAATTAATCTTGAATTCATTTGTACATCTGTATTAGCAGCTTTCAAACCAATAATATATTTGTAAATCTCAGGAACAACATCTCTGACATCTCCATTAATTAAAGTAACATTTTTTATTTTATTTTTTAAAACATTCTTTAAACCATATTCATGTCCTATTGGATTTATTTCTACTCCAATTATTTGTTTTGCTAAAGTATTTTTTGCAAATACACAAGGGTATGGTGCAGCACCAGAAAACATTACCAATACATCTTCTCCTTCTTTAATTAATTTAGATATTCTTGTTCTTTCAGTTGACAAACGAACTGAGAAATAAACTTCATTTACATTTACTTCTAAGTCGACATTATTTTCTCTGTATTTTGCTATTTGTGTATTTACACCCGCAAGAAAACTTCTTTCTTGAACTCTAAAAACACCTGAATGTATTGAGCTTTTTTTCAAAACTGTTTTAATTGTTGGATTTGATTTCAATAAAGTTTCTCCTATTAATTGTGCTTTAGAATCTAAAGAATCTGGAATTTCTAATATTGCTATTGTTCCTATGGTATCAAATGCAGTTTTTACTTCAGATAATTCTTTTTCATTTAAAATTTCTTTTAAAGCTTCTTTAAATGGAGTTATTAATTTTTTTTGTCTTTTATTTAATGTTTTTTCAATAGTTCCATCTAATGATGGAAAATAAATAAATTCATCTTCTTTTAAAGGATAATAATCGTCATTTAATTTATTTTCATCTAATAATTTTCGCTTTATTTTTTCAGCTTCTTTTAAAGGAACTTTAATACATTTAACCATAACTTAAGAAATAATTAATATTTTATAAATTCATCTAAACTTATTTGTGATGATTTTATAGGTTCTTCAGGATTTAATTCTATTTTTATACCTACTTGCTCTTTTAAAGAAATAGCTAATTTTACACCTATTAATTCAACTAATTTTTCAATTTCAATTGCAGTTACATCACTTATGTTTTTTATTCCAAAATCAAACAACTTTCTTGCTCTTATTCTTCCAATTCCTTTAAATTGTAATAAAGGTAATAATTCTTCTTTTACACCTTCTTTTAATTGTATTCTAGCTTTATTAAATAAATTAATTAAATTGTGTTGTTTTTCAATTCTTGCTAATTCAGAACATGCAAAAAGTAACCAATCTACAATTTGAAGTTTTGCAGTTATTTCTCCAGGACGAACATTATATTTTTCCATTAAATAATCTTCTGATTTTTCATTTGCCCAATCTAGTAAAAAAAATGTTGTTTTTAATGTATCTTCATAATTTTCAGTTGATATTTTATTAAATTCTTCTTCATCTAAAATTAATTCGTGTTTTAAAGATTCTTCAATTATGGCATCATATTCTGAAGCTTTAACTTTAATTAATGGACGAATTTCAAGACAACAAGATAGTAAATGAACTATGTGTTCAAAATTTTTTATTTTATTAAAATTTTTAATTAAGATTATTGCTGTTAAAGGATCTATGTAAATTTCAGATATTCTTTTTCCAAGTAATGTAGCTGTTAAATCTTCTTTAGATTTCTCAAATTTATCTGCAGTTACAAAATCTGAATTTACTTTTCCTTCAAGCATTTTCCAATTTTTTAGTTTTTCAATCATTAAATTTAATTTTGAATGTAATACTTCAATATCTCCAAATTGGAATGCATAAAATGTTGAATCAAAAAAGGCATATAAATCTTTTAAAGTTCTAATTTTCTCAGATGAAATTAAACTTAAAACATACATTCTTAAAACTGGTTCAACAGCTAATTTTGAATAAATTTCTTCTACTTTGCCATTAACATAATTTTTAAAATAATATTTGACATCTTCTATTTCTTTTCCTAATATTATTGCTTCTCCATAATCTTCTTTTCCTGGACGTCCAGCTCTTCCTGCCATTTGTAAGTATTCAAGAACTTGTATTGGCATCATACCTCTAGAATTAAATCTTTTCATATCTTTTATTATTGCTCTGAATGCAGGTAAATCAATTCCTGCTGCTAAAGTTGGAGTGCTACAAATAACTTTAATGGTTCCAGTTCTAAAATTATCTTCAATTAATTCTCTTTGTTTTGAAGTTAAACCTGCATGATGAAATGCTATTCCTTTTTCAACACAAGAAGATAATTTTTTACATTGTTTTGTGGGTGATTGTAAAATATTTTCTATTTGATTTGCTAATTTAATGTGTTCACTACTTCCTACTTTAGAAATAATTTTACTTATTTTTTCAGCCACACTTTCAGCGGATTTTTTACTAGAACAGAAAACTAAAACTTGTTTATTTAAGTCAATAGTATTTAAACACAAGTCTAAAAGAGAATCGTTTTTTAAATTTATTTTAATTTCCTTCATTTTAAAGAAGTATGGGTCGGGGGGGACTTTCAATACAGCGTTCAGAATACAGAATTCCGCCACTGGTTTTTTGAACCCCCGACATCACCGTCTTCAGCGGTGCGCTCTGCCGGTCTGAGCTACCAACCCATAATTTAAAAGAATTAAAAAGGCATTTAAATATCTTTCTAAATAACACTAGATAAAACTGTACCTGAAACAATGTTAAATATTAATATTAAAACAAAGGCTAAAACAGTATATATTGAAGCTGATTTTATTAAATATTTACCTAATGAATCTTCTTCACTTATCTTATCTGCTCCATTTTGTATTCCATTGGATATTATTATTAAAATATATGCTATTTGTACTACATATAGTCCTACAACTAGTGTAAATTGATAAGTTGGAATTCCAGTTCCAAACATAGATAATAAAGCTGTTGCACCTCCCATTCCTTGTGCAGATGAACTTAATTCATTTAATTTTGTTCCTAAAGTACCCATTACTTTAGTTATTAAAGCAGTTATTGCAACAACTATTGATGAAATTACTGGTGTTAAAAATAAAACTTGAGAACGCATACTTGCAATTGTATCTCCCATTAAATCTTGTAGTCTTTCATCAACTCTGTGCATTTGTTTTATGTATTCTGCAACATTCATTAAAGCTTGACTTGCAATTAAAGGTCCTTTTTTACTTGATTCTATTAAAACTTTCATTGAACTTTCAATTATATCTGAAGGATAGTTAAGTAATGCGCCCTTGTCTTTATCAAAAATTGCTTCTTTTACATTCATTCCTTGTGAAGTTATGTTATTATAAACTTCCATGAAAAATTTTCCTGAAATTGTATCTTGTAATTGAGTTCCTACTTTTCCAAAAGCTACTTCAGCTGGAATTCCATCACTCATTCTGCTTGCTAATTGAAATAATGCTGATGAAAATTCTAATTCTAATTTTTTTGAATTATCCCTTAGTTTTATTAAATTTTGAGTTTTTACTTTGTTATAAAATCCTATTGAGAATGCAAATGCAAATGGTATTAATAAACTTAACAATACTGAAATCAATCCAAATGGACCTATATATTCTTCCAATAATTCTCCTTCACTTTTGACTTGTCTATATTCTAAAAATGTAACTTTAACTAAAGATAAATCTGTATATTCATCATAAGGCATTATTGAAAGTCCATCATCTGTAACTAAAGCGTAATCTTGAAATCCTAATGTGTGCCAAATTATTGGAGAGAAACCTATTAAAAATAAAACTATACCTATCACTAAACTAAAATAAAGTGGCTCAAAAAATATGGTTTTAGTATCAGATATTTTAATTGCAATTTTTTTTAATTTTTTTAATTCTGGATTTTTATCAGTTATATCTGAATTTCCAGCTCCTCCAGGACGTGTAGAAAGAATTTTTCTGCCAATATAAAAAACCATAATTGGAAGTGCAATATTATATAATGCAAATAAATGATACCACTTAAATCCTTCCATAAAACTTACAACTAAAGGTAAAATTACTAATGTTAATATTGGGAGAACTACACCTAACATATTTAATGTAGTTAGTGGACTTTTAAGATTATGAGCATAATGTAACATTTTTTCATATGTTTCATCAAGCATAACTGATAAGGCTTTATCTAATGAATTTAATCTTCTATCTTCAGAAGTTTCTAAAAGAGAAGATTCAATTAAATTCATACTTTCAATATATTCAATGTTATGATTTCTCCAAGTATCTAAATAATTATCTAGAGATTCTTTTACAGAATTAAATTTTTGAGTTTCTACATTCCAAACAACTTTTCTTAAATCCAATGATAATGGTGGAGGAAGATGATCTGCGGCAAAATTTATTGCACGTTCTAAATTAGATGTATGTCTCATATATGTAACTATATAAAAAATTGAAAGAACCATTTGATTTGAAGCTTTCATTCTCCAAGTATTTGCAAAAGTAAAAGGAATATTTTGAAGAGGTATTATCATTAATAATGCAAGTATTAAAAAAAATACTACAAAAAATAAATTACCTTCTCCACCTGTTAAAATGGGAACTATAAAAAAGAAAAACATTGAAGATAAAATTAATAATAATGGAATTGCTAAACCTGCACTATTTACACCTATAGGCGTTGTATTTAAATGACAAACTTCAATTGCTTCTTGTATTGCAGGAATTTTATTTACATCAGGACGTATGTTTAATAATTTTTCAGAATATTGACATATTTTTTCATAAATGGATAAATGTTTAGGCATATATTTAGATTTAAATTCACTATACACTTTAGTTTCTATTATTTCATCTGATTCATCATTTTGTTTGTTTTCATTTAACTCTGAATCTATTCTTTTTTTAAATAATTTTGACACTTCTTCATATTCAATTGATTTTTCATCCATTTTTCTTCAATTTTAATCTTTTTACTTCTTTAATTATCCATTCATTCCATTCAAAATAAACTTCATCTATATTTTCTGTTCCATATTTTTTAATTATTTTTTCAGTTATTTTATGATAAATATCATTTGATAAAATTACAAATTCTGCTTCTAAAAGTTCAGGCATTTTTTCTTCTTCACTTATTTCAAAAATTCTTTGTTTTATTTTTCCTCTTAATTGAATATTTTCCCATAATGCATCCCAATTTCCTACCCACTCTTTAACTTTTGAAGCGATATCTTTCAAAATTTCACTTTCTCCATTTAGAAGTTCTGGTGTTGGTTCAAGTAAATCAGTTTTAGGATTATATTTCATTAAATCTACAAATCCTCCTTCTAATTCAGGATCATCTTTCCAATCTTTTCTAACTTCAGTTATTTGTAAAACTCTTCTTAATTTATGCAAACCATCTGCTGATTTTATTGGATTTGCAATTATAATTATATCTGTTGCTTTAAATGAAGTTTTTGGAATTCCAATGTCATTAACAAGCCTATCAAATATTCCAAAAGGAGTATCTCCGTGAATAGTTCCTGCTACAACATTAGCTGCTGCACCAACTCTCATAGCTTCATATAATGATTTTGCTTCATCACTTCTAACTTCTCCAACAATTAATGCTGAATCTCCTAAACGAAGTGTACTTCTTATTCCCATTTCTGCATTTATTTCACTTTTTGTAGTTGATAATGCACTTGAAACTTTTAAGGGTTGAATATTAAATCCTAATTTTCGCATAGAAGCAGATGGAAGTTCAATTGTATCTTCAACAGTTATAATTCTATGTCTTCGCATTATTTCTATCAATAATGAAGATAAAAAACTACTTTTACCTGAACTTCTTGTACCACAAATAAGCATTGTTCTTGTTCCATCAATTAAAAATGAAAGTAACCCTGCTGCTAAAGGAGAAATCATTTTATATTTTAAGAATAAAGGTAATGTCCAGGGTCTATCTCTATGTCTTCTAAATGAAAAAGCTAATCCTGTTGGATTAAGGGGTTGTGAGATTGCAGACAATCTAACGCTTGCTCCTGGTAATTCTAATTCTGTATCTAGAATTGGATTTGCTTCATCTAAAGGTCTTCCAGATATCATTCTTAGTTTAGAAGCCCAACCTTCAGCATCGCTTTGAGTTGGAAAAATATTTGTCTTACAATCATCATAATCCCCATGAACAATATATATTGGTGAACTTCCTAAAGGACTATTAACTGAAATATCTTGCATTTTTTCATCTTGTAATAAAACTTCAATTAAACCAAAACCTACTGTATATCTAACTAAAATTTTAGATAATTCTTCTAATTCTTCATCTGTTAATCTTAAATTTCTATAATTTGCTAATTCTTCTAATAAATCTCTTCCTACAGAATAAAATACATCTCGCATTTTTCCTGGATCTGTAAATTCTTCTTCAGAAGGTTTATGTTCTCCTAAAATTCTTCTTGCAGTGTCAAGTAAATCATATTGGTCTTCAGATAATTTAAATTCTGGAGGTAGTATGTGATATAAATATTGAACACTATCTGGTAAATCAAATACTATAACTTCAGTATCTCCAATCATATAGTTATCCAATGCTGTTGCGTGCTTTGGATAAGATGCCATTAATCTTGTAAAAACAAAATCAGGACGAATCAAAGGATAAAATATTTTTCTATAAACATCTCTTTGAGTTAAATCATATCCTTCAAGATATGGTTTTGATAAAACTAATAATTTTGTTTTTTCTAATAAATTTAAAATATATTCAAGTAAAGAAATATAATTTTCTTGAGAGTTTATTATGGTTTCATCTAATTCTTTATCCAGTTGTATTTTTTCTCTTCGAAGTAATCTTTTTAATTTTACATAACATCCAAGTGGATCTTTTTTCAAATCTGAAAATAATACGTTGTGTAATTCATTATATCTAGTTGAAATAGATGCTGAAGCTAATCTATTTGCTAATGCAGGATAACTAAATAATTCTTTATTTCTTACTAATTTAGAATATAATGTTGCGATTTCTTTAACAAGAGCAATTTGAGTATAATCATATTCATAATCATGTTTTTGTGAAAAAATTAATTTAGTTACTAAAGGATTTTCAATTAATAAAGTACATGTTTCAGACATACAAATTTCATCATCTTCTATGGAAGGTGTTCTTTGACGTTTAGAATAATCAACTCTTAAGATTACTTCATCTCCTTCTCTAATTATTTCCGTATCTAATTTAGACTCTTTTTTTTGAAGCAAATCTCACACCCTTTAAACCTACTTATTTGTATAAATGGAGTTATATAAAACTTTCCTTAAAAACAAATAAAAAGTGCTTTAAAAAGAAATCATTTATAAATAAAAATAATTATTTAATAGATAAGTATATAAAAATAAAGCTTTGATATTGGTAGTATATGGTGAAAAATCAAAAAATAAACCCTTATGATGTAGAAGGAAAAATTGATTATGATAGATTGATAAATGAGTTTGGAATACAAAAACTTACTTCTGAAGATTTAAAACTTATAGAAAGTATTGCTGGAGAATTACATCCTTATTTAAGACGAAATATATTTTTTTCACATAGAGATATTAAATGGTGTCTTAATGAATATAAAAAAGGGAATAAATTTTTCTTATATACGGGAGTAGGTCCATCTGGCCCAATTCATATAGGACATTTAGGTGTTTGGAGATTTACTAAATGGCTTCAAGATAAATTTGATGTGGAACTTTGGTTTCAATTTACAGATGATGAAAAATTTTTATTTAAAGATAAAACATATGATGAAATTCAAAATTGGACTTATGAAAATATGTTAGATATCATTGCTCTAGGTTTCAATCCTAAAAAAACACATTTTTTAATTGATACAAAACATGCAGGAATAATGTACCCTGAAGCAATAAAAGTTGCAAAGAAGATAACTTTTTCAACAATTAAATCTGCGTTTGGATTTACCGATTCAAATAATATAGGTAGCATATTTTATACTGCAATGCAAACAGTTCCTACTTTTTTACCAAATGTATTAAATAAAGAAAAAAAACCTTGTTTAATTCCTTTAGGCGTGGATCAAGATCCTCATTTTAGAATTTCAAGAGATGTTGTTGAAAAACTAGGATTTCATAAACCAGCAATATTACATGCAAAAATGATGCCTGCTTTAACTGGACCTGATGGTAAAATGAGTAGTAGTGATGCTGAAAAAGCAATTTTAACAACAGATACACCAAATCAAGTAAAGAAAAAAATAAATAAATATGCATTTTCTGGTGGAAGAGAAACATTAGAAGAACACAGAAAATATGGTGGTAATCCTGACGTAGATGTATCTTATCAGTGGTTGAAATACTTTGAAGATGATGATAAAAAATTAAAAAATATTTATGACGATTATAAAAGTGGAAAATTATTAAGTGGAGAATTAAAAGCAATATTAATTGAAAAAATAAATGAATTTTTAGCTAATCATCAAAAACAAAGAGAACAAGCAAAAAGTCAAATAAATAAATTTATTTATAAAATTTAATGTGAGACAAAATGGTTGAAGACATAACACATAAAACAAAGCAATCTGATGTTAATACAATTACGGTTCTATCAAGTAGATTAAAAATTTTAGAAGAAAGATATTCAATTATGCGTAAAAAAAGTCAAACAACAGAAGAAAACATACTTAATATTGAAAAAAATCAATTTGATGAATTAAAACTTTTAAATGAAGATTTAATAAATTTAAAAAAGAAAATAAAAGAATTAAATGAGAAAATTATGTTAATAAATGATAAAATAATTAATTTCGCAGATAGGAGAGAATTTTTAATTTTAAAAAAATATGTTGATTTCTGGCAACCTATGGATTTTGTAACAAGAAAAGAAGTAAATGATTTCTTAAGAAAGAAGTTTAGTAAAGAATAAATTATTCAGTGACTTAAAATTTCTAATTTTATAGTCGCTACCGTTGTCATATGGTAATAGACGAAGTAAATGATTTCTTAAGAAAGAAGTTTAATCAATAAATAAAAAATAAATTATTTAGTTTTTTCAACTGGTTTTGATTGTTTACCTTTCAAGTCATCAGTAATTCTACTTAACTCACTAACATTTTGTGTAAATACAGGTAAAACTTTAGCAAAAACTTTTTCCATAGATTGAATTTCTGCACCAACATCGAGTATGTGTTTATCGTATTCTCCTAGTTTACCAACAACTGCTGCATGTAAATCATCAAAATTTTTCCTTAAATCAGAAAATTGTTGCTCCATTTTAGCAACTTTAACTTCAGTAATATTTTTCCATTCAATAATTTTATTTATATCTTTAATTAATTGATTCCATTTCTCATCAATTATTGCTTCTATTAATTCTTCATTTGTTGTTGTGTCCATTCCTTGAGGCATAGCCATAGAATTTTGTGGACTTTGCTGAGGAGGAGGTATATTTAAATCCAATTTATCTCACCTAACCTTTTAGTACTTGTGAATCTGCCATAAGCATTATTGTAAATAATCCTACTATCATTAATAACATTAAACCTAAAACTTTTGGATTAACTAATGTTTTTAATAAATTATTTCCAAAGTCATCAGTTCCAGTTGTTGCAGCAGCTGATGGTTGTGGTGAAGTTGTGGTTTCTGTATATTCAATTCCACCAATAACTTCTGTTGTTGTGGTTTCTATTGGTTCTTGTCCAGATAAAAGAGTTTGTCCGAAAGTTGATGAAAATGATGCTAACACTATTATTATAACAAAAGTTAATATTGTCCAATAAACACCTTTAGACTTTATTATATTTGTAAATAATGCATCATCTTGACTAAACATTTTTATGACAAACATAATTAAAAATATTGCTATAATTAAAACAGCAAACCAAGGTACCATTACTGAAAGAACGCTAGTTACTGACTTATACATTAAAACAAAAAATGCTATTCCTAAGGCTATTATTGCATATATTCCATTAGCTCCCTTCAATGAACTGAACATTTTAGACATTGAAAGTAGTCCATATACAATTACAAAAACCATTAAAAATAGGAATATTGAGCCAAAATAACTAAACAATGATACATCCATTAATGTTGCCATATTATTACCTTAATCTTTTTTGTCATCTCCACCGCCACTGAAAGAAGCTACTGCATTACCGAAGTTTTTGAATCCATCGGCTGCTTTACTTGTACTTCCATCATCACCAATGATGAATTTAATTATTATTCCAAATACTAGTAGTGCTATAACTAAAGCCATAACATCGCTATTTAATAAATTTCTTAACCAATATGGAACATCTAACCAACCTAATAATGCTGCAAAGATTCCAATTATAAATAATATCGATGCTGTAACAAGCCAAGGTCCAATACCTTTGCTTCCATCTGGACTTTTACCTGTCCAAAGTCCTACTGTTAAAAGCATCATAACTATAGCTACTAACAATAATCCTACTTGAGGTAATGCATCATTTATTATTTTTACAGCATCAAAGCCATAATAATATGTTCCTGTAATGTGAGGTACAATTATTGAAAATGCCACAACTAAAGATATTATTGTTGCATATTTTCTAACTTGTTTATCTTCTTTTCCCAGTATTTTTGTTTTTTCTAACACTGCAAAAACAATTGTAAATATTAAGATAAATGGAAGTATAACGTCCATAAATCCCCAGTTGTCAAGAGTATATATTAAACTTTCAAAACCCATAATTAATCACCTTTTTCTTCTTTCTTAAC
>JBFXLI010000024.1:0-9919 GCA_050187915.1 Candidatus Woesearchaeota archaeon
ATCTTAATAGTGCTGAGCTTGTTGGTGCTTTTGATAGTACTAGAATTGATGTTGAAGTTTTATTTAGACGTCCTTTAAGTTCTGATAAAAAAAATGCACATCATGTTTGTATTTTAGCATCATTTTCATATAAAACTAAACCGAATTTAACTTATAAACCTGAAATGCAACAACAAGCAGTTAGTCATATTGGTAGTTGTAATGTTACATTTAGAATGTATGGTTGGCACGATAAAGATATTGCGGCGTATAAAAAAATGCGTGAAGAAGAAGATATGGATTTGTTAGGTTTAGCTGATGAAGGTGTAGCTAGTGCGTTTGAAGCTTTAAAAGATGAACTTCAAAAATATTTAGACGAAGCTGAAGCAACAGATCCTACAAATATGAAAAATAAAAAAGAAAAAGAAGAACTTGAAGCTGCAAAAAAAGTATATGAAGAACGAAATAAAAAGAAAAGTTTTTTTAGTTCAATAGAACCATTTGCTGGAATATTTAAAGGATTTGGTGAACTTGCTGGAAGTTTAGTTGCTGGGTCTGAAGCGGATAAACAAAAAAATGTAGATTTATCTAAAATTGAAGATGAAAAAGAAGAAAGAAATAGTGATGCAATTAAAAAAGCGCAAAAAGAAGCAGCAAGATTTGGATGGGTAGGGTATAATATTTTCAAGAAAGCGCATAAAATGCTTAATTGGTAATTTTAAAAATATAAATTTCTAGAATACTTTGTTTTAATATAAAAAAATAAAAAAATAAATTAAAAAGTACTTAGAAATTAAATTTCTTAGCATACTTTCCAATTAACCATAAGTCGTTCTTTTCACCTTTTACAATGAAAATTATAGCTTGTATTAACCACACTAGTGGAAGTAAATAGCCTAACCATCCTATAAAAGCAAAGAATCCTAAAGTTATTATTGTTAATATAGTGAATACAATTCCCCATGCTATTGACCAAATAAATGATGCAATTATTGCTACTAACCATTGTTTAAAATGAAATTTAACAAATGTATCTTTATTCATTTTTTCATCTACTAAATACCAGATTAAACCTACTGGCCAAAATATCCATAATAATATTAATAACAATTTACTTGAATCATCAGATTTTTCTTTTTTTACCATAATTATTCCCCCTTAACTTAGAGTGTTAAGATATACTTTTTTTAACAAAATGAGTTTAAAAAGGTTTTGTTTTAGTTTTTTCATAAAATATTTCAGGATTTTCAGGTTTTAGTTTAATAACTGGTTTTGTACCATCATATCTATATTTTAAGTATTGAAATTCATTATAAATTGTTTCTTCTAAATCTACAACTTTATCGCTATTTTTTTCAAAACCCAATAAAACTGGAATTCCGTTATTTAAACCAATACCTGGATCATAATTTTTAAGTAATTTAAAGACTGGAATAAATAAATTTGCTTGTTCTTCAAAATCATCATATTGTAAATAAATTGCTTTGTTTGGTTGCATCCGTGAAACACGTATGTTTTTGTCCATAAGCATAACCACAATTCTATTGTAAAATTTTGCTTTTTCTAATTCAATACCTTGTCCTGTTGATGGCAATATGTTGTGTCCAACAAAAAATCTTGCTCCAATAATTTTACTTGAATCAACTAAATAAACTTCACTTGGAGAGGATTTTAAATTTTTATCTGGAGAATACGGTGCTGAAGAAGGATCGTAAGCAGTTATTCCTGCTTTTTTTAAAACATCGTTCATCAATGTATTTTGACGAGAATTTATAGGTTCTTTTAATTCTTCAGGTGTTAAAGTTAAAGATATAGGACAATAACTTGCATTTTCATCTTCTTTTATGTGAGATAAATTATCTAATTTTAATATGTGTCGTAAATACTTTTCTCTTTTTTCAGGATCCATTAAAATAGTTAGTTTTTCCATAAAAACTAAAACAAGATATTATTTATAAATTTAATGTTAATGACATTATGATTTTTATTGAAGTGCATTGTAATCGGCTATTATAACGCTTCTCATATCTTCTAAGTCTTTTACAGCATATAAATTTCCTTTAGAATTATCTACGATTTGTTGTGCCATTTTTAATCCTTTTTCATCAAGGTTTATTCCAACAACAGAAATAGTTATGTTTTGGTTTGCGGATGTTAAAACTTTTTCTAAAACTTCTTTTTCTGGATTATCACTTGTTGTATGGAGTCCGTCTGTTAATATGACTATGTGTTTTATTCCTTTTGCTTTATCTAAAAGTTCGCTGGATTTTTCTATCGCTAAGGCAATATTTGTTTCTTGATGCGGTGTTATTTTTGTGAGTGGACGAACAAATGATAAAAAGTCTGATGTGAGATAAACTTTATCTTCAATATCGCTTCCAAAAACTACAAGTCCTATTTTGTTTCTATCTTTTAATGCTTTGTGTGCTAGTGAAACTCCTGCTTTTTTTGCAAGTCTTAATTTTTCTCCTCGCATACTTCCACTTGCATCAATTGCATAAATTATATTTATATTTTGTTGTGCTTCTCGTTCAAATGTTTGTAAATCAACAGGTAGAATTTGTTTTCTTCCTCTTTTTATTGCTCTGGTTATTGTTTGTTTTACAGCTAAATCTTTGTACTTATCTCCTTTTTTATAGGGTTTAATTTGAGTTCTATCTCCGCTTAAATCTGCAATTGCATGTATGTGTTCTCCAAAATTTGAAAATCCTGATTTTGTTTGTTCAAATTCTTCATTTATTAAAAATAATGCTGCTGCATCAAGTCCTGTTGTAGTTATTATTCCACTTTCTTTTAGAAGTTTTTTATCTTTTAATTCATCAACTTTATCTTTTATTCTTTTCTTTAATTCTCTTTGAAATTCTGGTATTTTAACATTTTTATCTAAATATTTTGGATCGTATCCTGTTAATTCTCTTATCATAGTTTGTCCAAAAAGTTTTTCTGCATTTTGATAATTATTTACCATTTGTTCAAACATCATATCTGGAACAAATGAACCTATGTTTCTATCAAACGCTTCTGAAATTATATTTCCTTCTTCTATATTTTCTTTATCTGCTTCAAGAACGTGATGAGGTAAACCTTCTTTATCTTTTGGAGATAGTTGTCCATCTAATTGATTTGCTTGATTTGTTTTATCTAAATTATGTGAAGAATTTTTTTGATTTGTTTCACCAACTATATCTTGTTCTTCTTCGTTTTGATTAGGGAACGTCTTCAGATGCTAAAGATATTCCTTCTCCTTCACAAAATTGATTGAATTCAGATTGAAGATAATTTTTAGCATTTGTTGAGTAAGCTAATGATGGTTTTAATTTTATTCTATGTGCTAAAACACTTGTCATTGCTTCCATTATATCTAATGGTCTTACTTCTTTGTGCTTGTTTAATTTTGCTATTGCTTGTGAACGTTCATATAATCCAATTGAAGCTCTAACACTTGGAACTATTTCTAATTCTGGATTTTTTCTTAAATTTCTTAAAAATAAAATCATTTGAGAAAATAATTTATTTGGAAATGGTGTTAATTTTTGTCCAACTATATTTACAATTTCTTCTTCTTCGTTTTGTGATTCTGGATAATGTACATAAATTAAATCAAATCTATCTAGAAGAACATCACTTAATGGTTCTGTGTTAGTGTCTCCAGGATTCATTGTTCCTATGAAAACAAAATCAACAGGAATATCTAAATCAAAATTTCCTATTGTTACTTTTTTTTCTTGAAGTACTTGTAGTAATGCGTTTTGTAATCTTTGAGAGCATCTATTTATTTCATCAAAAAATAAAACTCCGTTGTTTGCTTTGAATATTTTTCCTGGTGTGAATGCTTGTTCAGATAATGGTCCAAATTCCATTGCTTTTATTGGATCAATATCACCCATTAAATCTTCTACAGTTAAATCTGGTGAACCTTGAACTCTTATAAATAATTCACTTCCTTTGTATGTTTTTGTTTGAATTTTAGATTTGTTTTTTAAACATGAAGGACAAACTGGATTTTCAGGTGAACAATGAAATGGGCAATCATTTAGTGTTTGTTCTTGAAGTGTGTTTGCAACATCTTTTACAAGTGTTGTTTTTCCCATTCCTGGATTTCCTACTAAAACGACGTGTCTATTTAATAATAAAGCTGATTTTAATTGTTTTTTAACATCGTTTAGTCCTATAATTGAACTGAATTCTTGATTTTCTAGATTTTTAAACTTCATGGTTTTAACTAGATGTTTGATTTATTTATAAATGTTTTGTTAAGAAATGGTGTGTTTGAATAAAGTAAGATTATGATACACTATTAAGAAAAAATGCTTATTGCACCTGTTGTAATTAATGTTACTAGTATTCCTGCTATTAAAACACCAATTGCATTTGCTATGTAAAAATCTTTCTTTTTTATTCCTAAAATGTATGAACCTAATGCAGCTGTGTATGAGCCTGAACCTGGAAGTGGAATTGCTATAAATATAATTACTCCTAAAATTCCATATTTTTCTGTAAATGGTTTTAGTTTTTTGTGGGCTTTATTTAGAAATTTATCTAAAAATGAATTTATTTTTTTAAAATTTATTAGATATTTTTTTACTATAAAAATTATGTTGTAAATTATAATTCCAAGTAGTATATTTGCTAAAATACAAATTGTTGCAACGAGAATTGGATTTAAATTAAATCCTTGTGTTTGTATGTTGAAGGGTAATGTAATTATTGTTGATAATATTCCAACTGGAATTGATAATCTTAATTCAAAAAGAGGTAAGAATGTTAGAATAATTAAAAATAATATTTCTCTTATCATTGTTGATTCTCTTTAAAATAAAAAAAATAAAAAAATTAATTAATAATTTCTATAGGTATAAGTTTTTTAACTAAACTTCCTTCTGCACATTCTTTGCTTAAATCACATTTGTTCGGAATTGCGTAAATATATATGTTAGATTTTCCTGTTTGAATTGTTTCATCATTTACGAAAGTTCCTGTTACTTTAAAAGTTGCTGATTCTTCTGGATTTAAGAAAATTGAAGTTTTACTTAAAGTTAAATCAACATTATTAATTTTATCATCTGCATACATATAGAATGTTAAAGGTGTATTTCCTGTATTTGTGAAAGTTATATCTTTATCTTGTCTTAAAGTTGCTCCTTCGTCTTCGTATCTTGAATTAAATTTAAAATCAACTCCACTGATTATAGAACTTATTCCTGTTTTTATAGGCATATATAATTTTGGTATGCATAAAATATCTTTATCAATTAAAGGATCAAATTTTGGATCTACACTAAAGCAAAATGTTAATTTTGGTGTTTCTCTTGCATATGGAATTTCTAAATCTAATTTTAAATTATTTGTACCTGATTTTAATTCTCCTGCATAAACAACTTTGTTGTATTTAGCATCCATTAAAGTATTTACAACTTTCATGTGTACTTTCTTTTCATTTAGAACGCTTCCTGAGTATGTATAATCTACTGATATATATGTATTATACCAATTTCCTGCGTCTCCTTTTATTATGCAGTCATTTGGAGTTGTAGTTCTTTGTAAAAATGCAAAGTTCTTTGTATCAAAATATGGTGAAATTTCTGATTCAACTACTTCGTCATATTCAGGAATATAATCTTCTTCTAAAGTTGTACTTCCTTGATTTGTATTTGTTTGTGTTGGTATTGGGCAATCTCTTGCGTCAGTTACCAATTCTCCAGTTGGACACATTATTTGTGTTTTTCCACATGAAGCTAAAAAAATTGTTAATATTAACATAGTTATTAAAAGTATTTTTTTCATTTTAATAATTCCCCCTTTGAGTTGTTGTGGGGAAGTTATTTAAAAAGGTTTTGGTAAAATTATATGAATCTCCGGTTTTTCCTGGAACAAATATAAATAAATAGCTACTCTAATCTCTTTGCTGCTTTTATGAGTTCGTCAAAATCAGATTGAAATAATTTATCTTGTATGATTCTATATTTTTCGAACTCGGTTTCAGCAAATTCTTTAGCTAATTGAGAAGTTGCTTTTCCAGGATTTTCCAACACTTCTTTATCATTGAATTTTAAAAAAGCATTGAGTTTGTTTGACCAATCTTGCATAGTCATCGGAATATTTTTTTCTGCTTGATCTTCTGCAAAATCCAAGTACATTGTTACAATTCTATTCAAAGCTTTTAACTCTTTTTGAGTAAGATAATTTTTAGCGATGGACACATCTGATTTTATTATTTTTCCTTTTGGAGCATTCTTCCAGGTTGTCAAACCCATGCAATCAGTTTTACTATTTGCTCTTTTAATAATTAGTTCAGGTGCAGTATTTTTGTGCACTGAATAGTGCATTTTGTTTTGAACTTTTTTGAAAAAGTCCTTTGTTATTTGTGAATTTTTATTATAATCTATTGCAGTTGCATAAATATCTGTTATTTTTTGATAAAAATTCCTTTCACTTACTCTAATTTCTCTTATTTCTTCAACTAAAGTATCAAAAAATTCTTGATTTAGAAATGAACCATTTTTTAATCTTTCTTTATCCAAAACATATCCTTTTATTGCAAATTGTCTCAAAACATTTGTTGCCCAAATTCTAAATTCAGTGGCTCTTTTTGAATTCACCCTATAACCTACTGAAATTATTACATCAAGATTGTAAAATTCAATATTTCTTTTAACATCCCTGGTGCCTTCTTTTTGAACTATTCGGAATTTCCCAATAGTTGAACTTTCAACTAACTCGTGAGTTTTATAAATATTTTTTATATGTTCATTTATAGTAGAAATATCAACATCAAATAATTTAGCAATCATTTTTTGAGAAAGCCACACAGTTCCATCTTCAAACTTAACTTCTATGGAATCCGCTTTGTTTTGTGTTTGAAATATCAGAAATTCTGCTGTTGAATTTCTTATTATTAAGTCTTTCATAGTTTTTTAAATGAGATTTTATTTATAAAGGTTGTGTGAAGATGTCCAGTGAGATATGTAAGATTTCCGGTTTTTCTTGGAACAAATATAAATCTTAGTTGTCTTAATCTTAATGTTAAAAACCATATGGAGGTGTTAAATATGGGATTAACAAATAAAAAAGAGGAACAGTTGAAAAGAATGCCTTTGATTGAATCTAAGGTGTTAAAGAGTAAGGATGGAAAGTATGTTATTCATAGAACTACAATAACTACAATTCGTCCAACTGCTTACTTTGAGAAGGTTCTTGAAAGTGAGGGTGTAGTAACTGATTCTGAAGTTGCAGATATGATAAATTCTGTAAATTTAGAAGAGACTGCGTAAATTTTTTTTAGCCCGGCAAACGATAACATTTTTATGTCTAGTTTATGGTCCGGGCGCTTTTTTAAGAAGAAATTAAAATGAATTTTGAAAAATTAAACTGGTGTTTATTACAAATTCATGGAATAAAATTAATAGAACCTAATATTAATTTAAGTAATTCATATGCAAAAGAAGCAGATGAAACTTTAGAAAATGTATTTACATCAAAAGGAAAATGGAAGACAATTACAGCATATTATGCTTGCTATAGTGCGATATATTCCATATTGATGAGATGTGGTATAAAATGTGAAATACATGATTGTACTTTAGAATTAATAAATTTGTTCGATTTTACAAATGAAGAAAAAACATTTATAAAAAATTTAAAAGAGGATAGAATAAATGCACAGTATTTCCTTAAAAATATAATTTTAGATAATGAAAAGCAAGTAAAACAATTTATTTTGAAGTGTAAAGTAATTTTAAATAAATTAAATTCAACGGAAATTGAAAAAATAAGAAATTTAAAATTAAATCTCCATAAATAATTTAATTATTTTAGAAATTTCACCAAATAATATGTGGTTATTTAATATTTCTATTGTAAGATAGTTTTTTTCTTTGAAAGATTTTTTTAATTCTTCAATTGTAATATATTGTTCGTTTATTTCTAAATGAAACTTTCTTTTTATTTCTTTAATTTTTTCTTTATTTGATTTTCCAACAATAATTAAATCTAAATCTGAGTTTTTTGTTTGAACATTTTTGGCATATGAACCAAATAAAATAATTGTTTCACAATAATCTAGTAATTGGTTTATAATTACAGAAATGGTTATTTGGTTTTGTAGAAAATCTATTTCTTTATGAATTTCTAATAATTGGAAAGTTGGATATGTGATTGGCACATCTTTTTTTATGTAAAATAATTTATTTCTTCCTTCAATAGTATAATCAATAATTCCTTCTTTAACGAAAGAGTTTAGATATCTTGAAAGTGTTTGTTGGGGTATTTTTGTTATTTTAGATAATTTTGATTGTGTTAATTTAAGGTTATAACTATTTGTAAAAGGTTTTAAACAAGTTACTTTATTTTGGGTAATATTACTCATATTAGAGTAAATTAAATTGATCTTGTTTAAATATTTTTGGTTTTTAAGGTGTTTCAAATTAATTATTTATTTGTTCAGTATTTCATAAGGTTTTTAAATGAATTGAATGATTTGATGTTTATGATTAAAAGGGCTAGGGCTAAGTTGGATGGTTTGTTGACTGAGTATTCTCCTAGATTTGGATTGGATTTAAATTATTTTGTTAAAGGTGGTTTCTGGCTTGGTTTGGATCAGGGATTTAATTTGTTTAAGTATTTTATTTTAAGTATTCTTTTTGCTAACTTTTTAACTAAGGAGGTTTATGGGCAATATAGTTTTGTTATGGGTATTGTTGCTATTGCAAGTATATTTACTTTGCCTAATTTAATTCCTGCTGTTGTTCAATCAATATCTAAAGGTAAAGATGGTATTTATTTGAAAGCTGTTCATAAATCTATGTTGTTTAGTTTATTAGGAAGTTTATTTATGCTTGGCGCTTCTATATTTTGTCAGTTCACAGGTAGAGAATATGGTTCTTTGATATTTTTATTCTTGGTGTTTTTGTTTCCATTTTATTATTCAAGTTCTTATTTTACTTCTGTGTTGATAGGTAAAGAAAAGTTTAAGAAGATGGCTGTTTTAAATGTTATATTTTCTGTTGTTTCTTTGGTTTTGATTGGTTTGGTTGTTTATGTTAAACAAGAATTGTTTTGGATAATTTTAGCTACTGTTGTTGTTAAGATTTTAGTTCATGGATATTATAGTTTTGTTTTTGTTAGAGATGAGTTAAGAAATGACAAATTCGATGAAAAGAGTTTGGAATTTGGTATGAAGACTAATTTAAGTCAAGTTTTGTTAACTTTTTCAGGTTATTTGGAAACTTTGTTGATTCCTTTTTTTCTTGGTTTTGAGTCTTTAGCGATTTATGCAATTATAACTTTAATACCTAATCAAGTTAAAATTTCTTTTAATTCTTTGAGTCCTTTGTTTTTGCCTAAATTGAGTAAGAAGGAAAGTAGTAGAAAGGAATTGATGGGACACACTTTGAAAATAATTTTAATTGCGGTTGTTTGTATTATTGGTTATGTGTTAGTTTCTCCTTTTGTGTTTAAATGGTTTTATTTTCCTTATTATAATTATGTTTGGTTGAGTATGCTTTTTAGTTTGAGTTTAATAATACTTCCTTATAATTTCTTGGTTGCTAATATTCAAGCTAAATTGGATGTTAAAAAGATAAATAGGTTGAATTTTTTTAATGCTGTGTTTTTGTCTGTTTGTGTTTTGATTGGTTTGCAGTTTGGTTTGTTTGGTTTGGTTATAAGTAGGATTGTTTATAGAAGTCTTATTTTAATAAGTACAATTAAGTTTAATTATTCTATAAATTAATTTTTAATAATTTATTAATAAATAATTTAAATTTATAATAAATATTGTTTTTTATTATATTTTTGCCTATAAAATTATTAAGGTTTTTAATTTTATTGTTTTTATCATTAATAATTTTTTTCCATTTAGTTTTTTTCTTACTTCCTATTGCAAAAATATAAATTGAAGAATTTTTAACATCATTATAATTTAAATAAATTAAATCGACTT
>JBFXLI010000024.1:10019-11283 GCA_050187915.1 Candidatus Woesearchaeota archaeon
TTTTTAATTTTATTGTTTTTATCATTAATAATTTTTTTCCATTTAGTTTTTTTCTTACTTCCTATTGCAAAAATATAAATTGAAGAATTTTTAACATCATTATAATTTAAATAAATTAAATCGACTTTATTTTCATCAAATAATTTTTTTATAGTTAGTGGAGTAAATCTCCAATAATCTCCATAATCTGCATGTTGTTCTTGTAAAAAAGGAACTACTAATATCACTATATCTTTAGATAATAAACATAAATTTTTAAAAGCCATTTCAATCTTAAATATGTGTTCTAAAGTTGTATGATTAAAAACAACATCAAATTCATTTATTAATTTTTCAGGAAGTTTTTTTTCTAAATCTAGAAAAAATTCATTTTTTATATTGCCTTGAAAACCTCTTGCTTCTTTTTTAAAATTTGAAATAAAATATTCTGAATGTTTATTAAAATAATTTTTATAGGTTTTACCTTCTTTATCTATATCTATCCAACCACTTACATTTATTATTTTTCCTGAAAATAAATGAGAAAATTTTTTTAATTCTTCATTAGACCATATTCTAGGAACACGAAATTTTTTATCAATTAACATACTTTTCATTTTTTTAATACCTTTAATATTTCTTTAACTCTTTCAATCCAAGTAAAATTTTTTACTTTTTTGAAAGCGTTTTCTGATAATTCTTTTTGTGATTTTGAGTTTTTTAATAATGAGCTAATTTGTTTATTTAAATCTTTGGAATCATCTGGCTTGAAAAATAAAACTTCTTTTTCAGAAACAATATTTTTGATACTTTGTAATTTGCTTGCAATTATTGGTTTTTTTGAAGCCATATATTCAAATAATTTTAAAGGAGATGTATATTTAGTAGATATTTCAAACTTTGAAGAGTTCGGCAAAACTAAAATGTTTGCTGCTTTCAAATAGAATGGTATTAATTCATTAATAACATTTCCTTTAAATAAAACATTCTTATAATTTGTTTTTAATTTAAGTATTTGATCTTTGTTACCACCTACAATACAAAGCAACGTATTTTTTTCAAAAGATTTTGAAGCAGATAGTAAAGTTGGTGTACCTTTCCAATCTTGGAGACTTCCTACATAAATAATTACATTATTATCTAAAGGTAAATTTAATTTCTTTCTTGCTTCTGATTGAGATATTTTTATATTAAATTTTTCTAAGTCTACACCATCATGAAAAACTATAATTTTATTTTTGTTAAAACCTTGTTTGATTAGTTCTTCTTTTATTCCTTCACTTAT
>JBFXLI010000025.1:0-9848 GCA_050187915.1 Candidatus Woesearchaeota archaeon
AAAATAAGTTGTATAATCTTCTCTCCAACCTGAATAATTAAATGTTAAAATGTCTGAATTTGCATCAACTGCATTTGGTTTAAATTCTATTGTAGAATTTACCATAAATTGATAATCTAATTGTGTTGGAATAGTTTCACCTTCTGGTTTGTATTCTCCATATTGTGAATTATCATGCATGTAATCTAATATTGGTTTTCTTTGCATAGATGCAAAATTAAAAACAAATTTTTCTCCATTTAAATTTGAACTTAAATCAACCACAGAAATTAAATCATCAAAATAAGCTCTACTACCACAAAAAAAGTCTTTACAAATTTCTTCATTAAATGTTAAAAAATAAAGTGGATAATAACCTTTTGTTAATCTCCAATCTCTTTTCAAATCAAAAGAAGGATCATGAGATGATGTTGAAATTAAATTGAAAACAAATTTATATATATTTATTAAATCTATTTTTTGATAAGAAATAAATTCTGAATAAGTTTTAATTGGTTTCTCGTCAACTATAACGTTAAATGGACTTTTTACATTTACTTCTAATTTATCTGTTCTAAAAATTACTGTAACTTTTGTTTCATTTTCTATTGGTTCAACATTACTTCCAAAAAAATTAAATTTTTCTAAATCTAAGCATTGATGTATATTATTTTGAATATAACTTTCAATTTGTTCTTGTATTGAAATTTTATAAATTGTGTCGTTATAAAAATGTGGATAACAAATATCTTCTCCACTAAGTAATGCAATTTCTTTATTTGCGCCATTTTTATTACATAAACTAGGAATATTATTTTTTCCTAAAAATCCACTAAATGTATTTCTGTATTGAGTTAAATGACAGCCACCTAAATAAAAAGGTAAACTATATTTTGCTTTAAAATCACTTAAATATGTTTTTAACGCAGGATAATAACTTGTATATTCTAAAGAAAAAATAGTTGGTGTTGGAGGATAAAAAATATCGCAATTATCAATTAAATCTGTAATTGCATAAGTAACATTTCTTATTTCATTTTGTTGATATATTTCTCCATCATCATTAACATAACTTTTAGTAACTTGATAAGGTAAATAATCTTTTCCCATAATTAAATTAGATAAGTTTGTAAGTCCACCTTGAAATGTATATAAAACTCCACCTTGTTCTCCTAATAAAATTAAACCTTCAGATGCAATAGTATTTACACAAGTAGAAACATACCTATTTATTGCTCTTGTTTCCAATACTTCATTTAAATTTTCTTGTGCTTGTGATTCTAATTGTGATTCATATAAATTTCTAGAAGTAGAAGCCATTAAAGAAAATACAAATAAAATAATTATTCCTAAAATTACAAATAATGCAACTTGGGCTTTTTTATACATACACATACATATAAATAAATCCTATTTAAAATTATCTAACTATGAAAATTCATTTTTTTAATAAATTTTTAGTTTCTTTTGAGACTTTTCTTTCTAATTTTTTAATATCTTCAGATTTTGGAAGTTCTTCAGGAATTATCTCATCTTCCAATAATACTTTTCTAACTCTTTTATTGTTTCTGACATGTTCAGAAGTTATGTGTTTTTCGCCTATTAAATTATCTTTTTGAACATTAAAATTAGTTATTTCTGTTGCAAAATTTTTAGCTGCAATAGTTACAGTTGGTAAAAAATCTGCTAGTGGTCTTTTTTGAGGAATTTTTAAATGAACTTTCATTTCTTTAGTATTTTTTCCACCAAATAAAGCTTCATCTCCTTTACTTCTTATTCTGGCAAAACCTAATTCATCAACTCCTCTTTCATAAATTAATTTAGATAATTCGGTTTCAGATTTAGAGAGTTTTTCTCGAGCATCAAATCTTTCCTTCAAAGCAATTCTTTCTTCTATTAATTCTTGTTTTCTTGTTTGTATTGCAAAATAAGTTTGAGCAAAAGCAATTTCTTGTTTTTGTGGATCTCCGTTTTGTGCAATTAAATAACAAGCATATCTTGTCAACATTAAATCTTTAATTTCTTTAGAAGCACCTTTAGGCATATGTATCGTTTTCCTGACTTCGGGAAAATGATCTAAAATATTCAAACCTGTATTTTTACATGCTTCTTTAGCCTTTTCTATAACTTTAAAGAAATTTTCCCATTTAGAATAACCTAATAATTTTTGTAAATCTCTAGCAAACCAGAATTCTAAATTATTTTCTTCATATGTATGTTCTTCAAAAGATTTAGTTAAACTATTAATTAGTTGTTTTTCCATATAAAAATAAATAAAATAAAGTATTTATATATTTTATTGCAAAATGTCCAGTGCATCAAAAATTATCTAACTACAAAACTTGCGTAACTAACACAATTTTTATAATCATTATTTACATCTCCAGAAAGATAATTTTGTTCTAAAGTTATTTTTTTAGGAGTTATAAGTTTAAAATAAAGTTTAAACGCATAAAAACCTGTTAAAGGAACCATAGTTTCATCAACTACTTGAAAAAAACCTTCTTCATCATCTTTTTGTATTGCATCTATTAAGGATTTATCTATTTTTACTATGTTTTTAATTATATCTTCTGTAAAAGGTACAAAGTGGAAATTTCTTCCGTAACTTGTTAAATTTGAAACAAAAATAAATACTGCTTCTTTTCCTTGTTCCATTAAAACTTCCTTTATATCTACAGATAATTCTCCAAAATTAATGTCGCTATTTAACAACAAAGGAACAATTTTAATTTTTTCCATTCTATTTTTATTTATATGTTGTAAAAAAGGAAGTTGAACTTCAATAAGATTTTCTTTTGCATGTAATTCATCATTTAATTTTATATTACCTTTTTTAACCAATTCTCTAACAATATTTTGATCAACTCTAACTTCACCAAAAGGCATTTCAAAAGTTTCCATAGTTGTTCCTGATTCTTCTGAAAATTGTGGTTGAGCAATTATAAAATATGTTGTAATATCATTATTTTCAGCTAATTCTTTATATGCCCAAGCAGAACAAGCTCCTGCTAAATTCATAGGTGCATGTGGAACTATGATTGCTTTGACTGGAAGGTTAACTTTATCTGCTTTCAAAGGAATTGTTCCTGGTCCTCTTTCTCCTTCATAAGCTTCTTGTAATTGTTTATCTAGTGAAATCATGCCAGAGGCATAGTGTGTTTTATTTGCTATAGGGGTTCTCATTGTAATAGAATTAAGTATTATTTCTTAATAAATCTTTTTAATTTGGATAAAAAGGAAATTTATTATCTTTTTTATAGTTTCTTTATTTTGAACTAAATATTCTGGTTTTAAATAAAATCCTCTATAATTAATATCATTTCTAAGTCTTCTTAGTTCATCAATTTTACTTATTTCATAAAAACTACTTGAATAAAATTCTTCTAAAAAAGAAATCAGACATAAATGATTAGAACAATTAAAACCTTCTTTATGAATTAAAATAAGAATTAATTCTTTAATTACCTCATAATATCCTTCAATAATTAAAGAAACATGTTGACAATTAGATTGATTTTTCCAAAATTCAAATCTAATTTCTGCCATATTTAATAAATTTTTAATTCTTTCATAATCTATTAATTGTTTAGTTATTATTTTTTGTTCAACACATTCCTTCCAAGATAATTTCATTAAAACACCTTAATGTAACCACTTAAAATGATTCCATTAATAATGTTGTTTACTAATTCTCCGGAAAGATTCCGAATTTTTGGCTCAAAAATGATATTTATATTGTGATTTAAAACTTTTTCAAATTTAGTTAAATTTAAATTTTTATATGAAGATTCTATAAATATATCTATATCACTATTTTCATTGAAAGTACCTTTGGCGCAGCTACCAAATAAAACAATACAATCAGGATAACAATTTTCATTAAGAAATTTAATTAACTTAGAACTTATTATTTTTTCAACAATATAATTTTTTTTTAATCTTATATATTTATTTGAGGTTGTGTTTGCATAATATACATCATATAGTGTAGTTGTTTTTGTTTTTATAAGATTTTCTTGCTTCAATTCTTTTAAATATTTTAAAATTGTAACGTGATTTGTATTTAATTTTCTTGCAATACCTCTAGCTGAAAAATCTTCTTGAGGATAATTGATAAATAAGTTCAGTATTTTTTCTTTCATTGTTAATTTAAATTACCAGTTGGTTAGAAAAATTACCACTTATATTTAAATCTTTTTAATTTGGTTTTATTTGTAATTCGTTAGAATTTTGTTGTTCTATTTATTTATATTTAATCCTGTTGTATACAAATTCCATTTGAAAGGTAGTTCAAAACTTGGATAAGTTTGTTTTGGATTTACAATTGTGACTATTTGATGGAGTCCACCATCACTTGTGTTGTAATTAATCATATGTAATTGAATTTCTTGTTCTAAATAATTGCTTGTAGGAATTGTTATAGTTCCTGTTATTTCATCATATTCTGAATAATATCTTTCGAATATTTTTGCAATATTTTGTGTTGTGAAATTAATATAATCATAAGCATAAATTTTAACTCTATCTGTATGGTCGAAATAAAATGCATTTATTCTTTGATCTCCTTTTTTCTCTAAATAAAATTTATTGTAAATTGCTTCTTTTTCTGGATAGGGAATTATTGTTTGTGTTGTTGGCGATGATGTAGGATCTTGATCTGAGAACCATCCACTAAACCATTTTTTAATTTCAGTCCATAAATCAGAAACATAATCTGAAAAACTTCCTGTATTAAACATTAAACCAAATTCTGTTGTTGGTCGGAAATTATTACCATCTATTGTTAAGAATAAAATGTTAAAGTCTGGGTTGTAAGACATGTATAAATCTCCTAAGTTATCACAAGCTGTGAAAAATTCAGTTTGTTCTGTACTTCCAGAAACTAAATCATAGCATTTATTTGTAGATAAACTTGGATCATTAATATCAATTAATTCTAAATTATGTAAATATTTAAACAAACCTAATGCTTCTGCTGCTGTTAATTTTCCCATAAATTCTTTTAAATTTTTAACATTTCCTTTTGTGTTGAAACTCAAACCAATCACAGTTCTATTTTCATCACCATAATCTAAATTTAATGTACAAATATTTTCAATTAAATCATTTAATTCAAATTCATCATCAGTTAAATCATCATCCATAACATTATTTAAATTATCACAATAAAGTTTGAAATTATATTGATCATCATTATCTAAAGTTAAATCATAAAGTTTTGATGCAAGTAATCGTGATTTATCTAACATTGATTTATGTGTCCATTTGTTATCTGGAAGACAAACAAAGTTTCCTATTACACTATATTCTTGTTTTGTTTCTGTTACTAATTTTACTGAGTTGAAAAAATCATTTCCATATGAAACTCTTAAATCATAAAATTCATTTTCATTACAAGCATAAAATTGTCCGCCATAAAATATTAAATTTTCAAAATTATATTCTGAATCTTTGTCTGCAAATAAAGCAGCTGCAACAGTTTCTCCATTATAAACAATATTTCCGTGGAAGCAACCTGATTTTGTATCGTTATAATATTCTGAATTATGATAAATAGGTTTATGAATTGGGTCAACATAAGTAATATTATATTCCATATCAACTAAAGGTACTTTTGTATCATCACCACAACAAGCTAAACCTGTCCAACCAAAACTTGCTTGTGAATCACAAGTATATTTGTATTTTCCATAACCTTCTTGTGTTTCTGTTGATTGGAATGTTGGAGGTGGATTATTATTTATAATAAAATAAGCGTTATCTTGAGTAGGTCCGTCAAGATTAGTTATCCATTCAAAGAATGGTCCTGTACAATACGCATTTGGAGTATTTGTTTCTCCTTCATCATCGTTAGAAAGATAAAAACTATCAACATATACTCTAAATGTATTCTCAACACTATTTGAAATAGATATTTGTAATTTAGTAATATTTTTAGAGAAAAAAACAGACTTAACTATTGATGTTCCATCTTCATCTTCACAATTTCCGAGACTTAAATTTACGCTTGCATGTCTCCAACGTAAAGGTGTTTCTCCATGTATAAGCGAATTAAGTAAAGGGCCATAATTACATTTTGAATTATCTTCATTTACTAAAATGATATCTCCTAAATTATCTCTACTTGAAAACATTACATCAAATTCTAAAAAGTCAAACGATGAAAAATCTTGTGGATTTCTATCTGATTTTTCAGAATCAAAATCAATCTCAATAGGATTATAATTTCCAACTTCAACTTCAAATTGTTTAGCATAATTTCTTATTGAATTATTTACATTATATTTATCATAATTTTGAACTGTCTGTAATACTCCACCCAATCTATACCAAGCACCATAATTTGCTCCAAAAGATATATGACTTCCTTTACCAAATAAAGAATCATCCATACTATTTTTACAAGTTACAAAATCATTACAACATTCTCCAAATCTAATTTCATCATTGTGGTTATAACAAATGAAAGATTCTGGACGTGAAAATTCATAATACGCTGCACTTAAATAATCAAATTCCCAATCACCAGATATACAACATCTACCACCATCATTTGTTTCAACTGAATAACCAAGAACACATTCAGCACCATTAAATATATCTTGTTGTGTTGCGTAGTCTCCACCAATTGCATAACACATATCTTGATTAAGAAGTGCTAAACTTACATATTCACAAACATCTTGTTCAGTTATTTGATCTTGTTCTTCATCAAGATTAATTTCATAATTATATGAAAGTAAACAACATGAATCTAAATAAGGATCTGCACTATTTGATTGAACATCTCCTGCACCCACATATTCTATATTTATATCATCATATCTTGGAGTTTTACAATATGAAAAATAATCATCTTTTCTTTCACAAGGAAGCGCAAAACCAATATTATTATTATTTATATTTTTATAAGTTATGTTTTTACAAATATTTTCATTTTCTAAAGAATTTCCATAACATTCACCAGTTCTATCATCGCAAAATTCAGTGTCAAATAAACCTGCTTCTAATCCTCCTGTTCCCGTTCCACCTAAATCAAATTCAATACATTGAGGTGTTGTTGGAAAATAAGTACAATATAATTCAATTAAAGAATTATCATCATAATTAAAATAATCTTCTAAATTATTTATTTCATCTAAATAACAACCTTGCATACACTCATCAAAATTAATTCTATCATCTGAAAATTCAACATAAGTATTTGGTTCACAACAAGGATAATCATAATAATCATCTAAATTTGAATCTATGTCGCAGCGTGGTAAGAAAAATTCAGCGTCATCAAAACCAAAAACATCTAAAGGAGAACTCTGACTTCTATCTAAAGTTATTAAATCATTTAAGAAAGAATAACATTTTAAACCAACATCATAATTATCTGGTTCATCTAAATGTTCTCCATCATCAACAGGAGTTGCTCCTGAATTTGGAATTAAACCTTCGTCTAAATTATCTAGAGTTCCGTCTGCACTACAATAAAACCAATTTTCTCCATTGTTTACAAAATCAATAGTATTTATTGAATGTATTTTATATTCATTTCCTAAAGCAACTGCATCCCACCAACGCCAATCTAAATTACTTGGATTTTGATCTATAGAAATAAAACTAATTTGAGAAACTGAATTATAATAATAATCTTTCGCACAAAGGAATCTGTTGTTTGAATCAACGAAACCTAAATCATTTGCGAAGAAATCATTCCAAGTACAAACATTTGTATCACAAACATCAATTGTTTTAAAATTATTACAATATTTTGAATTTAAATTTCCTGAACAACCACTTGAAACATCAACAACACAACCTGTATCTTCAAGTATAATATTTTTTTCTTCTTCTGTGTAAACTATTGGAAGTAAATTACATGCATCATCAATTGGTTCATAAAAAGTATATGTTCCAAAAAACATTTTCAATTTTGGATCTGTTGTACATTTGAATCTTCCAGCAATCGTACATTTATTATTAGTTGTATCCCAATTATTACCTCCCCAATATTTACATAAATCATTAATGCTCCAAGAAGTACCACAATCAGTACAATAACAACCTTCACCTACTTGATAAGGACCATCAAAAATACAAGAGTTCCAATTTGTATTTTTTTTAATAAGAGAATAAGTTGTTGTTCCACCAAACATAGATGTACATTCTGCATTTGTAATTTCATCTTCTCCATTTCCAGTATATTTTGAACATTCTTGTCCAACTGAAATTTCATCACAAGTACTATCTGGATGACAATTTTCTAAATCTTCAGTACAAAGATTGTCTGTCAATGAAGTAGGACTATTACCGCAATTAAATAATTTAGTTGAATCAGAACCTAAACATTGTAAAGTACCTTTACATAATTGAGGATAATTTGTTCTGAATGTAGCATCATTACAATTTTTAGTAGTTGTTCCTTTAAATTTAAATTCATAAGTACAACCTGCTGCTTCGCAAGATGTTGCATCATCTATATCTGAACATGAAGTTACATCAGTTATACAACTTGAATCATCATCACCACAACAACCATCACTTCCATCTGGAATTGAAAAAATATTTTGAATATCTCCTTGAAAGATACCGACTTCAGAATCGCATTGAGTTGGATTTAAATCACAAAAATCTTCTGGTGATGCTTCTTTCCAAATATATTTTGAGCTTTCCAAAGTACAAACAAAAATAGCACCTTCACCATCTTCATTAGTTCCTGTTACAGCTGAACCTAATTCATTATTAAAACAACAACGATGACCTGATTCTGCATCGTCAGACCAAGCATAACCATTTGCTTCACAGAAATGTTTTTCTAGTTTAATATTATAATTATCTGAAAAATTTTGTGAAGTTAATAAATGAGTATAAATCCCTAATTTTTTATCTTGAACATTTTTCCAAATGGAATCTCCAAAAATTTTTGAAGTATACGATTTACAAAATGAATTAGTTCCATCATAAAGCGAATCTCCATCTTGAGAAAAAATTCCAAATAAAATATAAATGCCTGGTTGCAAATCTACTTCAATAGTTTTAGACTCAGATGCATCTCCATCATGATTATCTTCTTCTGCATATAAATTCAAAAAAGAAGCACTTAATCTAATAGTTTGTAAATTTTCAGAATTACTAAATTTATCTAAATTAAATCCATTATATGTATACACATTATTTTCATTTCCTTCAAATGAATATAATTTGTAAATATTGTAAGCTAATTTAGCATCACAAGTACCTGAATCCGTTCTACCTAAATCAGCAACAATTCTTGAATCAAAAGTATATTTCCCACCTTCTAAAACATAAATGAAATCATAAAAAGAAACAACTCTAGGAGTTGTAGCACTATCTGATTGAGTTTTTGCATCGGTAGTATAACCAAATGAAGTTTTTAAACATGCATTTGTTCCATCAAAATAATTAAAAATACGCTCATCAAAAGAAGCCAATAATTTAGTTTCTAATTGTTGTAGTGAAATAAGACTTGTATCTTCATATCCTCCTTGAACCCAATCTGTGAAAATATTAAACAAATTATAACTACCATAAGTTGTTTCTATTCCTGTTAAATCAGAATTACATGTTTGTGTTCCAAAAGAACCAGTATCTATATCAGCACTCACAACACCACTAAACAAACTCAAAACAAGAACAAATAATAATACTCTACCCACACCCTTCACAAAAACACCCATAAACAATTTTTAATTTAGATTATTTATAAAGATTTCTTTTCTAAAATACGAGAAAAAGCTTTTACATCAAAATAATCTCTCATTTCAGAAACATCAGAAGCCAAAGAAACAACACTCCAATTAGAAGTTAAGTTAACATTTTGCATAAAACGCCCAATAATTTGACTTTGCCTTTCT
>JBFXLI010000026.1:0-9491 GCA_050187915.1 Candidatus Woesearchaeota archaeon
GAGACTATTTCTGCTTTATCGTATAAAGTCATAATTTAAGAATGAATATTTCATTTATAAATGTTTTATAAATAACATACGAAAAGCTTAAAAATGCTTTTTGAATTGTCTCTTTAAGGGGTTTTTAATATGAGAAATTTAGGCATTATTATGTGTAAGTCTGGTGAACATTTCGCTAAAAAAGTTGTTGACAAAATAGAAACAAAACTTAAAAGAGATTATGATTATGAAGGTTCTATTTTAATAAAAACAGAGCCTAAACTTTTTGCAAATGATGAACTTAAAACTATAGTTAAAGAAAGTATAAGAAATAAAGATATTTTTATTTTTCAAGATGTAGAAAACAGAAGTGCAATACATGAAAGTACTGATGGTAGAACAGTACCTTATTCTTTAAATGACAATTATATGGACTTAAGAACAACTATTGACTCGGTTAGACGTTCTGATGCTAAAAGAATTAATGTAGTTATACCTTATTATCCTTATTCAAGACAAGATAAAGCAAAAGATAGGGAAGGAATTACTGCTGCTATGGTTGCAAGAGATCTTGAAGGTGATGGTGCAGATAGAGTAATTACTTTAGATATACACAACGAAGCCATCGCAGGATTTTTTAGAAAAGCGCATTTTGAAAATTTAAGAGCTTCAAAAGAAATTTTAAATTATATAAGAGAGTATTTATTTCTTAATGAAGTGGGTTCCCCAGATGCTGGAGGAGCACAAAGAACCGAATATTATGCAAAACAATTAGGTGTTCCTTGGTTTATAGTTTCTAAACATAGAGATTATTCAGTAACTGGAGATGTAGAAAATATGTATTTGGTTGGTGATGTAGAAGGTAAAAGTGTAAGTTACATTGATGACATGATTGCCACTGCAGGAACTTCAAAAACAGGAGGAAAATTAGCGAAAGATCATGGAGCAAAGAAAGTTTATTTTGCCGCAAGTCATGGATTATTTAATGGACCTGCCTTTGATAGAATTAGCGAAGCTTATGAGCAAGGATTCATTGATGGAATCATAGTAGGTAACACAACTTACCATACAGAAGAACAAAAAAATCTTCCTTGGTACAAAGAAGTCAATTTAGAAAATTATTTTGCTCAAGTTATATTGAACACACATAGGGGAGAATCCCTCAGTAAATTATTAGATTAATTTATATATTTCTTTATTTTTATTTTTATTATGTCTTTAAAATCTGAAATTTTAAAATTAAAAAAGTCAAATATTTCTAAAGAAATAAATTCAAGATTAAAAGAATTTCAAGAATTAAACAAAAAAGGAAATAATGAGTGGTTTTCTGAATTGTGTTTTTGTATTCTAACTGCAAATTCTAAAGCACAAACTGCAATGCAAATTCAAGATGAACTTAAAGCAAAAGGATTTTTAGAATATTCTTTAAATAAAATCGTTTCTGTAATAAGAAAAAACAATCATCGTTTCCACAATAATAAAGGAAAATACATAGTTGAAGCTAGAAAATTCAAAAACATTAAAACTATTCTTTCCAAAGAAAAAGATCCAAGAGAATTTATAGAAAAAAACATTAAAGGTTTAGGTTGGAAAGAAAGTTCTCACTTTTTAAGAAACGTTGGTTTCACTGATTACGCTATTTTGGACAGACATATTTTAAATTTGTTTGTTGAAAATAAATATATTAAAGAGAAACCCAAAAGTTTGAATAAAAATAATTATTTTGAAATTGAAAAAATCTTTCAAAAACTTGCGAAAGATTTGAATATGAATTGTGCTGAATTGGATATGTATATGTGGTTCTTAAAAACAAATAAAGTGTTGAAATAATTACTTTGCATTTGGATAAATTAATCTTTGTACAAATAATGTTGTCCAAAGAGAAAAAGTTATGCAAGTCATTATAGCAGAGAAGTAAAGTTTCAAAGTAAAGAAACAAATTGTCATAGCTAGCAATCCTAAAGAAGTAGGTCCTGAGTTTTTTAAAATAACAAAACCTTTTTTCTCTTTAAATCCGTGATAAACTTGACTGAATAAAGAAAATGCAAATACGAAATTTGTTAATGCAATTACAATATCTTGCCATACCATGGTAAATTTACTAAACCTCTATTTATATATTTATTTAAAACTTCAAACTCTTCACAATCTCAATCAATTCTTCTTCCGTCTTAGAATTAATAATTAATTGTTTGACTTCTTTATTATTCTTACATTCAATTGAAGTCCAAATTGCATGGTCTTTAATTTCAGAAAAATTATTTCTTCCTTCAATTTTATGGTAAAGCTCCAACCATTCTAGAAAATCTTTTACAGGATTAACTTCATTTTTACAATATATTTTTTCTTTCTTCGAAGCCATTTCATAATTTTGTAGTTGTGTGAAAATACTTGGATTTGCTTTTGCTCCTCTTCCAATCATAATAAAATCGCAATTAGTTTTTTCAAATGCTTGTTTTGCATCATAAACATTAAATACATCTCCAGAAA
Source organism: Candidatus Woesearchaeota archaeon (assembly GCA_050187915.1). Classification (GTDB taxonomy): domain Archaea; phylum Nanobdellota; class Nanobdellia; order Woesearchaeales; family SKGA01; genus JAQUYS01. The sequence continues at coordinate 2,470 of JBFXLI010000026.1, forward strand.
GAATAACTGGAATGTTTAATTTTTCTTTTAATTTTTTTACTAGATTCCAATCAGATTTTTTTTGATAACCTTGTTCTTTGGTTCTTGCATGTAATGTTATAGCATCAACACCTAACTTTTCTAGTTCCTGTGCCACTTCAATTGCATTTATGGAATTTTCATCCCAACCTGAACGAAGTTTAACCAAAAGTGGTTTTGTTGTTGCTTTTCTCATTTCTGGAATTATTTTATAAAGATTATTTGGATGCTTCATTAAATAACATCCTGCTTTTTTACCATTTATTTTTCCCAAAGGACAACCTATATTAAAATCAAATAAATCAGCATAAGGTTCTAAAATTTTTATTGTTTCTTTTATGTTCTCAATGTTTGAACCTGCTATTTGTACGGCTAAAGGATGATCTTCTTTGTTGGGATTTATAAATTTTTTAATATCTGGATTTAAAACGAATTCATCTGAATCAATCATATCAGTCCAGACTATTCCTGCGCCTCGTCTTCTACAAATAATTCTAAATGAAGTGCAATTTACTGCTTCCATTGGTGCTAAAAAAAAGGGATTATTTGGTTTGAAATCTTTGATTTGCATGATTTTTCATTCATTTATGATAATTTAAATGTTACTATTTTCGAAAATTCTTAGATTTTTTCAGAATTAAATATAAATTCAAGTCAAATTCTTAAAAAAATATAAAAAATAAAATAAATATCTTTATTAAATAAGTTATATTTTCACAATTTATGATTCAAGAAAGATTTAAAGATATATTCATTAATAAATCGGTTGCAATTTTAGGTGCTGGACCATCCCTTAAATTACATTCTAATAAAGAAGACATAACTATTGTTGTTAATGGGGCATCAAGTTGTGTGGAACGATATGATATTTTTATGGCGGGAGATGTTAATTCTCCAAAACGTGATTGGTGGATAAAGAGTTTAAAAAATGAAAATCAAACAAGAATTGTTTCTTCTTATATTGCTCCTTTTGATACAATGATGTATCCAAATGAAGAAATAAGGAATTATTTTCAAAGAGAAATAACTAAATTTATGTTACAAAACAATTCTAACCCTATTCATTATGTGAATTTTAAACCATCTATTAAACCAAAAAAACCTCATGCTTTCTTTACGTTTGGAGGGATGGGTGAAGACATAGTTGAAAAAATATCTCCCGAACAAGATGTTATGTATTGGGGTGGAACAATTTCTGCCATAGCATTACAATTAGCTCTAATTAGTGGAAGTAAAGATATTCATGTTTATGGTTGTGGATTTAACAACGGTTCTGGAAATAATTATTCTTATTCATGTCCAATAGGACAAGAAGGAAAAACTACAGATAAACAAGCAAAAATAATGCAAATGACAATTGATAAAATTAGAAAATATGGTGTTAAAATTAAAATACATGGTGAATCTGTATTAAAATAATTAAATAAAGTTTATTTCATTTTCCATATTTTTCATAATTCTAGAATATGGACTTGCAACAACTTGTGAAGATAAATAAGAAGCTATTTTTCCACATTGTTCTATAGGTAAGTTTTTTATTAAACAAGCTAAAAATGCTCCTGCATATGTGTCGCCTGCTCCATTTGTATTTATTACTTCAACTTTATGTATTGGAATTTTAGTTAATTTGTTTTCAAACATAATTAAACTTCCTTTTTCTCCTAATTTAACTATTGCATATTTACAAAACTTAGAAAGATATTTCACTGCTTCTTCTTCAAATAAGTTTGTGAATTCTTTTGCTTCATGTTCATTGACAAAAATTATATCTATATATTTTTCAAGAAGTTCTTCTAATATTTTTTTATGTCTTTGTATTAAAGATGGATCTGCTAAATCCATAGATATTAAAATGTTATTTTCTAGTGCAATGTTCATTGCATGTATTATTGCTTCTGTTTGATTAGGACTATCGAGTTGATAGGCTTCTATATGTAATATTTTTGTATTTTTTATAACTTCTTCATCTATGTTTTCTTTTTTGAATTCTATTGATGCACCAAGATACGTTGCGAATGTTCTTTCTCCGTCAGGAGTTATTAAAACTAAACACATTCCTTGTGGTGTTTTTTGACGAACAAACTTACAATCAACTCCGCTTTCTTTTGTCATTTGTTCATATTGTTGTCCATATTCGTCATCACCTATTGAGCCTAAGTAAAGTGTTTTCACTCCTATTGAATTTGCACTTGCTAAGGTGTTAGCTACACTTCCTCCCAATCCTTCATGCATCTTTGTTTTATCTATTGAATTTAGAATATTTTCATAAGTTTGTTTATCAATCAAATGCATGTGTCCTTTTGTTAAATTATTTTTTGTTAATATTTCTTCATTTATTTCTACTGTTACATCAAGTAAGGGATTTCCTATACCTACAATATCATATGTCATTTTAATATCTATAATGATCTGGTTTATATGGACCTTCTTTTGGAACTCCAATATATTTTGCTTGTTCTTCTGTTAGTTTTGTTAATTTTATTCCTAATTTTTCTAAATGTAATCTTGCTACTTCTTCATCTAATATTTTTGGAAGAACATAAACTCCTAATTCATGAGATTTTGTCCAAAGTTCTATTTGTGCTAAAGTTTGATTTGTAAATGATGTACTCATAACAAAACTTGGATGTCCTGTTGCATTTCCTAAATTTACTAGTCTGCCTCTTGATAATAAAATTATTGAATGTCCATCTGGAAATATAAATTTATCAACTTGAGGTTTAATATTGATTTCTTTTATTCCTGAAAATTTTTCTAATTTTTCAACTTGTATTTCATTGTCAAAGTGTCCTATGTTACAAACTATTGCTTCATCATGCATTTGTTCCATGTGTTCAACTTTGATTACATCTTTGTTTCCTGTTGTTGTTACAAAAATATCTCCATATTTTACTGCGTCTTCTAATGTTGTTACTTGGAATCCTTCCATTGCTGCTTGAAGAGCACATATTGGATCAATTTCAGTTACTATAACTCTTGCTCCAAAACCTTTCATTGATTGTGCGCATCCTTTTCCAACATCTCCATATCCACAAACTACAACTCTTTTTCCTGCAACCATTACGTCTGTTCCACGTTTTATTCCATCTGCTAAGGATTCTCTACAACCATATAAATTATCAAATTTAGATTTTGTAACTGAATCGTTTACATTTATTGCTGGGAAAAGAAGTTTATTTTCTTTAAATAATTCGTATAATCTATGAACTCCTGTTGTTGTTTCTTCTGAAACTCCTTTTATATTTTTTGCAACATTTGACCATTTATTTGGATTTTTTGCATATTCTTGTTTTATTAATTTCATTAATTCTTGAAAATCTTCTCCTTCATTTGAGTAATCTTGATTTAACATTTCTGGATTTTTTTCAACTTCTACTCCTTTGTGTATTAATAAAGTTGCATCGCCTCCATCATCAACTATTAAATCTGGTCCTTGTCCATTGAAATCTAGTGCTTTTTCTGTGCACCACCAATATTCGTTTAATGTTTCTCCTTTCCAAGCGAAAACTGGAACTCCTGCTTTTGCAATTGCTGCTGCTGCATGATCTTGAGTTGAATAAATGTTACATGATGCCCATCTTACATTTGCTCCTAATGCAACTAATGTTTCTATAAGAACTGCTGTTTGAATTGTCATATGAAGGCTTCCTGTTATTTTTGCGCCTTTTAATGGTTGATTTTTGTATTTTTCTCTTAATGAAACTAATCCTGGCATTTCTTTTTCTGCCATTTCTATTTCTTTTCTACCATAATCTGCTAATGAGATGTCTTTTACTTTGTAATCTGAATTTTCCATAATAATAACCTTGTTTTGAGGGATATTTAAGTATTTAAAAAGGTTTAGAAAAGAAACTTATTTAAAGAATGTTGTGTTTATTTATTTGGGGAGAATATGAGAATTGATAATGAACCTAAATTAGATTTTGATGATGTTTTAATAAGGCCAAAAAGAAGTACTTTAAGTTCTAGAAAAGACGTTGTTTTAGAAAGGACTTTTAAATTTATACATAGTGGTAGAACCTGGACTGGAATTCCTATAATTACTGCAAACATGGATACTTCTGGAACTTTTGAATTAGCTAAGTCTTTGAGTAAACATAAAATAATTACTTCTTTACATAAATTTTATACTATTGATGAATTAAAAGAATTTTTTAAAGATTTTAATGAACCTGATTATATTACTTATACTTTAGGAATAAGAGATGAGGATTTTGAAAAATTTAAACTTGTTTTAAAAGAGGGTTTAGGAAATAAATTTAATTTTGTAGTTTTAGATGTTCCAAATGCTTATCTTGAAAGATTTGTTTTAAAGTTGCAAGAATTAAGAACTCTTTGTCCTAAACACACTATTATCGCAGGAAATGTTGTTACAAATGAAATGGCTGAAGAATTAATTTTGAAGGGTGCAGATGTTGTTAAAATTGGCATTGGTTCTGGAAGTGTTTGTACTACTAGAAGAAAAACGGGTGTTGGTTATCCTCAAATAAGTGCTATTATTGAATGTTCTGACGCGGCACATGGTATTACTAATCATAATCCTGGATGTGGTTTAATTGTTGCTGATGGTGGTATTGTTTATCCTTGTGATTTTGGTAAGGCATTTTGTGCTGGTGCTGATTTTGTTATGAGTGGTTCTTTATTTTCTGGTTATGAACAATCTGGTGGAAAATTAATAGAACGAGATGGGAAGAAATTCAAGCAATATTATGGTATGAGTTCTGCTGCTGCTCAAGAAAAATATTATGGTGGTGTTTTTAAGCACAGGGCTAGTGAAGGTAGATATACTGAAGTTCCATTTAAGGGAGATATTAACGATTTTGTTTTGGATTTATTTGGTTCTTTGAGAAGTACTGGTACTTATATTGGAGCTAGAAGTTTAAAAGAATTTTCAAAAAGAGCAACTTTTATACTTGTTAATAGACAATTAAATACTAGCAATGAAAAATATGAAGTTAAAAATTAATTTATTTTTTATTTTTTTGTAAATGTATAACAAGAATCTGTTTCAAAGTTCCAAAGTTTTTTCCAACCTGTGTCTCCTACTAGTAAATCAAATTCATTTGCTTTTAAAGAAATAGATTTTTTCAAATGTTCAAAAATTAGTAATTTTCCTAAATTTTTTATATTTCTATTATATCCTCCATTTAAGACATAATAATTATTTTTATAGAATGTTGCAATTTCTATTCCTTGAATTTCTCCATTTATTTTTACTATGAGTGAATATATTGTTCCTTTGTCAGATAAAACATTTAGGAATTTTTTTACTTCTTTTGAGAAAAATTCATCGTGATAATCTGACTCTTGTTCAGAATCTCGAGGAAATCTTTCTTGATTGAATTTTATAAATGTATCAAAGTGTTCTAAGTTTTCCCATTCTAATTCGTAATTTAATTCTTTTAAATTTTTTAAATCATACAATAAATTTTTTTTATGTTTTTTGTTGAATGTAAGAAGATAATTTTCAATATTGTGATTTATTTTTCTTAAATCTAAATAATATCTATAATCTTTATCTGAAAAATATTTTTCTAAATCAGGAAATTTAGTTATTATTTCTTCAATATACTCTCCTTTCATATCAAACAAAAATGTAGGTATGGGCATAAATTCAATTACTTCTGGAAGAATATTTATATCGAACCAAAACTTACGCATTTCTGCATAACCTTCTCCAAAAAAATAATATTTATCTTTGTATTTATATAAAGGGAGTAAACCTACTTCGTTGTTATTTTCATCTTTTAGAAGTATGAAATGTAGTTGATAAGTTCCTTTTTCATAAAATGCATGAGCAATATCCCATTCATCCCATAAATTTTGTTTAGGAGAATATTTGTCCCAAAGAGATTTACATCTATCGATGTCCTCAATTATTTCAAAATTCAAACCTATACCTCTCTTAAATAGCCCCAATTATGAAGTTTGTCACTATCTTCATACCATCTATCTCCTATGTCTGTACGGTAATACATGTGAGGAATCATTATATTTTTGATTCTAGAATAAACTTGATTTTGTGCTTGTTTCATAGTCATACCTGTACCAACCACAACTAAAATTACTCCTGAAGTTCCAGTTATAACCCATTCACCATTCATTAATTTAACATCTTCAACATGTACTCCCTCTATTTGTTTTTTAAAGTGTATGACTGAATCTTTTGATTTTACAGAAAATGTTTCCGGATCCGTAAATGGATATGGTGGAACAACAATACGAACTCCTATTTGAAAACCTGATCTGGTTTTAAATTTTTTCAACTCACCTTTTGCCATCTGATATAAGAAATCACTTATTCTCATATTTATTCCTTCTTGTTGAATAAATATTGTTGGATATCCAAATCGAGAAGTAAATTCTAAAGGATAAATTCCATTACCATTAACTATGCAATTTAAATCTATATAACCAACATATCTTTCTTCTGCTAATTTTTGTTCTAATTTTTTAAGTGTGAAATTAAATATTTTATTTGGCTCTGACCAAAACATTGCTGTTCCCATTTCACCTGTTGAAGGTCCTAAATTTCCAGGAAATAATTTTTTATGTTCAAAATTTACATTTATAGGATACATAAATTCATTTCCATTAAAGAATGCTCCTACTGCTACTTCTACACCTACAACTCTTTTTTGTAATTGAAAAACTGGTATTTTATCTGCCCATGCTTTATTATAGTCAGATAATACTTGAATTACATCAGAACCATTTTCTTCTTCACCAATAAATAATAATCCTTTTAAATTTTGAGCTTCGCCTGATGGTTTTATAACATATCTACCAGGATTTTTTCTCACATAATCTATACCTTCTTCAAAAGATTCAAATTGTTTATAAGGTATAATTGAAATTCCAAATTTTTTAAGTTCTTCTTGTCCAAAAGCTCTGTCATCTTCAAGCATATCTGTATAAGGTGTACCGCCTACAACTAATTTTCCTTTTGCTCTAACTTCATTAGCAAAACTTCCCATTCCAAGAACATCATCAAAAACAACTAT
>JBFXLI010000027.1:0-8057 GCA_050187915.1 Candidatus Woesearchaeota archaeon
TATTCATTTATTAACAGCAGAAAAAAGAGAATAAATATTAGAATTCTTTATTGAAATTTGTAAACAAAAAAATTCAGAAATTTTAGAAGTTGAAAATTATAAAATTTTATCTTCTAATTTAGATGGACAAAGATTTATTTACCTAGGAGAAGATTATTTCATAAAAATGCTAGGTGAACATCAAATAGTAAATTCGTGTATTGCAATAGAAACTGCAAAAAAATTAAAAATACCTCTTGATAAAATAAAAAAAGGTTTGGAAAAAACAATTTGGAATGGAAGATTAGAAATAATTTCAAAAAATCCTTTAATAATTGTAGATGGAGCACACAATATAGATGGAATGAATTCATTAGTTGAATTTTTAAAAACTTTAAATAAAAAAATAATTTTAGTTATAGCAATGTCTAATGAAAAAAAAGTTTATGATATGACAAAAGATATTTTAAAATTATGTTCAAATGTAATTTGTTGTGAAGGCGATTACAAACCAATGAATTATTTAGAACTTTATGATAAAATAGATTTTACAAATAAATTAGCTATAAAGTCACCAGAAGAAGCATTTAAAAAAGCAAAAGAAGTTTTAAAAGATGAAATTATTGTTATTGCGGGTTCTTTGTACATGATTGGGCATATTTGTTAATGTTTACTATAGAGTAGTAACAAATAGAAACCTTTATAAATGAAGTTTAAATTTCTTTTAAAATGACATATGACTATGAAAATACTAAAAACTCTAAATTGTCTCAATCAGAAATTAAAGCAATAAAATTTGCCATACAATATGGAAAAATTTTAAGAGATATTCATCCTGATATTGCAATATTACGTTTTCAAAATATGTCCTATGCTAAAATTTCAAAAAAAGAAAATATACAAAATTTATTAAATATTAACGTTGAAGAATCAACTGCAAAAGAAATAGTAAGGTATTCTCTTATAGGTTACAAAGGTAATTTAGATTTTGTTGTTCATGAACCTTATGAAGGTTTAATTGGTAAAGATACAAATAAAGACATTTCTAAATTAACAAAAAAAAATGTAATTAATTCAATAAATGAAAAAGTTGTTTTAAAAAAACAAGAAACAGGTAAAGATTATAGACTATCTGATGAAGAACGTATTAAATTTGGAAAATTAGGTGGAGAAAAAGTAAAAAAAGAACGTAAAGGATATTGTGGAATTTCTCTTGAAAATAGAATTAATAATGGAAAAAAATCTGTAGAAAGTAGGGGTTTTGTTACATGGACTAATGAAGAAGATGTTTTATTAGGACAATTAATGCTTAATAACAAATATAAAAATAAATCTCATTATGCGTTACAAGATATTGCAAATGTATTAAATGATAAAATTCATGAAGGTAAAAATGTGAGAAAATCAAATACTGTTGGTAAACACATAAATGATGTTTATAATAAAAGACAAAAATTAGCACCTTTTATCTACACAATAGTTTACTTGGAAAGTTTAAAATAAATTTTAAATTTTTTTAATTAAACCATATATTTACATTAGTTATATTTGATTTCTAATGTTGTTTATGCGTATTTTTATGAATTAAATGGTATATTGTATGTTCTAATTTATTAGGATTTTTCATAAATTCTAAAAGAATATCTGGTTGAGAATCATCTGCAGTTTTAAGATGAATATCGCCTGTGTTACAAAATCTGTCCCATAAACTAATATCTATTGTAATGTTTACTATGTGCGTATAAGGAATTGATTCTTTCTTTTTAACAATGAATTCAAATTCTTTTGTTATGTGTGTATTATAAAAATTATAACTTGTATTTAACAAAACAATAATTTTAGTTGTTAATGGAAAAATTGAAATTATTATAGAAATAATTAAAATCCAAATTAAAAAATTCAAAAAACCAATATTTAAAAAATTATTAATTAAATTTAAACTAATTAAAGAGTAATTAATAAGTCCAATAAATAACATAATCAAAAAAGTATATGTAAAATTTTTAAGAAAACTTGGAAATAAAGCATTAGGTATACTTGGTTTTAATATTAATAAAGGTTTTAACATAACTTAAATTTAAATTAACTATATTAAATAGTTTTCTAATAAGTACTTTTAAAAATAACTTCAAAAAATAATAAAAAAATTAAAATTTAGAATCGTATTTTCCTTCACTGATTTCTGCAGTTATTTCTTTTGCAGTTTTACCATCAATTTTAACGCCCATAGTTCTACAAGTACCTATGATTTCTTTAGATTTTTCTTTCATAGTTTTACCTGTTAAAGCATCTTGTTTCATACGAACTATTTTTAGAACTTGTTCAAATGTTAAATCACCAACAAATTCTTCTCCAATTTTACTTGCTCCTTTTTTCAAATCTAATTCTTTCATAATTAAAGCAGTAGCTGGAGGAGTACCAATTTCAATAGTATATGATTTATCATCTGTATCAATTATAACTTTAACTGGAACTGACATTCCTGCATAATCTTTTGTTTTAGCGTTTATATCTGCAACAACTTTCCCAATATTAACTCCTTTTGGACCTAATGCTGGACCTAATGGTGGAGCTGCTGTTGCTTTTCCACCTTGAATTAAAACTTCAACTATATCTTTAGCCATAAATATTCACCATAATTTTTTTATAATTTTGAAGCTCTTGCCTATTTTTGCATCAATTAGGCAGTGTAACAAGTTTTAGAAGAAGAAATTAGTTTATAAAGGTTATTATCTATTAGTCTGTGACATAAGTTTCAGATATTTTAATTTAGCATGTCACACACTATGCGTTGACGATTTAGCTTCTTTGATTTTGAAAATATCCCTTATTTTTGTCGTCAACTATATTTAGCAAATTCAGTTAAAGATTTATATCCTCTTTTTATGGATTCTCCTATATATTTGAATTCGTCAATAACTTCTTGATGAATATGTTTTTCTTTTTTTATTTTATTTTCAGGTTCTCTAAAAAAGTTTAGAACATGATGTCCTGCTCTACCTACAATTACAGATCCAACAGCCCCTGCCATACTTCCTATAATAATTCCGCCTGCAAGTGAAATAGCAGAATTTCCATAAATGTTCCAATAAGCAACCAAATTATCTCCAGCAACTTCAATTATATCATTCATTGAAGGAAAATATCCATAACCTCTTATAGGATTAGAATGTATTGCTTCTTGATAATTTTCAACCATAAATTTAAAACCTGTTCCTAATCCTGTTACAACTCCTACTCCTGAAGCTATAGGTAATCTTCCAAGTTTTCTTTTTTTATCAGTAAGTTCAGAAACTTTCTTTCTAAATTTTTTACTACAAGCATAAGCTAAACCAACTAAACCTAATCCCATAGATGCTTTTGCAGCAGCTTTTTGGGGAAGTTTTGATTCTTCTTCTAATTGATAATCTCTATATTTAGTCATGTTTTCTAATAATTCTGCTTCTATAGGAGTTATTTCTCGATTATTTGTAAACTTAGAATACATTTCAGTGTAATTTTGATGTGCAGGCATTTGTTTTATTTCTTCATTAAAATATTTATCAGCTTTAAATCCACCATACATTAATAGTAAACTTAAAGTTCCAACTTTTACACATCTGTTATTACATACATTTCTAAAATCCATAAAAAAGCAAAATATTTGTTTATTTATAAAATATATAGGAAAAGTTTATATATTAGTTATGCATTATAATGCATTATGGTAAGACCAAGAAAATGCAGAAGAGTAAATTTCAATCCAGAAATTACATATTTCAAACCACAAGGAGTTCCTTTAAGAATTTTACAAGAAGTAGTTTTAACAAAAGATGAATTAGAATGTTTAAGATTATCTGAGTTAGAAAATTTAAGTCAAATTCAAAGTGCTGAATTGATGGAAATTCATCAATCAACATTTCAAAGAACATTGGCTAAAGCAAGAGAAAAAATAACTGATGCTTTGGTTAATGGAAAGGCAATAAAAATACACGGGGGTGAAATTATGCCAGGCGGAGATAAAACAGGTCCACAAGGAAAAGGTCCAAAAACCGGAAGAGGTTTAGGTTATTGTTCTGGAAGCGACAAACCAGGATTTGAATCTGAAGAACCAACACAAGGTTTAGGATTAAATAACGGAAATAACCGTGGATGTAGACGAAGAAATTAATTTTAGTTAAATGAAGAATTTTTCTTCATTTAATTTTTAGTTATAATTTTTATCGCTTCTTTAACTGAAACTTTAAATTCTTCTCTCTTGTTCATATCTTTTAAAGAAATTTTTCCAGACTTAATTTCGTTTTCACCAATTACAGCAATAAAAGGAATATTTAATTGTTGAGCATACTTCATATTTTTATCTAATTTTCTTTCCATTAAATCAATATCTGTATTTATGTTTGATTTTCTAAATTCATTTGCAATTTCAAATGATTCTTTTTTAGTTCCAATAGGAATAATAAATAATTTTGTTTTTGTTTTTGTTTCAACTTTTCTAAGTTGTTTTATTACATCAATAATTCTGTCAAGTCCAAAAGAAATACCAACTGCAGGGAAAGTTTTACCGCTTCCAGGGTTCTGCGTACAGTTTCCAGTTAGATAGCTACCTATAAGATTGTCATATCTTCCACCACCACCAAGAGCAGAATCAAGTTTAGTTGAATATATTTCAAACAAACTTCCAGTATAATAACTAAAACCTCTTGCGAGTTTTGAATCAAAAATTATTTTATTGTTTTTGTTAAAATAAGATAATAATTCTTTTAATTCTTTCAAACCTTCATTGTTTGCGAATAATGTTTCTAATTTTTTTAAATCATAAGAAGATATTTCTAAAAATTTGTTAATATCCAATTTAATTTTCTTTTCTTGTAATTCTTTTTCAACATCTTTAGGAGACATTTTATCTAATTTATCTAAAGACATCATAGCAGATTCAATTTTATTTTCTTTAACTCCAAGATAAAGAACAATATCTTTGAAAAGTTTTCTGTTGTTTACTTTAATTTTAGCATCAATTCCCAATTTTTCATATAATTCTAACGCCATTTGAATACAAGTAGCATCAGAAAGCATATCTTCACTTCCAATAATATCTGCATCACATTGCGTAAACTCACGATATCTGCCAAACTTAATTGGTGCATCTCTGTAAACTTTTCCAATTTGATATCTTTTGAAAGGCATTTTAATAACAGGGTTAGAACCTACGTAACGTGCTAAAGGCACAGTTAAATCAAATCTCAAACCAAGTTCTCTATTACCATTATCTTTTAATTTGTAGGTTTCAGACATAGCATCTGATTCTTCACCTGCAGCAAATTTTGCAGATAAAACATCATATCTTTCAAGAATAGGAGTATCTATAGGAACAAAACCATATTTTTCAAAAATAGTTTGCACTATTTCAATTACTTCTTGTCGTAATATTTGATCTTCAGGAGGTATATCTCTTGTTCCTTTAGCATTTTCTAGTAACATAGGTAGAAATAGAATAGAAATAATATATAAAGTTAATTAAAACAAGTTTGTTTGGGGGATGTTTGATTTTTATTAAGTTAATTTTTTAGTGGATCTTTTTTTAAAGTGAATTTCATTTGAATTTTTAGAAGTTATTATTTTTTCTCCTAATTTTTTTTCAATATTTTTTCTAGTATTACCTGCAATTTTACCTCCTTTTTTAGCAATATTTTTGCTATGTTTGAATGTTTTAGGGTTTTCTTTTTTAGAGAATTCTTTTGTAGTCGCTTCCGCAAGCATATTTAAAATTAATTCCATATTAGTCATATTATCTCTTAAACTTTCTTTTTTTAAATTTTTTAATTGTTTATATTCTTTAACGCTTAAGTCTGACCAGGATTTAGTGATTTCATTTATTAGAATTGCATAATCTTCCTGTTTAGAAATTCCAACTCGATTCCATTCATCTGTTAATTCTTTTCTAACTTCTATTGTTTTTAATCTTTGATTTATCCATTCTTTAGAATAACCTTTTTGCAAATATGTTTGCATGGCTCTGTTAATTGCTAGTTCAGGATCGTAAATTTCATTTATTCTTTCATTTCCAACTTTCGCTAACCACATTTTGAAGGGTTCTGCTTTCTTTGAAGGAATTGATTGAATTAATCTTAGAAGTTGTTCTGTTGTAGCTACATCTGTTAATCTTTGTTTACCGTCATCTGCTATCATTTTCAACTGTACGATTTTATCGTACGTTTCAAATCCTTCATCTTTAAGTTTAATTTTTAAGTCTGACCAATATCTTTTAGGAACTGTGCTTTCAGTTAATATTGAAATAACATCAACTATAGAAAAATACCATTTTTCTTGATTTTCATCCCAATGAACTCGAATTTTTTCATTTTCAAAAAGTTTAATTGTTTTTATCATGATAAAAATATGTTTAAGTTATTTATAAAGTTTGTTTGAGAATGTCCAGTGTTAGGTTATTTGAGAAAATAACTAATATTTATAAATGTTTGATGAAGTTCATATTATGTGGTTAAGAAACATATTGAAAAATATTCATTTAGAGATATTATTAAAGATAGTTATTTTCATCTTTTAGGTATTTTTATTCTTTTAATATTTTTATTAAAAGTAGGTGTATTAGGAAAATATTCTTTTAATTTCGCCTATTTAGCAATTATTTTAGGATTTTTTGGTATTACTTTGTATACTAGTAAGGAGAAAATTAAAATTCCTAAATATTTTTTATATATTGCTTTGGCAATTATATTATTATTAAGATTAATTCCTTTTTTTAGTACTCTAGTTCCATTAGGTTATGATCCAGGTTTGTATAAATATTCTTTTGAACAACCTTTTGCTCAAGATTGGACAGCACAAGCAAATCCTTTATTATTTTCATTAGTATTTTATGTATTAAATTTAATTTTAGGTAGTTGGTTTATTTTAACAATATTTTTAGCTTTATTAAGCACATTAGTTGGTTGGTTAATTTATTATGTGATATCTAAAAAATTTAATTCTGAAGTTGGAGTGATGGCAATTTTAATTTATATGGTTTCAATTGCTTCTTTTCAAGCTTTTTGGTGGAATTATTTAAAAAATATTTGTGGGATATGTTTATTGTTAATTAGTTATTTATATTTTCAAGATAATAAAAGAATAAATTGGAAATTAATTTTAATTGGTGGATTAATTGCAGGATTTCATAGACCTGCATTTTTAATATTTGGATTAAGTTACTTCATTTATGTTCTTTTAGATATTAAAAAATTTAAATCTAAAGAATTTAGAAATTCAGTAATTAATGGAATGTTGATTGTTATTTTAGGTTTGTTATTTAACATTGATAGAATATTCACATTTTTATTACCTGGCGTTTTAATGACTGCTAAATCAGTTTTAGAAGGTTCAGGTGGTTCAGGTACATTCTTTTCATTAAAAGATTATTTTTATTATACAATTCCTTTCATTCCTTTTGCAATAACAGGATTTATTAAATACTTCAAGAAAAATATTCCTATTGCTTTAGGTGGATTGATTACTTCTTGTATTGTCTTATTTGGTTTGTTTTTTCACAACAGATTTATAATTTATTTAGATATTTTTGTTGTGATATATTCTGCATTAGGATTTTATTCTTTAATTCAAAATAAAGAAAAATATGGAAAAATATTATTTTATTCTTTTATTGCTTTGTTTTTAGTTTTAATAGTTATACATTCTTTTAATTCTAAAGCTTTAATTTCTGATGAGGAATTTGCTAAGATAAAAACTTTTGATTATATATTACCTTCAGATGCTGTTGTTATGTCGATTTCTTCTTCATATTCTCCTTGGCTTAAAGGATATGTTCATAGAGAAGTTATTGCTCCTGGTTTGTTTGATAATAATCCTTGGGATAAGTCAGAGTGGGAAACATTTTGGAATGATGAGGCTTTAAGGGTTGAAATGTTAAATGAATTGAATATATCTTCTCTTTATATTTATCAAGGAGATAGAATGGTGAAGTATAAATGGAATGGAAATTATTCTGAAGTTATTGATGGTTTGTATTTGTTTGATTAGTTATTCTATTTCTTCTTGTGTTAATTGTCTGTTTTTGAAAACCATTTTTTTGATGCCTCTTT
>JBFXLI010000028.1:0-8020 GCA_050187915.1 Candidatus Woesearchaeota archaeon
AAGGAGTCTATAAAATAAATGATAAAACCATGACTAGAACTCAAATCATTGATTTGATGGCAATGGCAAACATTGATCCAGATGGATACAATATAATTCTTCAAGGAGACATAGTAAGATTAATAGAGATGAGTCCAGTTGATAGAAGAAAAATAGTTGAAGAAATAGCAGGAATAAATATTTACGAAGATAAAAAACAAAAAGCATTACGAGAATTAACTAGAGTAGAAGAAAAAATAAATGAAGCAGATATAGTTTTGGTTGAAAGAGAATCTTATCTTAAAGAATTGAAAAAAGACAGAGATCAAGCATTGAAGTTCAAAAGATTAGATGAAACAAGACAAAGAAATAAAAAAACTCTTATAACCATTGATGTTAATAAAAAAACAACTGAACTTGAAAAGTTTGAAAAAGATATAGAAACAAATCAAAATAAAATTAAAGATTTTGAAACAAAAATAACTTCAATAAGAGAAAAAATTTCAGTCAATAAAAAATTAATGGATGAGATTAATTCTGAAATTGAATCCAAAGGAGAAAAAGAACAAGTTAAAATTCATAAAGAAGTTGAAGCATTAAAAGTTTCAATAGGAATAGATAAACAAAGATTAGAAGTTGTTATTTCTGAAATTGAAAAATTAAAACAAAGACAACAAGAATTAAAATCTAGCTTTGAAGATTTAAAAGGAAAAATAGATTACTTAGAAAAAAGAAAAGTAGAATTAACAAAACAAATTGAATTAAGAAAATCAGATTTAGCTAGTATTGATGGTAGAATTTCAGAATTTAGAAAAAAACATAATTTAGAAGCAGAATCAAAAGTTGATGTCCAAATAGATGATATTGATAAAAATCTTGAAAAAATTCAAGAAGAAATGAATAATTTAAGAGAAAAACAACAAACACTACTTAGAGAAAAAGATAAAATAGATTTACAATTACAATCAATAGATGATAAATTAGAAAAAGTTGCACAAATAAAACAAGAACACAAAGAAGAATTAGAAAAATTAAAACAAAATAAAGTTGAATTCAAAAAAGCAACAATGGATTTAAGTAAGTCCTTAAGTGAATCATCTGAATTTGCAATACAATTATCAAATGCAAGAAGTAAATTAGTTACAAAACAAGAAGAAATTGCAAAATTAAATGCACGAAAATCTGCAATGCTTGAACAAATTGCAGGAGGAAGTGCAATACAAGCAATTCTTGAATTAAAAAAATCAGATAGTAAAATTTACGGAACTGTTGCTGAACTTGGAACAGCAAAAGAAGAATATGCTTTAGCACTTGAAATTGCTGCAGGAAATAAAGTTAGAAGTATTGTTGTAGAAGATGATGCAACCGCAGCTAAATGTATTAAATTTGTTAAAGAAAAACAACTTGGAGTAATCTCAGTTCTTCCATTAAATAAATTAAGAGAAGTAAATATAGATTCAAATTTAAAATCAATGAAACAACCAGGAATAATTGGTTTAGCATTAGATTTAATGACATATGATTCTAAATTTGAAAAAGCTTTCAGACATGTTTTCGCAAATACTTTAGTTGTTGATTCCATAGATACTGCCAGAAAAGTAGGAATTGGAACTGCAAGAATGGTAACTAAAACAGGAGACTTAACAGAAATTAGCGGAGCAATGCAAGGAGGTTATAGGGGACAAAGAAAATCAAGTGGTGTTTTTTCCCAAGAAGAAATAAATACAAAAATAACTCAACTTGAAAAAGAAATATCTGATTTAGAATCTGTAGTTGCTTTAGTTGAGAAAAAATCACAAGACAATGATTCATTTATAGCAAGACTAAGAGCATTAAAAGCAGAACTTGAAGGAGAAATAATAAAAACAGAAAAATCCCTTCATTTAGACAGCTCAGAATCAGATGTTGATAACAATACTAAAAAAGATTTAATTAAAAAATCTAAAGACTTGGAAAAAGAAATTGATGATGTTCAAGATGAAATAAGTCTTAAAAATAAAGATTTTGCTAAATCAAAAATTGAAAGACAACAATTAAAAGATAAAATAATGGAATTAAGAAATCCTGCAAAATTAGCAGAATTACAATCATTTGATGAAAAACGTTCTGAATTACAAAAAGAATTAATGCAATTAGAATCAGATAAAAAACATGCAATAACAGAAATGGAAACCATTATTGGACCTGAAAATAGAAAAATAATAGAAATTATAAAACAACATGATAAAGAAATGACAAAGTTCATAGAAGATCAGGGATTATTAAGAAAAAAAATTACAACAGAAGAAAAAGAATTACAAGAAAAAGAAAAACAAGAATCAAAATTCTATGCTCAATTTAAAGATTTATTTACAAAACGTTCAAAACTAGAAAAAGAAGTAAGCACATATGATTCACAAATAGTAAATCACAACGCAGACATAAGAATAATAGAACAAAAAATAAATATGTTATCTTTAGAAACTGCAAGATTAAAAGCAGAACTTGCTGGTTTAAATCATGAATTAAAACAATATGAACAAGTAGAAATTTACACAGACAAAGCAGAAGAAAAAATGAAACGAGAATTATCTCAATTCGAAAAAATGGCTGAAGAAATCGGCGCAGTTAACATGAGAGCACTTGAAATTTATGATACTGTAGAAATAGAATATAACAAACTATTAGATAAAAAAGATGTCTTATCAAAAGAAAGAACAGAAGTTCTAGCAATGATAAACGAAATTGATGGAAAGAAAAAAGAATTATTCCTAAAAACATTCTACTCACTTGAAGAAAACTTTAAAAAATTCTTTGGAAAATTATTAGTTAAAGGAGACGCTTCATTAAATTTAGAAAATGAAGAAGATCCATTTGAAGCTGGTGTTGAAATAAAAGTAAGATTAACAGGAACAAGGTTCCTAGATATAAGAAGTTTATCCGGTGGAGAAAAAACATTAACTGCTTTAGCATTCTTATTTGCAGTTCAAGAATATGAACCAGCATCATT
The DNA here is from genome assembly GCA_050187915.1 of Candidatus Woesearchaeota archaeon. Classification (GTDB taxonomy): domain Archaea; phylum Nanobdellota; class Nanobdellia; order Woesearchaeales; family SKGA01; genus JAQUYS01. The sequence goes on from JBFXLI010000028.1 coordinate 2,969, forward strand.
TTATGTTTTAGATGAAGTTGATGCAGCATTAGATAAAAAGAATGCAGAAAAATTAGCACAATTAATTGCTGATTATGCAAAAAAAGTTCAATACATTGTTATTTCACACAATGATGGAGTAATTTCAGAAGCAGATAAATTATATGGAATTTCTATGAATGAACATGGAATGAGTAAAGTTACAACATTAAAACTTTAAATAATTTAAAATTATTTAATTTAAATTTTCTCACAAAATTTTAACTTTAGAAGAATTTTCCTAAACTTGTTTGTTTTGAACTTGTCATTTCTTTTTCTAATTTTTCTAAAGTAGTTTCAACTCGTTCTAAATTAAATTCATATCTATCAACAAGAAGTTTAACAATCTTATCTCTATCAAATTTTTGCCACTTCAAGTCATAATCATCAGTTACAGGCATATTTTTTATTAAATTAAAAACTTCTTTCCAAGAAATTCCAAAAATTTCATCAAACTTAACTTCAGAAAATAATTTTTCAAAGTCTTCCCCATTTTCTTTAACTAATTTTAAACTTTTTTTAGGACCTAAACCTTTTATTCCACCAATATTAAAGTCAGTTCCAACAAGCATAGATAAAGCAATTAATTGATTTCTTGTAATTTCTAATTCATTTAGTACATCTTTTAAAGTTAGAATTTCTGGTAGAACAGTTTTATATGTTAAAGCATTTATTTTTTTTCTTTTATTTGAAATAGATAAATTTCTTACAATCTTAGGAGCACCATAAATTAAACAATCAAAGTCTTGAGAAGCAACAAAATTTGCATCTCCTTTTGTAACCATGTAAGAAGCTTGTGCCTCGCCTTCAGCAGGACTCATAATAATTGGAAGACCGAAAGCATTTATTAGCTCTACAGCTTCGGAAACCATTTCTTTAGTTACTCTTGTAGTTCTAGAAGCGAATTTTTTCATTTCTAAAACATCGCCACGTTCTTTAGCATCTTCAAAAGAAGAAATTGCTTCTGTTTTGAGTTTTTCTCTACGTTCTCTTTCTAAACGTTTTAATTCCGGCATTTCTCCGTCAAAAACAAAAACTAATTTTAAACCACTAGAAATAAACCTACTTATTCTTGAAAATAAACCTGTTAAATGGCTTGTTATTTCTCCTTTAGAGTTTTTCAAAGGAGTTCCATCTGCTTGTCTTATAGTTGTTGCAAATTGATATAACATGTTCATAGCATCGATGGCAATAATTTTATCTTTAAAATAAGAAATATCAACTTCTTTCCTTGAAATTAAGTCCCCTAGCGCTACTCCCATACAATTTAAACATTAAATATACTATAAAAAACTTACTTATTTTTTCAAAACCTTTTTAAAGAAAACTATTAATCTTCTTTATATGCCTAAAAAAGTTGAAAAAAGTCTAGAAAAGCAAGTCGAATTAGAAACAGATAAAGAATTAGAAGTAAAACCAAAGAAAACTAAAAAAACAAAAGAAATTACAGAAGAAAAAAAAGAAGACTTACAAGTAGTTGATAATGCAACTACAAAAAAAATAAAAAAATCCATAGTTACTAGTATATTTACACAAGAAAGAGTTTTAACAGAAGCAACAGATTCAGCTCAAGAACTATATCATCAAGCAGGTTATGGAATTATTCTAGACGATGGTAGAGTTCAACTTTCTTTATCTGAAGCATTATATCTTTTAGAAAAAGGCAAATTAATAATTTTAGATTCAAAAAATAAACCTATGGATAATGAAAAACTCATAAAAAAAGCATCTAAATTGGAATCAAAATTCTGGATACGCTATGTAGTATTCAAAGATATGAGAAACAGAGGTTATATTATTAAAACAGCTTTAAAATTTGGAGCTGATTTCAGAGTTTATGATAGAGGAGTAAAACCTGGAGAAGATCATGCAAGATGGATAGTTTATCCAGTTCATGAGGGTGAAAAATTCACTTGGTTTGATTTTGCAGCTAAAAATAGAGTAGCTCACTCAACTAAAAAACGTCTAATGATGGGTGTAGTTGATGATGAAAATGACGTAACTTATTGGGAAGCAAAATGGATACGTCCATAATTAATTCTTTATAAATCCCACAAGGTATTTAAATTCAGAACTTTTACCTTATTTTATGTTTGCTATAGAAAGAGAAGAAGTTGTAAAATTTATGCAATTACATGGGCCTGTAGTACCTAATGATTTACGTAAAAAGTTTCAAGTAGATACGTTCATAACAGGTGCAGTTTTATCAGAACTTTCTTCTAGAGGAACCGTCAAAATTTCAAATATGAAAATGGGTGGAAGTCCAGTTTATTATTTACCTGAGCATGAATATATGCTTGAAAACTATACACAATATCTAAACGAAAAAGATAAAAAAACTTGTGATTGGTTGAAACAAGTAAGAATAGCAGAAGATGAAAATTTAGAAACATTAAAACGAGTAAGTTTAAGAAAACTTCCAGATTTTGCAAAACCTTTAAAAGCAAGAACTGAAGATGGAACAGAAATTTTATTTTGGAGATATTTTTTATTTCCTGAACAAGAAGCAATTGATTTTTTAACTAAAGGAAAAAGCGAAGTTGAAGAAAAAATAGAAGAAGTTCAAGCTCCAAAGCAAGAAGAACATGTTGTTCAAACAACTTTGGTAGATGAGAAAATTGTTGAAGCAAAAGAAAATTTAAATTCTTTAAATAATAATTTAATAGAACAAAAATCAACCGACTTGAATTTAAAAGAAAAATTGGCAAAAGAATTAAGTAAGGAAAAAACAGAAATTCCAGAACCAGATTTTGCAAAATCATCGTTTTATGAAAAAGTTATATCTTTCTTTAAATCAAACAATATACAGGTTGTAAAACAACAAGAAATTGCAAAAAAAGAATATGAATTCTTATTGAAAGTACCTTCTGCAGTTGGAAATATAATTATGCTTGCAAGAGCTAAAGATAAAAAGAAACTAAATGAAACTGACGTTGCTCCAGCATTACTTTCAGCAAAATTGATAGATGTAACTTGTTTATTTTTAACAACAGGAGAATTTACAAAAAAAGCCCAAAAAGAAATAGAAACTCTATATACAGGATTAATAGTTACAAAATTAAATTAAGTTTATATATTATCTCTTATTCTTTTAATTATGGAATTAATATTTTTAGGAACATCAGCAATGGTTCCAACAAAAGAAAGAAATCATCAAAGCATTTATTTAGATTTAGGAAAAGAAGCAATTTTACTTGATTGTGGAGAAGGAACACAAAGACAAATACAATTTGCAAAATTAACACCAAATAAAATAAAAAAAATATTAATAAGTCATTGGCATGGAGATCATGTTGCAGGTTTAATTGGACTTTTTCAAACAATAGGAAGTTTTGCTGAAGAAGATAGAAATATTAAATTATATGGACCCAAAGGTTCTAAAAAATATGTTGAACATCTTTTCCAAAGTGCTGCATTTGATAAAAAATTAGATGTTGAAGTTATAGAATTAAATTCAGAAGAATTAAAAACATTCTATGAAAATCAAGATTATAAATTACAATTCATAAATTTAGAACATTCAATTCCAACAATTGGTTTTAAATTTGTTAGAAAATCAAAAATAAAAATAAGTAAATTAAAATTAGATAAATTAGGAATAAAAGAAGGACCAATATTAAAAGAACTACAAAATGGAAATGATATAACTTATCAAAATAAAAAAATTAAAGTTGATGATGTAGCTTCTAGAATTCCTGAAAAAAGTATTTCATTTGTTTTTGACACAAAATTATGTGATGCTTGTTTTGAAATTGCAAAAGATTCAGAATATTTAATTTCTGAAGCAGTATATGAAAAAGATATGGAAGACAAAGCAGAACAGTATAAACATATGACCTGTACACAAGCAGCTCAAATTGCAAGTATGTCGAATGTTAAAAAATTAATACTTACACATTTCTCTCAAAGATATAAAACAACAGAACAATTAGAGCAACAAGCAAAAGATATTTTTCCAGAAACAACTTGTGCTTATGATTTAATGAAAGTTAAGATTAACTTTTAAATCCACCTGCCTGTGATCCGGCTCGCTGAATTCTGTTAATGACTAGCTAATCTTATATCATTTGCTTTAATCGTTTTTCTTCCAGCGTGATGAGCTAATTTATTTGCTTCTTCACCAATTTCTAAAGCAATATCTTCTAAAACATTTCTTAAAGCAACTTTTGCTTCTTCAGAAACTCTTTGAGCTCCTGCTTCTTTTAATATTTTTTCCATAGCAGCTAGTGCAATTACTTGTGTCATAAAAATTCCTCCTTTTTTTAAAATAAGATTATTTATACCTTTATTTTGAAATTAGAGTTTATATACTTAACGGAAATTGGAAATTTATATTTTTATATCTTGAATTTTAAAAAATTCAAGAATAAATGTGTTGTTTTCAAGAATGTTTCTCATTCATTTCTTTCCAATTCCAATTTCTATCTTTGTTTTTGGAAAGTTTTTTCAATATTTCTTTTTCTAAATCAATATCAAATATTGAAGCTAAATGAAGAATTCGTTGAATTGCATCTCCAAGTTCTTCAGAAAAACAATCTTTTCCTTCAAATTTTTTATGACGATAAGCTTCAAAAGCTTCAGAAATTTCAGAATGTATTAAAGCTATTTTTTCACCAACATTAATATCTTCTTTTGTAACACCAAAACCTTTCTCTTTAGCTTGTTCTAAAATTAGTTTTTGTAATTCTTTTAATCCCATATTTTAATTTTAAAGTTCAAATATATAAAATTATCCACTGGACAACTATATCATTTATATATTATTTAATCAAAATATTATTATGTCAGCAAAAAGTAAAGGAATAGGTGGCGAAAGAGAAATAATTAGAACATTTTGGAAACTTGGTTGGGCAGCAATTAGAACAGCAGGTTCAGGTTCATCTCATTATCCCTCACCAGACATAGTTGCAGGAAAATTAGGAAGACGTTTAGCAATAGAATGTAAAGTTACAGCAGAAACAAGAAAATACTTTCCTAAAGATGAAATACAACAATTAATTTATTTTGCACAACATTTTGGAGCAGAACCTTTTG
>JBFXLI010000029.1:0-7796 GCA_050187915.1 Candidatus Woesearchaeota archaeon
GTTAAAGTATAAATTAAGCTCCAAAGAAATAAACTTCTATTATTCCTGCTATAACAACTATTAGTATTGAAAAGGCTAAAATATAAGATGAATCCTTTACAACTTTAAAGAAATTTGGAGAAGAAAACTTTTCCATCATAATCATTTTTGAAACTATTCCTCCTATTATTGCTGCACCTATATAAGATAATGCTTCTGTAATCATGTGCGGTAAAAATGGGCCAATTTCTTTTAAAAAATGAATTATTGGACTTGCATTTTGTGTAATTGCTGATTGAACTATAAAAAATGAAAATACTACTCCCCAAACTGATGCATTCCAAGTTAAGAAAACAATTGCTCCTGCACCATAAAAAAATGATAAAAGTAAACATGCTACAAAAACTATTAAATTATTTTTTAATATTGAAAAGAAAACTGCATTGTGATTTATTGCAGCTCCTGTAATTCCTGCAACTTTTAATTGAGGTACAAACATTTTTAATATTATTGATGAAGGTATTAATATTGTCATTAAACTATATGCAAAAAATATTCCAAGGAATAATAACAAATAAGTTTTAAAAATTGTTTTGTGGTCTTGATATAATGTTTTGAAGTTTAATTTTTTTTCACTTACTTCAATTTTTTCTTGTTGTTTTAAAATTTTAGCAATTGTTGGAACTAAAAGTATTGTTGTAAAATAAATACTCATAAGTCCTATACTTGAAGGAAAAATCAATTTTGCAGTAATTAAACCAATTATTGTAAATATGAATCCTAAGAAGAAGGCGTTAAATTTGCTTCCTATCCATTCTATTTTAACTAATTCTTCAAATACCACAATACTTTTTTCAAAGAAAGACATATTTAAATGTTTTTAAAGTAATATTATGTAGATTTATAAATCATTAATTATTCCATTTCTATGATTAAGATGACAATTAGAAGTCCTATAGTTTCAGTTTTAGGTCATGTAGATCATGGCAAATCTTCAATTTTAGATGCAATTAGAGATTCAAATATTCTAGCTACTGAAGCGGGGGCTATAACGCAAGCAATTGGAGCTTCAATCATTCCTGTTGAAACAATAAAATGTAAATGTGGAAATTTGCTTGAAAAAATGAATGTTAAACTAACTATTCCTGGTTTATTATTTATTGATACTCCAGGACACGCTGCTTTCACTTCTTTAAGAAAACGTGGTGGAAGTTTAGCAGATATTGCAATTGTTGTAGTTGATATTAATGAGGGATTTAAACCTCAAACAATTGAAGCTATTGAAATTTTAAAAAATGCTAAAACTCCTTTTATAATTGCAGCAAATAAATTAGATTTATCTCCAGGATTTAGAATTCCTCAAGATAAAACAACTCCTATTTTAAAACAAATAAATCAACAAGAACCAAAAATCATAACTTATATTGAAACTAAACTTTATGAAATTGTTGGAAAAATACATGAAAAATTTCAAATATCTGCAGAAAGATTTGATAGAATTGATGATTTTACAAAACAAATAGGGATAGTTCCAATTTCAGCAAAAATGAAATTAGGTTTATCTGAATTACTAATGGTTCTTAGTGCATTAACACAAAAATATCTTGAAAATAATTTACAATTAGATGTTAATGGTTTTGCAAAAGGTTCTATTTTAGAAGTTAAAGAAGAACAAGGTTTAGGAACTACACTTGATGTAATATTATATAATGGAACTTTAAAAACTGGAGATATAGTTGTAATAGGTGGAATTGATGAACCTATTGTTACAAGAGTTAAAGCTATGTTTGAACCTGCTCCATTAAGTGAAATGAGAGATAAAAAATCTCAATTTTCTCCTGTTAAAAAAGTTGTTGCAGCAACTGGAGTAAAATTAAGTTGCCCTGATATTGATAATGTTTTATCAGGTATGCCTATTATGGCTTGTGAAAACAATGAAGAATCTATTGAAAAAACAAAAATAGAAGTTCAAAAAGAAATTGAAACTGCTAAAGTTAAAACAGATGATGAAGGTATTTTAATCAAAGCTGATAACATAGGAAGTCTTGAAGCTTTAGCACATATATTAAAAGAAAAAAATATTCCTATTAGAAAAGCTAGAGTTGGCCCAATTTCTAAGAAAGATTTTATTGATGCTGAAGCTAGCTATGAAAGAAATCCTTTGAATTGTGTTATTTTAGGATTTAATATTCCTCAAGAAAAATCTACTGAAAATGTTAAAGTAATTACTAATCAAGTTATTTATCATATCATTGAAGATTATGAAAAATGGATAGATGAAGAAACAAAAAGAATGGAAGCAGAAAAGATGAAAGAACTTTACAAACCTTGTAAAATTCAAGTTCTTCAAAATTGTATTTTTAGACAATCAAATCCTTGTATTGTAGGTGTTGAAGTTTTAGAAGGTACAATAAAACAAAATATGGAATTAATTAAAAAAGATAATTCAAAAAGTTCGTTTGTAAAAAGTATTGGAAGTGGAAAAGATAATTTAGCTTTTGCTGAAAAAGGAAAGCAAGTTGCAATAGCAATTCCTAATATTACTGCTGGAAGACAAATAAATGAAGAAGATATATTATATTCAGAATTGAATGAAAATCAATATAGACAATTAAAAGAAAATAAGAAATATTTGAAAGAAGAAGAAGTTGAATTATTAAGAGAAATTGCTGATATTAAAAGAAAAACTAATCCTCTTTGGGGAGCCTAAATAATGATTGAAAATATAACTATATTAAATAGTAAAGAAAGAAAACATTTTCTAGAAATTTTAAATAAATTATATGGTATTGAAGAACTTCCAAATTTTACTTATTTTTATATTAAAGAAAAAGAAAGATTATATGTGGTAAATAAAGAAATATTTAATTTTGATTTAAATGAAATTAAAACTAATTCTACAGGATTATATATTGGTACATTTATGCTCGATGGTTTTAGATTTTCAGTAGAAGGTTCACAAATATTTTCAAAATTAATTAATAAGAATATTCTAGAAATAACAAAAGAACAAAGAAATGCATGGATAAAAGGAGAAGATTTAGAAACTGACGAATTTGAAGGAGAATATGTTGTTTTGAAATGTGAAAATGATTTTCTAGCCTCTGCTAAAGTTAAAAATAATATTATCAAAAATTTTATTCCTAAAGCTAGAAAACAAAAGAAAGTTTTTGGTGAAGAATAAAAATACATATTTTAATTTATTAAATCATTCCACCAAATAATGATGAAAGTACAACCATAAATATTAAATAAAATACAACTGAACTTATTGCAAAAACAGGAATGTATTTTAAGCCATTTCTTATATCTCCTTTTTCAATTATAGAAATAATCATTGATGCTCCAATTGAAATGGTTGCTAAAGCGATTATTGAAAATTGTTTAAAATTATTTATATCAATTTCAGAATCAAATTGTAAACCTGAACCTATTGATGTTGACGATAAAGAACCTCCTAAAGATGATGTAAAACCTAAAATTATATTTAATAATTGGAATGCTAAAGCAAATAATGCTGGACTTATTACGATAACTATGGCACCTATAAAAATTATGTAAGATATTGTTGCTGCTGCCATTTCATCTTTTAAGGATTTTGTTTTTTTAAGGGTTTGAATAACTTTATCTATTACATTTACAATTTTTCCACCGCTTTTAATTTCACCAATTATTAATTGTAAATTTCTTTGTAAATTTGGAGATTGATATTTCATTGCAAATTCATTTAATGCTTCTCCTAATTCATCTCCTGTCATAACTCTTTTTGAAACTAAAGTCATTTCTTCAGCTAATAAACTGAATTCTGGACGTATTGATGACCATAAAGATTGTTCTAAAGATAATCCTCCTTTCATATTTGTGGAAACTAAAACTAAGAAATCTGCTAAATCTTTTTCAATTAAATGAGTTCTTTGAAAAATTTTAACGTTGAAATTTAGATATAAAGCTAAAATGAATGTTAAAACTATTGTTCCTTGAACAAAAGTCCAAGTTAAAAATGAAAATATAAAAACTAAAAATGTATTTTGTCCTTGAATAAATAAAGGATAAAGAAAGTTCATAAAAATGAAGTAAGTCGCAATAGCAGTTATCCAAAATAACATACCGAAAAAAGAATAAGGTACTTTATTTATGCCTGCTTTCAATAAATATTTTCTTAAATTTACTCTTACATCTATATTAAACAATTTTTCTGGAACTAATGCTTTACCAAAATCTTCAAGTAATTTCATTTTATACTTCCATATTAGGTCTTGCTGATCTAAATAATGTTATAAACATAAATTGAATAAATATTAATAAACCTGCTATTATCGAAAAAATCATCATATTTATATTAATTGAAATCAAAGATGCTACAACTACAAATAAAGTCATTCCTAGTGAAGGAACAATTATCGCTAATAGCATGTAAAACATAGTAAGACTTGAAAGTTTTTTACCATATTTCATAATTTCAGTTAATTGTTCATCTGCTATTTCATCCATTGTTGCATCTAAAAATTCAGTTACATCTATTCCTATTTCTAAAGCATTTGTTATTTGAAAAAGTATCCTTTTTAAATTTTTTGAAGGACAATATTCTGTTGCTCTTTCTAAAGCTGTTTCTAATGTTGTTCCAAGTTCAATGTCTCTAATTATTTCTTTGAAATATTCTGATGATAAACCATAACTTTTAGAAGCTTCATCAATAGCATTAATTAAAGGATCTCCACTATTTAATTTAACTAATAAAAATCTTCCTGCAAATAAAACACTTTTGTCTATTTCTCTTGCTTTTTTTCTTATAATTACATCTACTTTTTTTAAATTAATATTATAGAAAAAAAACATTGCAACTAAACCTACAAGCAATGGAATTAAAATAGATGTTTTTTGTTTATTAGATATAAAAAATGTAAATATAAAGAAAAATATTCCCATCATTAAACCTGAATTAACAGACTTTTTTATGTATTCTTTAGGTGTTTGATTTATTTTAGCTATTCTTAATTTTTTTTTTAAACCTATGTTTCTTAAAACTAAGGAATCTAAAAAACTCATAAAATTCCACCTTTCTTTTTTAATTCTTCATCAAATTCAGTAGTATCTAATATTCCTAAATAATATTGTGACATAATTAAACCTATAACATTAATATCATAATACTTTTTATCAATCATCCATTCTAAAATTTTTTCTTTTTCTTCTAAATCTTTATTTATTTGTTGTTTTGTTAAACCTGTGTATAAAGCTAATTTTTGATAAATTATTTCTGAATTATTTAAATCTTCTAACATATCTTCAACAACATTTAATTGTTGTATAACATTAGCATCTCCATTTGGAAATATTTCTGCTATCTGTAAAGTTCTTCTTTTACCAGAACGTCTATTTCTATTTTGTACAACTATTAATCCTAAAGAACCAAGCATAGGTTTTGCAATATTTATTGGAGGATTTGTTAATCTAACAATAACTTCATCTGCTGTATTCGCGTGAATTGTTGCATAAACAGAATGTCCTGTATGCATTGCTTCGAATAAAACTTGAGCTTCTTCTGCTCTTCTTATTTCTCCCACAAGCATTCTATCTGGACGCATACGTAATGTATTAACTAATAAATCCAACATAGTTACTTCTCCTTTACCTTCTGGATTTGGAAGTCTTGTAGCTAATGGAATCCAATGCATATTATCGGGTAAAACAAGTTCTCTTGTATCTTCTATTGAAATTATTCTCTGATTTGCTGGGAAAAAATTAGATAGAACATTCAGCATAGAAGTTTTACCAGAACCTGTTCCACCTGCGATTATAATGGATAATTCATTTTGTATTGCTAACCATAAAAATGCTGCGGATTGTAATGAAATTGTTCCAACTTCAATAAATTTTGTTATTGTCCATGGATCTTTTGAAAATTTTCTTATAGTTATTGTATTTCCTCTTGAGGAAATTGGTGATAATGTAGCGTTAACCCTGTCTCCACTATTTAAGTGGGCATCCATTAAAGGAGCTAAATTAGTTATTTCTTTTCCAACTATTCTACCTATCATTGAAGAATAATGTCTTATTCTAGATTCAGTAACTATGGTAATGTTTGTATCAACCCAACCAAATGTTTTGTGAAATGCCTTTACAGGTTCTTTATGACTATTTATTACAACTTCTTCAAGATTATCGTCTGCTAATAAAACATCTACTTTACCAAAACCTAGATTTTCTTCTATTAAATAATTTATTAACATATTTTTAGTATCATCATCAATTTTTGGAAAATATTTTTCAATTAAAGATTTTATTTCTTTTTTAAAACGAGCTTGGATGTTTGATAAATCATTTGATTCAAATTTTTCAACTGCTTCTAAATCAACTTTTTGAATAAATTCTTGTCTTACTTTTTCTAAAATTAATTTTGTGGTATCACTTATATTTGCAACTTCGATGTTATAATTTGGAACTGGATTTTTAGGTTCCTGTAATATAGATATATTTACTACAACTCCGTTTACATTAAGTGAATAATTTGCCAAAGTTTTTGTTTTTAAGTTTTCACTTTCTACCATTTTCTACTCATAAAGATAGTGCTTCTTTTAATCTTATTTTTATTGCACGATTTGTTGGATTTTCCTTTGCTAAATCTAATAATAATTTTAATGCTTGTTGTTTATCTTTATTTTTTATTGCCATTACTGCTTCTAAATAAAGATTATTTTGATTTTTAAATTCTTCTAATTCGTTCTCAGGTTGTAAGTTAATTTCATTGTTTGAAAAAATATTTTCAAGTTCATTTGAAGAATCTTCTTCTTTGTCTTGAATATTTTCTTTATTTTTATTTGCTTTTTCTAAAAATTCTCCAATTTTTTTCAAAACATGATATATACTTTCTTTATGTTTTTTATAACCATTTAATTTTAAAATTTGATTTTTTAATGTATTATAAAGAACTTTAGAATTTTCATAATCTTTTTCTTTTAAGAATTTTTTTAATTTATCTAGTTGTTCTTGAATAATTCCTATTAATATATAGTCGTCTTTATTTGTCCATGTTTGTTTTGGAACTTTTTCTGGTTTAGAAGATTTTGAAGGTAGATTAATTTTTTCTTTATTCGTTTGTTGTATTTCTTCTTTTGGTGTTATTAATAATTTATTTGTTTCTTTATTTTCTTTTTCTTCAACATAAGCTTGTGGTTTAACTTCATTTAATTTTGGTTTTTCAAATTCAAAATATTTTTTTCCAAAACGAGATATTAATGTTTGTTTTAAAGCTTCAATTTCCTTTTTATTTTGTTCTTTTATTTTTTCACTTAATTCTTTAAATTTTTTCTCTTGTTCTTGATCGACTTTGTGTTTTAATTTAAGAAATTCATTTTGACTTTCTCGTTCTAATTTTTGTCTAAAAATTAAAAATTCTCTTTCTCTTGATTGTTTATCGTGCAATTCTTTGGAATTCAAAGGAAAATTCAATGAAGAATTAAATTCTATTTTAGGTATTTGGGTTGGTTTTTCTAAATTTTCTAAATTTTCTAATTCTGGTAAATCTTTTGAAAAATGTTTTTTAAATTGTTCTTCTAAACTTTCATTTAAATTTTTAGCAATATTTTTAGATAAATTTTTTTCTAAATCTTGAGATATTTTATTTAAACTTTCGTCATCATCTGAAACATCGTGCAGTTTAGCAAAATCTGAAATATATTGATTTAAATTTTGTATAATTAAATCTAATGTTTTTCTTTTGGGAGAAGTTCTAGCTATTTTACCATATATTTTTTTTGCATCTTTATAAATTAATTTTGCTTTTGTATAATCTTTGTTTTCTAGAGCTGATTTAACTT
>JBFXLI010000030.1:0-6233 GCA_050187915.1 Candidatus Woesearchaeota archaeon
ATTCTTGCGAAGAAGCAGAAGTTTGCATTAATTCTCCAGTTTGTAAAGAAGTTGTAAGTGATTTACCTTTTGAAGAAAAAGCAGATTTAGTTTTATACGATGAAAATACAAATCAAATTTATGATGGCTTAATAAGTTATAACTCCGATGGATTTAAAATTCAAAAAACTTCAGAAATGTGTTACAGAATTCCACCTATAAATTGTATCCCGTCTTCAAGTTGTAAAGCAAAAATAATTACCAAAATAGATTCAGGAACTTGTTTCCCTGCTTGTTTAAAAAATACAAATGATGTTGGAAGTTGCATAATTGCTTGTAAAGATATTACTTTAAGAGAATACAAAATATTTGATGGTCCAAATTGTGAATTTGTAGATTTAGCTCAAGACAAAATTTGTGATGTAACTCAATTTGAAAGAGTTTGTGTAAACAATTATGAAATTGTAGAATATAACTCAGATGGAGATATTGATGTAGATCTAAAATCAGTTCCTTGCATAAATGATTGTCCTCCAGGAGAACAATATTATACTATGAATTCATATTGTAGTGAACAAGAATTTTGTGAAGACTTAGGTTGTGTTGAAGAAGCAATTTGTTTAACTCCAGAAGTTGAAAATATGTATAATTTAAAAGTACCACAAACAATGAAAATTTATGATTACAATGGAGAATTGTATAATACATTACAATGTGATAAAGATGTTGATGATTTATCAGAATTTGGAGAATATTGGTGTCCTGAAGGGTATAAAATTGAAGAAGATGATGTTACAAAAGAATTAATATGTATTAAGGATTACGCAGTTTGTGCAGTAGGTTATACTGGAAGTATTACTCCAAGTTGTGACACTTTATTCACACCTAAAGATGATTATTGGAACTTATATGATGACGTTTGTTTTGAAGATACATTAACAACCAATATATATGATGTTGCATGTTGTTTAGATATAGTTTTAAACGATAATTTTAATATATATCAAGAAACAAAAGTTAAAATTTATTAATTTTTTATTTTTTTGTAATAATTCATAATATACAAAGATTTATATATTATTGATTTTTTTTAAAATCATATGAACCAAATAAAAATCAATTACGAATATGAAATTATACTTAAATTATTAAAAAAAGATTCTCATGGAAGAGAATTATCAAAAGAATTAAACACATCTTTAACAAGAATTCAAAATATTTTAAATGAATTAAGAAACAATAATATTATTGACTATAAAATTCAAGGAAAAAATCACATTTACTTTATTAAAAAAAATTTAATTTCAAAATTATTTATTTTCAATGCTGAAAATTATAAACTTATACAAATTTTAAGAAAAGAACTTTTTCTAGAACCTATATTTAAAGAAATTTTAGAAAAATATCCTAATGAATTAATTGTTTTATTTGGAAGTTATGCTAAATTTATCAATAAAAAAGATAGCGATATTGATATTTACATAAATACTAATGACAAACAAATAAAAAAAGAAATTGAAAACATTTTTCCTAAAATAAGCGTAAAATTTACGGATTTTGACAAAGAGAATTTATTAATCAGAGAAATAATAAAAAATCATGTCATTATTCAAGGAGCAGAAATATTCTATGAAAAACTTAAGTTTTTTAAGGAAAATTAATAAAGAAAATAAATTGAGTATTATTACATAAATTTGCTATTTTACAATAAGTATTTATGTTCTTCATAACGAAAGCTTTATATAGTATTTGTTTTTTATAAAGAACATGTCAAATATAATAAAAGAAACTATAATTGAATTTCATCAAAGAGAATTTTTTGATTTAATATCAAGAAATATAATTGTACCTAATATTTCTGAACTTAATAAAGTTTTAGTAATAACAGGTCCAAGAAGAGCAGGTAAGACTTTTTTAATGTATGAAATAATGCTGAAAAAAATAAATGAAAAACATCAAAAAGAAGAGTTTGTTTATTTAAATTTTGATGATATTCGATTTTCAAATATGAAAACAATAGATTTTGCTCGATTACCTCAAATTTATGCTGAAATTTACGAACATAAACCAATATTTTTTTTAGATGAAATACAAAATTTAAATGATTGGGAAAGTTTGATTTTAAGTTTATTAAATCGAAATTTTGAAGTTTATGTTACTGGAAGTAATGCGAAATTATTAAGCAAAGAGATTTCAACAAAATTAAGAGGTAAATCCTTAGAAATACAATTATTTCCATTTTCATTTTATGAATTTTTGAATGCTAAAAAAATAACATTAGAAAAAAATTGGAAATATTCAAAACAACTATCTATATTAAAAAGAAATTTTAAAAATTATTTTGAAATAGGTGGATTTCCAGAAATAGTATTAAATCCAGAATTATCTAAAGAATTATTAAAATCTTATATTGATCAAGTCATATACAAAGATATTTCTGAAAGATATGATATAAGAAACAACAAATTAATTCAAATATTTATAAATTATTTAATAAATAATATGTCTTCAAAATTTACCATAAGAAGTTTTCAACGATATGTTCAAAGTCTAGGAATTAAATCAAGTACGTCTACAATACACTCTTTCGTTAAAATTATAGAAGACTCTTATTTTACTTTTTTTGTAGATTTATACGATGTTTCTTATAAGAAAAGACAGGCTAATCCAAAAAAAACATATTTAATAGATGTGAGTTATAATAACTTATCCTTAAAAAAAGAAGAACATGGAAGATTGTTAGAAAATATTGTTTTCATTGAATTAAAACGAAGAAATTATGATATATTTTATCATCAAGATAAATATGAATGTGATTTTATTATACAAAACAAAACAAAAATAATTTCAGCAATACAAGTTTGTTATGAATTAAATGAAAAAAATAAAGATAGAGAAATAAATGGACTTCTTGAAGCAATGAATAAGTTTAATTTAAAAGAAGGAATAATTCTAACGTTAGAACAATCAGAAGAATTAAAATTTGAAAATAAAAAAATAAAAATAATTTCAATAGTTAATTGGTTATTAGAAAATCAATAAATCCAAAGAACAAAGTTCAAAAATTTCGAATTTTTCTCAAACAAATATAAATTTAACTTCAAATTTTTGCTTCTTTACACTGGACAAGTGAGAATAAACTTTATAAACTAATTTAATATTTTAATATTGGAAGTGTTATTATGAATAATTTAGTTGTTTTTGAAGATAAGAATATTCGTAGAATTTGGTATAATGAAGAATGGTATTTTTCCGTTATAGATGTAATTGAAGTACTAACAAATAGTCCAACTCCAAGACAATATTGGGGAAAAATTAAACAAAGAGAATTTGTTGAAATTGAGTTGTCCCCAATTTGGGTACAACTGAAATTACCTTCTTCAGATGGAAAATCTTATTTAACAGATTGTGCTAACACAAAATCTCTCTTCAGAATAATTCAATCAATTCCTTCAAAAAAAGCAGAACCATTCAAATTGTGGTTAGCACAAGTTGGTTATGAAAGAATTCAAGAAATTGAAAACCCAGAAATTGGACAAGACAGAATAAAAGAATATTATGAACTCAAAGGTTACCCCAAAGATTGGATTGACAAACGACTTAGAGGAATTGCAATAAGACAAGAATTAACTGATGAATGGAAAAATAGACATATAACAACTAAAAACGAATTTGCAATTTTAACCAATGAAATTAGTAAGGCAACTTTTGGAATGACTATTGGAGATTATAAAAACTTCAAACAACTTCAAAATACAAATCAAAATCTTCGAGATCACATGACTGATTGGGAATTGATTCTCACAATGATTGGTGAAAAAGCAACAAAAGAAATAACACAAGAAAATAACTCTCAAGGATTTGATGACTGTAAGAATTCTGCTAATAAAGGCGGAAACATAGCGAAGCGGACGAGAAAAGACTTGGAGAAACAACTTAATAAAACAATTATTTCTGAAGATAATTTTCTCCCAAAAAAGAAACTGAAAAAACAAATCAAATAAATAATAGATATATTAATTTTTTATTTTTTTGTAATAATTCATAATATGCAAAGATTTATATATTAGTTAAAGTTAATATATATTAACAATGATAAATATATGTAAACTAAAGTTAACAAATCTACAACAAGAAATATTAAGATTATTATTTATTAAATCAGGAGAAAAATTAAATCAAAGAAGAATTTCCCTACATCTTAATGTTTCCCAACCAGCAGTAATTAAAGCATTACCAGAACTTATAAAAAATGAATACATACAAGTTCAACAAGATAAAGAATCAAAAAGATGGGAAATTGAATTAAATAAATCTAATAACCAAATAATGCAACTAAAAAGAGTTGATAATTTAAAACAAATATATGAATCAAATTTAGCAAATTTTCTTGAAGAACAACTTCCAGGCGCAACCATAATTTTATTCGGTTCTTATTCAAGAGGAGACGATTTAATTAATTCAGATATTGATGTTGCAGTTATTGGAAGAAAAGATAAATTAATTAATTTAGAAAAATATGAAAAAATTCTACAAAGAACAATAAACCTTAGTTTTTTCGGTTCTTGGAGCAAAATAAATATAAACCTGAAAGAAAATATCTGTAATGGAATAATATTATTTGGGACTGTGGAATTATGAAAGCAATAAAAAATTTTGAAGAATTTATTACAGAAAAAATAGTTAAAATACAAGCTCCTAATAAATCAAGAGCAAAATATCTTCTCAATGAAGCAGAAAAAACACATTCTTTTTTATTACAAAAATTAAAAATGTTTGAAATAAATGATAAAAACGCAAATGATTTTGTTAAATCCTGTTATGATATTATTATGGAAGCCATAAGAGCAAAAATGCTATTAGATGGATATAATGCACAAGGTTTGGGAGCACACGAAGCAGAAGTTGCTTATTTAAGAAAATTAAAAATGTCTGAAAAAGATATTCAATTTTTAGATCAGTTAAGATATTTTAGAAATGGAATGCTTTATTATGGTACATTGATAGATAAAGAATATGCAGAAAAAGTAATAAAATTTCTGAAAAAAATATATCCTTTACTCCTTAAATTAATTTAACAATAAATTGTTTATTCTCACATTTTTTCAGTTAATAGATTTAAACTTATACTTAATTTTCGTAAATCCAAAGAACAAAGTTCAAAAATTTCGATTTTTAAAAAAAATCCGTAAATCTTTCGAATTTTTCTCAAGCAAATATAAATCTTAGTAAGTAAAAATTCTTCCATGAATGAATTAACAATAAAAAATAAAATTTATACAATTCGAGGAAAACAAGTGATGTTAGATTCAGATTTAGCAGAATTATATGAAACTAAAACAAAAAGATTGAATGAACAAGTCAAAAGAAATATTGAACGATTTCCTCAAGAATTCATGTTTACATTATCAAATGAGGAAAAAGTCAATCTAGTCGCAAAATGCGACCACCTAAAATCTTTAAAATATTCTTACCAAAATCATTATGTATTTACTGAACAAGGTTTAGCAATGCTTTCAACCGTGTTAAAATCCAATACAGCCATAACTGTAAGTATACAAATAATGAATGCTTTTGCAAAAATGAGAAAATTTCTACAAAATAATGCAAATATTTTTCAAAGATTAGCAAACACAGAAAAAACATTATTGACACATAGCAACAAAATAGATGAAATATTTAATTTAATTCAAGAAAAAGATATAAAACCTGAAAAAGTCATATTTTTTGATGGACAAGTATTTGAAGCACACAAGTTCATAAAAAATTTAATAATAAAATCCAAAAATAACATCATTCTTATAGATAATTTTATTGATGAAGATGTTTTAACATTATTTTCTCAAATTAATGTAAAAGTAACAATTTACACAAAAAACATCAACGAAAAATTAATTTTAGCATTAAAGAAATACAACCAACAATATAATAATATTCAAATAAAAGAATTTAATAAATCACACGACAGATTTTTAATTATAGATGAAAAAGAAATTTATCACATAGGAGCTTCCCTAAAAGACATAGGTAAGAAATGGTTTGCCTTTTCAAAATTTGAAAGTCTAGAAATTTTAAATAAATTAAAGAATAATTAAAATTATTTAGAAATAAATTATATTTGATTTTAAATAAAAAACTAAAATAATGAGTTTAGTTTATTTTAAATCCATAAATCTAAAGAACAGAGTTCAGGGATTTTAATTTTTTTAAAAAAATCCGTAAATCTTTCGAATTTTTCTCAAGCAAATATAAAT
>JBFXLI010000031.1:0-5836 GCA_050187915.1 Candidatus Woesearchaeota archaeon
AGTTCTAAATATTTTGCATACAATTCTAAATTAAATTCTCCAACTTGTTCTTCTAATGCCTTTTTTAATTCTAAAATCCAATATTCTTCCACATATCCAGGAGGAATTAAAATATGTGCTCTGTCAAGAAAATCACCATAAGGAACCAAAGCATCACCAAGATAAATTATTTCTTCAACTTCTTTTGTAATACTTTTTGCTTGTTCATAAGTTTCTACTCTAATCACACTTTTGTCTTTCAATTTTACAATAGGACCCATTAAATTATCACAAGCAGTAAACGCAGCAGCTTTACCAGGGCGTTCAACTTTCAATTGAGTTCCAACTGCAATTAAATCATTTAATACACCTAAAGTTGCAGGATGAGTTGCTTGTCCAGATAATCCACTACCTCTACTTCTACCATATCTTAATCTAAATGCACCACTTCTCATAGGATGTCCTAACACTGGACGTCCACCAACTAAATCTTTAATATACACTGTGTCAGGTTTTATTTTTTTAGAAATTAAAAGTCCAGGTTCCGATGTTGAATTAGTTTCAACTTCTTTTTTTACTTCTTCAACATTTTCTCCTTTCGATTTTAATTCTTTTTGAAGTTTAATATGTTCTTCTAAAAAATTCCAATCATTTAATTCAAATTCATCTTTAAATTTACTTATTTTTTTCCATAATTTTGGCGCCTTAAGAGGAATACAAGAAGAATGAATTAAACAATATCCACTTCTCAATAAATTAGTTTCAACTCTTGGTAAATCTTTTAAAGTTGCATTTGAAACTTCCCATTTTTCAGAAGGATCACCAGAAATTTCAACAGGAATATTTGATAATAAAAATTCACTTTCTTCTTTGTATGGAAAATATTGTAAATTAGCAACATATTGATGATAATCTTCAAGTTCAGCATAACACCTTTTAATTTCTTTTTCATCAGGATCATATTTTGAATATCCTAATTTTTTTCTTACATAATCTCCAATTATTACACTCATTGCAGCAGCAGTTCCACCAGCATTTCTGATAGGTCCTGCATAATTTAATCTAAAATATTCGCCTTTACCATCTCGTCGTGGCTTAATTTCAATAGAAGTTAAACCTTCCAAAGGAGAAGATACAACACCAACAGTAACATAAGCAAATCCAGTTCTTATTCCAACTTCAATTGCTTCTTTTTTAGATTCAAATTTACAAAATTTTTCAATTGCAATTTCATATGAGATTGTTAATGCAACTCTAAAGTCTTGAGAACCATATTGTTTTTCAAGTTCAACAATTCTTTCTACAACACCAGAACCAACAATTTGTGGAGCAACAACAGATATAATACCTACTACTCTTTCAGCCATATTTTTCGCTAACTGAATTTCAACAAAATCTTCAGGATCATATTTTAATTTTCTAGCTTTAGTAGCAATTTCATAAGTTTTATTAGTGTTTAAGATAAGATATTCAAAATATTTTTTCATATTTTCAGAACAAGCTAAATTAAATTCTTCCATCATTTACCCTCAACACAATATATGTGTGCTACTTAACAAAGAAAAAGTCTTGTTTGTTTATAAATTTTCTTACTTAATTTCTCGAAAGCCTTATAAATGAAATGTTTTGATTTAGGGAGTATATGGTTTTTGAATCTATAATAAGTCCACTAAAAGCAGAAAATAAACCTTTAGATATGTTAATGCTTGGTGCAATTTATATTTCATTAGCAGCATTACTTAGTATGTGGATATTTCCTTCACAAGCTAGTTTAATTATGATATTTTTAACAGTTATTGCATGCGTACCTTTAATGGTAGGTATAATAACAACAGAAGAAAAAAAAGATGTTTCTGATTTTAATGAAGTTGTTTTATTAAAAGAACATTCAAAAGCATTATCTGCATTTATGTTGTTATTTATTGGAATAACTTTGGCAATTGCATTATTATATATTGTGTTACCATCAACAGTAGTTTCTCAATTATTCAATGTACAAATAGAAACAATATCTGATATGAGTCATGAAATAGGTGCAGGAGTTGTTGGTTATGCATCAAATTCTTTTAGTGCATTCTCAAATATTTTTTTAAACAACATGAAAGTATTAATGTTTTGCATCTTATTTTCATTTCTTTATGGTGCAGGAGCAATATTTATTTTAACATGGAACGCATCTGTAATTGGTGTTGCAATAGGAAATTTTATTCGTTCAAATTTAGCAACAATTTCTCATTTAATAGGTTTTGAAAAATTTGCATCCTATTTTAGCATAATTTCAATAGGATTAATGAAATATGTGTTGCATGGAGTTCCAGAAATATTAGCTTATTTTACCGCAGGTTTAGCTGGTGGAATAATTTCCATTGCAGTAATAAGACATGATTTTCAAGGAAAGAAATTTGAACACGTTGTTTTAGATTCAGCAGATTTAATTTTAATAAGTATAGGTTTGTTATTTTTAGCAGCAATATTAGAAACTTGGATTACACCTATTCTTTTTTAAAAATTAATTCTTTATCTTTTTCAGTTAATTCTCTATAACTTCTTATAGGAATATCTAATTTTAAATTTCCAATTTTACTTCTTTGTAAATCTTTAACATAATAACCCAATTCCTTAAAAAGTCTTTTTACAACTTTATGAATTCCCACATGCAACGTTACTTCTAAAGTATATTCATCAATTATTTTTACTTTAGATTTAACAAATGTTTTATCAATTTTAATACCTTGTTTAAAATAAATTAAATCATCTTTATTGAAAGGTTTATTTTTTAAAGTTACAACATAAGTTTTATTTATTTCATATCTTGGATGCATAATTTTATTTGCAAAATCTCCATCATTCGTTAAAAGCAATAATCCTGTTGCGTCTCTATCTAATCTTCCAATAGCAAAAACCCGAGGTTTTTCTGGAACAAGTTCAGTAACAATTTTTCTATCGAATAAATCATCACTTGTAGTAATATATTCTTTAGGTTTATTTAACATATAATAAACTTTTTTTTCAATTTTAATTGGTTTGTTGTTAATTGTAATTATATCTTTAGTTTTATCTGCCTTGTCTCCAATAGTTATTGTTTTATTATTAACTTTTACAACACCTTCTTCAATTAAGGTTTCAGCCTTTCTTCTAGAACATAAACCAGACTCAGCAATAATTTTTTGAACTCTTTCTTCTACCATGATTTTAGAATAATGTAAATAATTATAAATAAGTTGGTTTTGTATTTGATTATGATTAAATTATATACACCAGGATTTTCAGCTGATTTCGTGAATTTTATTTCTAAAAATAAGTTTGATGGAGCAGAAATAGAATTTGTTCGTTCAATATATCTAACCAAGGATGAAAAAATAAATGAAGTTAAAAAAATAGCATCTGAATTAGGAGTTAAGTTAAGTATTCATGCTCCATATTTTATTAATTTAGCTTCTCTCGATGAAAAAATTTTAAAAAGAAGTATAGATATAATTGTTGAGTGTTGTAAAGTTGGAGATAAATTAGGAGTAAAATATGTTTGTTTTCATCCAGCATTTTATCAAAAAAGAGATTCTTCAGATGTTTACAAAATTGTTTTGAAAAGTATTTTAGAAATAAAGAAAAAAATAGATGAATTAGGTTTGAAAGTTGTCTTAGCTCCTGAATTAATGGGGAAAAAAAGTCAGTTTGGTTCGTTGGATGAGTTGTTGAAATTGATTAAAGATGTTCCCGGAATTTCTTTGACTGTAGATTTTGCGCACTATTTGGCTCGCTATGGCTCAATAGATTATGATGAAGTTGTTTCTAAACTACCTTCTTCTTTTCATGCACATTTTTCTGGAATTGAGTATGGAGAAAAAGGTGAGATTCGTCATTTACCAATTGATGTAAAAGCTTTTCGATTATTAGTTAAAGCTCTAGTTAAATATAAAAAAGATGTTTCCTTGGTTTGTGAGTCGTCAGATTTCTTTAATGATTTAATTTTGATGAAGAAAATTTTAAAAGAGCTTTCGTAAATTTTTCGGTTTTTCTTTAAAAATATTTATATTTCTAATAGTTAGTTTTTTATATATGGTAACTAATCACATAAGTATGGAATTTGTTAATGATAAAAATATAAAATTAAATAAATATATATCTTTATTAGATGATTTTACTTTAAAGTTTGTCAAACATTTAAGTAAATTTTCAAAGTATGTTTTAATTAGTGGTTATGTATCTATATTATTAGGAAGATCTCGAATGAGTGAAGATGTAGATATCATAATTCCACCTTTAAAATTTAATGAATTTTCTGATTTAGTTGAAGAACTATCTTCAGAATTTTATTGTTTAAATACAGATTCAAAAAAAGAAATGTTTGAGTATCTTTCTTCTGGAGTTGCAATAAGATTTGCTTTTTTAAATCAAATTATTCCTAATATGGAATTGAAATTTGCTAAAACAAAAATTGATTATTTAGTTTTAGAAAAAAAAATTGAAGTTCATTTAGGTAAAAAAATATTATATATTTCTCCTTTAGAATTACAAATTGCGTATAAAGAAGTTATTTTAAAATCTCCAAAAGATTTAGAAGATGCATTACATTTAAGAATTGTCGCTGAAAAAAATATCGATTTGAATTTAATTAAAGAATATAAGAGGATTTTAAATGAATAGATTAGAGTTTGTTAAATTTTGGGCTAGATTTGTTAGTACACATAATGATAAAGAATGGTCTAAACAACAAAATGTTCTTTTAAATTCAATAAATACAAAAATATCTTTAAAAGATTATTTAAAATTAAAAAAATAAATTTTTAATTTCTTCAATTACTGTTTGTTGATGAGTCTTATCTGACATTGCAATAAATTTAATTAGTAAATCTTTTAATTCTTGTTTGTTTAAAAGTTTTAATTTAAATCCATCTGTAATGAAGTAAAATCTAAATGATTTATATTTTAATTCTTTTAATAAAAAGTTTTTAATATTTGTTAAAGGCTTTCCTTTGTTTGGGTTGTCAATTAATGAATCGAAAAGATTTCTTATTTCTAACCTATCTTTTTTGTTGAATTTTTTTCTAATCTCTGATGCAAGAGATTTATTTACTTCTATTTTAATCATCTTCTTCCATCAATTTTCCAAACTCATCTAGACTCATGTAGTCTTCTGAAGGTTCCATAAATTTTCTTAATTCATTTTCACATGCTGATTTGTAAAGTTTTTTAATAATATCTTCATAAGTATCATTTTTATTTCCAAATGAAGAAATTAATTCTTTAGTTTCCTTGCTAATTTGTATTGTTGTGTTCATACTATAGTTGCTATAGTTGCTATAGTATATAAATCTTTTGTATTTATAAATAAGTTTGAATTTTTGTTAGTATGCAAGATTTTGTTATAGTTTCAGAAGGATTGGAAGAGAAATTCATTTTAAGAGCTAAAGAATTAGGTTATGATTCTTTGATTTTACTCTATAAATACTCTAAAGGAGCTAAATTACCTAGTTTTTCGTCTGATTTTGTGAAAACTGGATGGTTTTTAGATGCTAATGTTGAGAAGGATTTTTCTGGTTATGAAATTGTGGTTGCGTTAGGCACTAAATTTATTAGGTTACCTAAGGGTGTTTCTCATGTTGTTATGAATGAATTTGAGCCTGAGAAGGATTTTATTCATCAAAGAAGAAGTGGTTTAAATCATGTTTTTTTGAATGATTTTAAGGGTAAGGTGTTGTTTGCTTTTTCAAGTTTGCAAAATTTAAATTTAGAAAGGCAAAGTCAAATTATTGGGCGTTTTATGCAAAATGTTAACTTAACTTCTAATTGGAGTGTTGTTTCTTTGGCTTCTGATGTTTCTGAAATGAGAGATTATTTTGATGTAAAAGCTTTTTCT
>JBFXLI010000032.1:0-4754 GCA_050187915.1 Candidatus Woesearchaeota archaeon
ATTTGTTTATCAATATAATGTTCGTAATCGAGTTTAGATTTTTGTTTTTGTATAGGTTCAGGACCATTTTCAGTTATAACATATTCAATAACACGAGATTTCAATTCATCACCAAGCAATTTTGCCGCTTTTACATGAGGAGGTGTGGTTTTAGTATATTTATCAACAGATTTACTTAATGACTTTTTATAAATCAATAATTTATCATATTTTCCATTTCTTAAATCATTTACAAATTTTAATACAAAACCATCAACAGATTTATTTTCAAAAACTAAATCTAATAATTTAAGTTGAAATTCTTTGGAAACTTCAGTCCAATCTTTTCTAACAAATTCCAAACCAGTAAAATCAAGTTCAGTTTTTCCATCAACTAACTTCAAACCAGCATATCTTTTTTTAGCGCCTTCTTCACTACCACGAATTGTAGGCATAAAAAAACGAACAAAAGTTTTTTCAAATTCAAGTTCTAATTCACTTTTTAATTCATAATTTTCAGAAATATAGTTTTCTAAAAAATTATTTATTTCTTTTTCAATTTTATTTCCAATTTCAACAGCTTTTTTAGTATCATTTTCCTTTAAATTAACAAATACAGAATCAGTGTCTCCATAAATAACTTCATAACCATCTTTTTCAATTTCGTGCATAGTTAATCTTATAAAAAATTGTGCAAAATAAGTTATTGCATTAGATAAATATCTGTTAAAATATCTGGATTTAGGACTAGCCAATACACCATACATAGAATTCATTAAAATCTTTATAGCATAACGAGCTAATTCATTTTTTTCTTTTTTAGCTTGTTCTCTTTCATTCCAATAATTATCAATCAACATAGGTAAAATTCCCTTTTTTTTACTTAAAATAGTTCCATTTGGAGCAATAATAAATTCATTTTTAGAATATTTTTTATTGTAATTCACTTTTGTATCAATATCATATACTAGTTTTTCATCAAATTCAAAAAAACATTTAGGATCAATATTAAATGTTTTAATTATTGAAGGATAAAGTGATTTAAAATCAAAAACCAAAATATTATCATATATTCCTGGTTTAGATTTCATAACAAAACCACCTAAACCTTGTTCAACATCTTGAATATTTGTACTATTTGCAACAAACTTATTTTCATGTAGTTTTGGTAAATATACAGAATCAAAACCAGCAATACTAGCACTTATAGAATCAATATGCATTCCAGTTAAAAGTGAACGTTGAACACTCAATTCAAAAATGTTTGATTTATGAAAAATTTCATAAACTAATTTAGAATCAGTTAAATTATATTCAACAAACAATTTAGGATTTTTTCTGTAAGATTCTTCAATAAATTCAGTTCTATCATCACTAGTATTTACTTTTTCTTTACCCAATATTTCTTTTGCAGCTGTATTTAATTTATAATTTTCTAAATTTATAAAAGAACCTTTTACAAGAGCAATTCCATCTATAATAACTCTTCCAGTTGCATTTGCTCTTGAATCTCTAAAAAAATCACTTTCAATTCTTAAACTAGATGTTTTTTTATTTCTACCTAAATTAAAATCAATTTTATATTTTTTTGAAATTTCTAAAATAACTTTCAAATCAAAATCTATAAAATTCCAACCAGTAATTAAATCAGAATCAATAGATTTTATTTCAATATAAAATGCTTTAAGCAAAGATTCTTCATTATCAAAAACATAACAATTTTTTATTTTTTCTTTTTCAAAAGCAGGATTTTTTACAACAAAAACTTTTTCTACACCATCTCCATAAAAACTTATAGCATAAATTTCTTTAGCATTTTTATCAGTTTCAATATCAATTGCTAATAATTTTAAATTATTTTTAACTTCTTTATGTGAAATAGAAGAAATTTCAAATTTTTTAAAAACTAAATCAACAAATTCTCCCTTTTCAACTTCTCCTTTTATTTTTATACTGGTTTGAATTTTTTTATCAATTAAATATCTTCTTGTAAAAGGAATATCTGCTTCATAACAAATTATATTTTGTTCTTCAAATAATTTTCTTAAAACTGGAACTTCTTTAGGTAATTTTAAAATAATTTTAACAACTTTTTCATTATTAA
Source organism: Candidatus Woesearchaeota archaeon (assembly GCA_050187915.1). GTDB lineage: Archaea > Nanobdellota > Nanobdellia > Woesearchaeales > SKGA01 > JAQUYS01. The sequence goes on from JBFXLI010000032.1 coordinate 2,084, forward strand.
AATTACACATATTAGTTTTTTCATAATTTAAATTAATTATTTTTTCAGCTTTTTTTACATCTTCTTCTTTTATAAAAAAATAAGGATAAAATTCCTCTTGAAACATAAATGATTTACCATTTTCAAGTCTACCATAAACAAAAATTACAGGTTTGTCTTCTACAACATCATAATTTGTATTAACAATCAATCCTTTAGAATCAATATTCATACAAATTTGATATTTCTTGTATTTTATAAATATTTAGAAAACACCTAAAAATAAGCACATATATTCAAAAAATTAATAAATAAAAACATATATTTTTAGCATGTGAGACGAAAAAAGGCATCATTTTTCTTTATATTGGACGTTTTTATAGCTTCATTCATATTTATGGTAACTTTATTTTTAGTATTTACATTTAAAATAAGTGCTCCTGAAACAGAAGGACTTACAAACAAAATTGATTCTTTTACATCCATAGTTTTTGAAAAATCAATAACTAGTTATCAAAATAATTACAAAGATGTATTAAAAAAATATCCTGAGTTATGGCCAGATCCATTGATGACAACAGATGAATTAATATATTATCTAAATGTTACAGGACATTCTGAAAATGCAACCCAATTAGTTGAAAGTTTAGCAGAAATGTTATTGCCTGAGTTTGTAGGAATTTCTTATAAAATAAATGATTATGAAATTTATAGTAGAGGAACATACAAAAAAGAAAAATCTGAGAATGTAATTTCAAATAAAAAAATAACATATAAACTTTTAACAAACACTCAAGTTCTTGGTCCTTCTTTAACGGAGGTGAGTGTATGGCAATAAATTTTAGAAAAAAAGCCATAATTTTTTCATTAATATCTGTTTTAATGTCTATATTATTTATCCTTTTATTTTCTTCTTTAGTTCATGTTTCATTAGATGAAAAAGCTAAACTTTCTCAATACAGTATAGAAAGAACAGAAAAATTTTTTGATTTATTTCCTTTATATTATAACACTGCATTAGATATATCAGGTACAAAAACATTAAATTATTTAGTATCTAAAGCGCCACTAGATAATTTTACAGAATCTTTTGAACATTGTTTATTAACAGGAAAAATGAACGATTATACAATGGAAAATTGTTCTTTAAATCCTGAAGATGATAGTACATTAGAATCAATTTTAAGTGAAATTTCAAATATGGCTTCTGCTATTTATAGAGGTAATTGTACTATAAATGTTCTTGAAATTAATGTTGAACAAGAAAGTGCTTACAAATTAAGTGTAACTTCAAAAGTTAAAATACTTTTTCAAAAACACGATTTCATAGTTTGGGATATGATTTTTGATTTAAACAAAAAATTAAGTATTGTTGGAATAACAAATCCAATGATTAAAGATTATGCAAATATACCTATACAATATGGAGTTGATGAATTATTTACAAAACAAGAATTTAACGGAAACATATCAAGAATAAAAGATTATGTTATTAATGGTTATACGTTCGTCGATTCAAATTCATCATCATTTATAGATGCAATTGAAGGAAGAATTTTAGAAGGTACCTACGAACCATCTCCTTTAGGTTTAAATTTATTTATTCCAAACAAATTTCCTGATGGAACCTACAGTTATGTTGAAAATCGTTCAATGTTTGCTTTGGATTATATACAAGATAAATATTATGATAAAACTGATTTAAGATTAATAAATGATTTAACTTTAAAAAAGACAAATTTAACATTTTATGTTTATGATTTAATTTTAATGAATTTAACTTCTCCTTCAATGTTATATGCAACAGATGATTGTCATTGTGATAATAAAGGCTGTTATTGTTGATAGTTTCATCAATTATATCCCGTCTAAATACATTATTTATTGAAATTTAATGATTTATAACATATAAATACCATTATAGAGTAGTTAGTAAATTTTTTAAAGCATTTATATAAATAATATATTCATGGGAGAAAAGAGGATAGAGACAGGTGTAGATGATTTAATTAGGCTTTTAAAAGACAATCAAAAACACTTTATTGAAGACGTTTCTAAAGAACTAAATATATCTTTAGATGTACTTAAACTTTGGATTGACTTTTTAGTAGAAGAAAAAATTATCAGTATAGAATATTCTTTCACTAAACCATTTATATTTTTAAGTGAAAATAAAAACTTAAGTAATGTTCAGAATATAACTTTTAATACATTTAAACAAAATTTTATAGAACAAGCTAAAAAAAATAAACTTCCCGAAACTAAATTTGACTTTTTTTGGCAGAAAAAATTAATGGAAGAATTAGAAAAATCTAAAGAATTTTTTTATACTCAAGCTAAAAATAGAAAATTAATAGATTTAGATACTTTATGGCAAACATATATTAAAAAAGTTTTAAATGAAACAAAATAATAATTAAATAAATAACATGAAAACATTTCAAGAATTTTTGGAACAAGACATAACTGCTTTTTTGGATTCTCAAGTAGAGTTAGATATGCAATCTAAAAAAAGAATTGTTGATGAACAAGAAAATTTTTTAGGTTTCAAAGATTATGAAAAAGAAGTTAAATCAGCTCTAGAAAACAAAGATTATACAAAAGCAAAATTAATTTATAAAGATGCAAAAAAAATATATGGTAAAATAGCTAGAACTTCTCCCAAAAGAAAAACATTAGATTTAATTATACA
>JBFXLI010000033.1:0-4113 GCA_050187915.1 Candidatus Woesearchaeota archaeon
TGGTTGTCAAGCACCATTTAAATCAGGCATAGTTTTAGACCCCTTCATGGGAAGTGGAACAACTGGTGTTGTAGCATTAAAGCAAAATAAGAAATTCATTGGTATTGAACTAAATAAAGATTATATAGAGTTAGCAAAGAAAAGATTGAATTTTTAGTTTCTAATATAATAGTGTTATTTTACTTAATCATAAATTTCCTCTACAATTAAAAATATAGAAATTTCTATACTTTATAATCCAAATAATCCAATATTGTAGGAATAAATTGTATATTTATTCCCAACACATCTACAGGCTTTCTTATGGCTGTATTTTGGGGTTTGAAAAAATTAAAAAATACAAAAAATTGGTGGTATGAATTGAAGTGGCATACCACAAAATATAAAGAAGTTCTCAAAATCAATCAATTGCATCGAGTAGAAGTTCCTAGTTTTCCATAATAATTTTCATATAATTAATTAAATCTGAACTATCAAAAAAAAGTGTGAATCTTGAAAAATCAATTTTATGTGTAATGTTCCTACTTTTTGAGGCATCCTTCAGGCATCAGGTAAATATGATTAAAAAATAAGATAGTGAAAATTAAAAAATAAGGTCTAAAATTAGTAAATAGTGAAATAGCGAAAATTTATCTACTAAAATCTACTAAAATCTACCAAATTGGTACTTAAATTGAATTTCTCAAAAATATCATATTTTTTGAAAAAATACTCAAATTTTGGGTAAAAATGGGGTATTTTAGCGAAACCTTTATATATAAGTAGTCTTTATATAAAGATGTGAAGTCAAAAAATGGTTGAAAAATATACCCTTTGGAAAAAAGTAAGTAATCACGGCACAGGTTGTCAATGTGATGGTAGCGAAACTTGGAGAAATGAAGTTGAATATTTCTTGGTTTCAGAAAGCGAAGAAAACGATTTTTACGAAGTAATCGCAGATGATTATGGAAATCAAGATTATTCATATATAGTAAAATATGATGAATTAATGACTTTTAAATCATTAAGTCAATTAAAAGATATACTAAAAGTCTTAAATCTAGAAGTAGCAAAAATAGACTTTAATATTAAGCAAAATAACGATAAATTTTTTAGTGATATATTATATAGTAAGAAAAATAAAGACAAAATAGAAGATTTAAATATGGCTTTAAGTCTAAAAAATGGGTGTTAAAAATGAGTGCGATATGTGGTTATTGTGGAGAAATAATTTTTGTGAGTAATCGTAAAGATTGGAAAACTAGTTTAAGATACCCAGAAATATCTTGCACAAATGCAAATTGTAAAAATTTTAGTGGGGTGCGAATGTGAAAGCAAAAGAAATAATAAGTCGAGCAGGTTTAAATTATGGTTTTTATATTGATGAAGCAAAATCAATTGTGAGAGAGTTAGAACAAGACAATATATCTCTATCTTATTTAGAAGAGAAAATCAAAAATGTCAATAAAATATTCAAAGATTTAGAAGATGAAATTTTAAGATACAAAAGGTTAGAAAATGGTAGTTGAAGTCGATAAATCAAAAATAAAACCAATTGAAAGACAATTAACATTTGATTGTTTTGTTGAATATGTAATGGCGAATTGGTGAAAAAGATGACAAAATTAAAATTAAGTGAAATAAAAAAAGAAATTATTGGAAAAAATTTAAAAACAATTATTACATTAGATTTAGATGAAAAATTAATATCTACAATAACTGGAGAAGATGAATATCATTCAATTAGTAATTGTCAATTAATGATTTTTGATAATGTAGATATTTTATTTGTAGATTATGATTGTGATGGTTATCGTTCAGGAAATTGGTTTTTAATTAAATTAGAATTAAAATTTTTTTTAGATAAAGGTCTTACAAAAGGAATAAAAAAAATAAATTCAATAGTTAGAGATATTCAGTCAATAAGTTTAGATGGTAAAAATTTTATCTTATTAACTACTGATGATTATGTAGTAACAATGGGTCAAGATGATACTGATAGTTATTATCCTAGAAATTTCTTTAGTGTTGAAGAAACCAAAGATTTCGCGATTTTAAATTATGTAGATAAATCAAAAACAAATTCAATAAGTAAAGAAATGGAAAATTATCTTTATAGTTTTATCGTAGATACAAATCAAGAAATAAATTTAGTAGAATCAATAGAAGATAACGAAAAACTAAAAAATGAGTTTAAAGAGTGGTTCAACATAGATTAAATTCATAGGTTATGAAATGTTAAATTTAGCATCATAACTTTTATGACTTGGTAAAAATGGAAATAAAAATTAATGATTGTCGAAACGGCACATTAATCTCTTTAGAGATTAAATCTCTAAAGAGTTTTTTATAGTCAAAAATTAAATGACAAAAGGAGGAAAAAAAAATGGCAGAAAGCAAATATTCGGTACTTGCAGAAGTTGCACAAAAAAAGTTAAATAGGTTAGAGAACAACACAAGCGATATTGTTAGAGAAAAAACAATAAAAGCGAAAATTGATAGATTAGAAGAAAAGGAAAAATCTTTAATCGCTGAAGTCAATAATTCTGAAATAGATATTGATTTAATTAAACAACAATTAGAAATAGAAAAAAATAGCAAAATAAGAGATTTAGAAAGAGTTCAAACCGATAAATTAAGACATTACGAGCAACAAATAGAAAGGATTAAATCTGATTTAAAGCAATTAGAAGACTCTAAAAAATCATTCGAAAATGAGAGTAAATCTGATTTAGAAATCAAGAAAAATATCATAGCAAAAGAGTTTGATATTAAAATATCTAAATTAGAAAATAGCGATAATGCAAAGGCACAAAAAATAGATAATATTAAATCTCAAATTAAGGCTGAAAAAGAAGAATACGAAATCGTTTTAGAAGAATTAAAAATCAAAAACGAAGCAAATGAAGAACAAAACAAAGTAATTGATGATTTATACAACGACTTAAAAGAGTTGAGTAAATTTGTTGTGAAAGGAAATTTTTAGGTGCTGAAAAATGGAAAACGAATGGGCAAAAGTTATATATCAAGAAGGCGAAAAAATAAGATGTATTCAAGGGAAAATTGAAATTTTGGATGGATTTTATAAAATTGCAGGTGATTTTAAAACAGTGATGGTCAATAAAAACAATATAATTTCAATTCACAAAAATAAAAATTTCGAAGGTGATTGTTAATGGTAGAAGAATTATTAGAATTATTAGGAAATATTTGCGAATTTAGATTAAAAGATAGTAGGGTAAAAGAAGGAAATTTTATCAAGATATGTACTATCGGAAATTTAACATTCGCAAAAATAGAAAGACATAATGAATCACAATATTATCTTAATTTAGATAATGTTGATACAATAGAATTAGTGTGAGGTCTAAAAATGGAAGATGGAAGGGTGATTTTGGAACACGATAAAGCAATATGTGATTATTGTGGGTTGGAAATATTAAACGAAGGCGATGATTTATTTGAAAATTATTTAGAAACTTCAAAAGGACATTTTGCTTGTGCTGAATGTTTTGAAAAATGGTGTGATAATCCAAATCTACAATTAAGAGAAAACTGGGATGAAAGCATTTAAAAGGTGTAAAAATGATAGAAGAAAGATGTTTATATGGAGTGATTGAAGTAAAAGGAGATAACATTATGTTTAATCTAAAAGATGGCTTTGATACTTTCGAAGAGGCTGTTAAATTTAGAGAAAGTAGCAGTATGTTTAGAGATAAATCTAAATTAATAATTATTCAAAGAGTGGAGATAAAAAATGATAACAACTGAAAAAACATTAAGGGATTTAGGTTTTAAATATCTGTTTGATTATGGTATTAAACCAAATCATTATGAGATATTTCAAAGAAAAGATACTGGTTATTTTTTCAAAAGGACAGAAGATAATCTTTTAGAAGAAGTAGAACATTTAAGATATAAATCATCTAAAACAGATTATACATATCTTCATAGTAATATCACTTTTCATGAAGAACATCAAGATAGTATGCAGGATATAAAATCGCTTTTAGAAATAATCGCAGAAAGAGAGGGTTTAGAAAGATGAATGATTTAGTTTTGAACACAAATTTAGTAGAAATTCCAGAATATCCACAAGAGAAAAAAATTTATATTAATTATAATGGTGTATTA
>JBFXLI010000034.1:0-3815 GCA_050187915.1 Candidatus Woesearchaeota archaeon
AAATAATTGATAGTAAGAATCTTGATATCAGTAGTACAGCTATTTTCTCTTAGATGAATGTGATATAGATTTGAATTTAGATTTCTTAAGATTCTCTATCATTGTATAAGAAACATTTTCCATTTTTCTTATTATATTGTTATGAACAAACGATGTAATATTTTCTTCATGTTTAATAATCTTATTAACTTTTCTATAAATGTGAAAAATTTTCTCAAAGTCATAATTGTTGAATAATTTATAATGTGCATATGAAAAATCAGCTTCATATGCGTCATATAACAAGCATAAGATTAGATAATCTGGCGTCCATTTTTGCTCACCATTTTTACTTAATTGTTTAATTTTAGAAAGAGCAGATTTAGCTATCCTATCATAGTAAAACAAGTTCGATTCTATACTTTTGTAATATGCTAAGAATTTTTTGTCTTTTTTTGCATTTGTTACAATAGATTGCATTTGTTCAAATGTGATTACTCTACCTCTTAAGTATTCTTCAATAGTATAAATTTCGTTGTATATAAAATCTGCTTCTTCCTTAGATATGTATTTACCAATACCAAATGAATTAATATCAGATTTAAGGTAGTCTTTAATAGCGCTATATATAAAAGTCATTAGTGCGTCAACTTTTTTTTCCATTGGAACAATTGATGATATTTTTTCTACGATACTCATTTGTTTTACTCTTTATTTTTGTTGCTTTCTCTTATTGTTTTATCTATATGCCTTTGTATTTCAAACTGCTTACTATCTGTTAAATCAGCAATATTATTTAGTAAATCAACAATTCCATTTAATTCGTAACAAAAAAAAGATAAAGCAATATTTTTTTCATTATCTTTTTTAGCATTAATAAAGAATTTTGTAATACCATCTTTTTCATTCATTCCCAAAGATAATGTTTTTTTAGCACCATTAGAACCAAAAAGTCTAGGTTCAGAAATTTTAATATATTCAGTCTTTTTAAATTGCATTAATTCTTTAATTCCATAACCTAATTGCCTTAACGCTAGAGATGAAAATTTAAAACTTAAAGAGTTTTCAGTATCATAAGTTTTACCGCCTGTTGGCGTATCCTTAGTTCTTGAAAACTCGACATAAATTACATCATCATAATAAATGTAGTCATCAGTTTCAAGACATGCATTAATAGTAATCATATTTTGCATTTTTATAGCTTTTTGTGCTATTTTAATTCTCATCTTATCTTTTTTCAAAATTACCCTTTATATTTTTTTTCGATAAAAAACACCACGTGTAGCCAGTTTATATCCTTTTTTTTCAAGATATTTAACTTCCATGTCAGATCTTAAAGTATCTTCATTAATATCAGGATGATAAACAATTAAATTAGGTTTTTTAATAGATAAATGACTGTTGAGTCTTATTTTTTCTAATGTAATTTCTTTACCTTTTTTAATTTTTTTAATTGTTCTTTTAACTCCAAAATTGATTTGCTCATGCTCAACTTTTTCTTTGTAACCAGAAATTAATATGTCAAATGCATCTGGATTTATTAGTATTTCTTCAATAATCTCTTTTTCACAGGCAATTCTTTTTTCTAAATCTTGCCATAATCTATTAATGTAATCTTCTGAGAAATTATTAGAAGTTATCAAATCATTTAAAGATTTTTTTTGGTAATTATGAGAAATCTCCATTTGAACACCAATTTTTTTAAGACATCTTTCCTTGTCTTTTATATATTGATATTTAAAAACTTTAACAACAGAAAAATCATAAGCTGGTTCATCGGGATTTATAATATTAATTAATTTGTTAACATCATAAGCTTTACCTCTGATTGTATCACTTCTTAATGGGAATAAAAGATTATCTAATTCTTGAATTTGTTTTGCAACATCAATATCACAAACATATAGTTCTGCGTCACATTCATATTTTTGAAGAGATGATAAAATTGCTGTAATTTTTTGTTGTACATCTAAAACAATATCTTTTTTTGATTTCCTAATAGTACCCATATTACCAACCTATAATTTCGTAAGCATCCAATAGTTCAATTTTATTAATTGATGATTTTTCAGTGGTTTTAACATTCTCAATTTCTATTGTTTGGTTACAGTCTTTAATTACTATAAAAGTTTCTTTAGTATCTCTTTTTCTAATTTTGTTAAGAGTTAAATCTTTATCTTTAAATATGTTTATGCTCATAGTTTAGTCCTTAAATATGTATTAGATAATATCTTATGTATATTTTATCATAAAATATTAAAATGTTAAATATTTATTATATGAATTTTATACAAATAAGAATAAATCATATAAAATGCATATTTATTGTATAGATTGAGAGGAATATTTAAATTTAATTAAGTAAATTAAATTTTTGTTCTCTAAGAATTTGTTGAGAATATTCTAGAGTATTTCTAGTCTTTTGATTATATTTAGAAAGTATAAAATATATTGTGAATAAGCAAAAAAACAAAATCACTAATATATTTACACCAGTTGTATATCCTTTTGAAATAAATAATTCATTAAAAATGTGAGCAGAAAAATATAAGAAAAATGATATTAGGACCTTACTAGTAATGTCAAAAATTTCTTTTGTAGCAATTTTTTTACAAATATCATTTATTTTATACAATTGAAATAAAAATAAAATTCCCTTAGCTTTATTAGAACATGAATCATAAGAATTTCTCAACTCCTCGATTAGATGTATTTCTTTATTAAGTTTTTCTATCTGTTCTTGATTAACTTCTCTTTTTTTTTGAATATCATAATTATTGTACATTTTAGCCTCATATTTTTTATTAATTATACAAGAAAAAGTCATTTTATTAAACTGTTATAATTTCCATTTATATAATAAAACACTTTTAACTCTATTACAAGTGTATTTACTTCTCAATTTTCAAAAAATTCATTCTTTTTTCAAACTTTTTTTATTGCTTGAAATCTTAATTTTCATAATTTTCCCAATTTTTTAATCAATTGAAATTTATAATATTTACAATATTCACAACAAAATATTATTTACAATAAATTAACTAAATTATTAAAATTCACAACATTAATTTTTAACATTGATAACAATAAATTAACAAAATTTTAAACATTAAGGTTTGCTGTTTAGGGTTTGATTTGGAGTTGAGCTGAATATATTTTGGGACAATTCAAAATTTTATGATTGTTTTGAATTTTGAGTGAAAAGTTTAATGATATGATAATTTATTGAGCAAATGATAGTGTAAGGTACTTTTATATTTTAATTGTGTTTAATTATATAAATAGAAAAATTAACATATACAAAGATAAATTCTCTAAAAAATCAAATATTAAAAAAGTGCATTGGTCTAAAAAATTAATATTAAATATTAATTCTATAGCCGATATTATTCTTACTTTTTATAATATTTCTAAATGTTTTATCTCGAATAGCAGCAATTTTATTTCTAATTGCAAATATCGAAGTATTTTCATTTTTCCATACATCTATTGCAAGTTGTTTTGTATCAACAAAGGCATTTTCGTAATTTATACTGAAATTGATTAAGTAATATAAGAGTTCATTTTCAATTTGCGTAAGTTTAATTTTTTTATTATCAATTGTATATATGCTTTTACTTTGTAGATGGTATTTAAAACTATGATTGATTGTTACATAATTTATTCTGTCTCTTAAAATATTTAATACCGATTCTTGAATACATTGATTATTAACTCAACTTTCGCACATAGATTCCACTAAATTCATGAACTAAAGTTGATAAATAAAGTCCATAAGTAGGCACTTTTTAGTATAATTACGTTACCACTAACATCATTATAAAGGTCTATCTTAT
>JBFXLI010000035.1:0-3619 GCA_050187915.1 Candidatus Woesearchaeota archaeon
ATATCTCCTCGTTTAAATCCATTTTTTAAAGTAAATTCTTCAAATTGTTCTTTTGAAATATTAAATTCTTCATAAAAATCTTTTTGTGTACATAATTTTCCACTACATTCTGCTTGACTTGTCCACCAACTATCAAAATTTACTTCATGTTCCATACTTTCTGAAATTACGGCAACAACAGGTAAGTTAGTTCCTACAATTAATCCTAATAAAGGATATAACATATATTTTATAATTACAAAAGCTAAAATTATATTAACAAGCCAACTGGCAATAGAATCATCATACCATATAAAATTCCAAGTTTTTTTCCAATACTCTTTGAATTTATTTGTATTTTTTTGATTTTTTTTCGAGGTATTTTTTCTCATTAGACAAAATTAAAAATTTGTTGTTATTAAATATTTCTAAAAACAATGTTTATAAAGCATCTTATATTTCGATAATTATGAGAAGATTTTGTCCAAAATGTGGTATTACAATTGAAAAAGGAACGTTTTGTGATAAATGTATGCCTAAAACATTTGAATATGAACCTCCTTTAATTCAAGTTTCTGAATTTAGTAGAGTTTGGGGTAAAAAAAGTTGGACACATTTTGATGACTTAGAATTTTTAATAAGTGCAAGAGTACAAGAAGCTTTAGGTAAAAAAGTTCCTATAAGAATAGAACCATTTGAATTTGATTTTAAGAAAAAAGAAAAATTAGAAATTAAATGTTATGCTGATATTGATGGACAAGAAATTGAATTAATTGCTAAACTTATGTATAGACAATGTGACATGGGTGAAAAACAAAAATCTAATTATTTTGAAGGGATATTACAATTAAGAAATCCTAATGACAAAGTTGTTGAGTATATCGATAAGGAAATGCAAAAAGTTGCAAAAAAAGGCATCGCTATAACTAAAACTTCTGAACTTAAAAATGGTGTTGATTTATATTTTACAAATAAAAATTATATAAAAATTTTAGCTCAAAAATTACATAAAATTTTTGGTGCAAAAGTTGATATTAATTCTCAACTTTTTTCTCATAATCACTTAACTTCTAAAGATATTTATAGAATAAATGTTTTAGTTACTTTTCCTAAATATAATTTAGGCGATGTTATTTCTTTTAATTATCAACATCGTAATAAAAATAGAGATTGTTATATTTTGGTTAAAAAATTTGGAAGATTAATTACAGGTGTGGATTTAATAACTGGAAAAGATGTTAGTTTTGAAATGAAATCTCTTGAAAATGCTGAAAAAATTGAAGAATTTGAAACTAAAGTTATTAATTTAAATCCTTTATCTGTTTTAAATCCGAAAACTTATCAAGAAGAAGTAATTGCTAATTCTTTAGTTAAAGATTTAGATATTGATGATGATGTTGTGGTTGTTATGACTAAAATGGGAACATTTGTTGTTGGTTATCCTTTTATTTCTTGTGAAGAATAATTTTATAAATTAACAATTTATAACTATGTTCATTATGGATAATGAAAACAATTTAAATAATAATCCTTGTGAAGGATGTAGTAAATGTTGTGAATATATTGCATTGGAAATAGATGCTCCTACAACTGAAGAAGAAATTGAAAATATAAAATGGTATTTACTTCATAAAAATGTTAAAGTTTTTATAACTGAAGAAGAAGTAGAAACTGAAGATAATGATGATGTTCCAGAAGGTACTGAAGTTGAAGTTGAAGTTGAAGTTGAAGAAAAATGGAATTTACAATTTTATACTCCTTGTAAAGAATTATTACCAAACGGACTTTGTGGAAAATATGAACAAAGACCAAATATTTGTAAAGAACATTCAATTGAAAATTGTGAACAATATGGAGATACTTCTGAAGAGATAGCTTCATTTACAGATGCAGATGAATTTTGGCGTTGGGCACAAGAAAAATATGATTTTATAGATGATAATAACGAAACTATTTAAAAAGAAATTACCGAAACATTTAAAAATAAGCAATGTTTAAAGAAAGATATCACGATTATGAGGGTATTATTATGGCAGAAGATGAAAAAAAGTTCTCAAAACAACTAATAGGAAAAACTGTAGTGTCAAAAACAGGTAAAAGATTTGGCGAAGTAGGAGATATTATTTTTGAAGCATCATCCGGAGAGTTAATCCATATAATTCTAAAGGAACCTACTGTGTATACAAAAAAGCTAGAACTTGAAAAAACTAAGGAAGGAGAATGTTTAATTCCATTTAGTGCAGTTATTGCAATGGGAGATTTCTTAGTTGTAGCTGAAGAAGATATTATTTAATTTTATTTTCTATTTCTTAATTTTATTGACTTAAACGTAAGTTTAATGTCGCTGGCGTGGTCATATGCTAATAGACGAAGATAATATTTAATTTTATTTTCTATTTCTTAATTTTATATTGACTTAAACTGGAATCTGTGTTCTGCTCGCTGCAAGCTGTAAAAAGACTTATAAAGTTCACTAAATTTGTTTTAGTATGAAAGAAGACAGCGCAATTTGGACTGAAAAATATAGGCCTAAAGACTTTTCTTCAATAAAAGGACAAACTCATATTATTGATAAAGTTAAAGCTTTTGTTGACATGAAAAATATGCCTCATTTATTATTTGCAGGTCCTGCTGGAATTGGTAAAACAACTTTATCTTTAATTATTGCAAGACAATTATTTGGTGAAGAATGGCATAGTAATTTTCTTGAATTAAATGCTTCAGATGAAAGAGGAATTGATGTTGTTAGAAACAAAGTTAAAGACTTTGCAAGAACTCGTGCATTAGGAGATGTTCCATTTAAAATAATTTATCTTGATGAATGTGATGCTTTAACAAAAGAAGCTCAACAAGCCTTAAGAAGAACTATGGAAAATTACACAACTACTTGTAGATTTATTTTATCTTGTAATTATTCTTCAAAAATTATTGATCCAATTCAATCAAGATGTTTAGTTTTCAAATTTAAACCTTTATCTAAAGAAGAAATATTTTCAATTGTAGAAATTATTGCAAAAAAAGAAGATTTGAAAATTGATGCAAAAGCAAAAGATGCTTTATTTTTAGCTTGTGGTGGTGATTGTAGAAGAGTAGAAAATATTTTACAAAGTGCTGCATCATTAGATAAAAAAATTGATGAAGAAGTTATTTTCACTTTAGCTTCATTAGCTAAACCTAAAGAAATAAATGAAATTTTAGAATTTTGTGTTAAATCTGATTTTATTTCTGCTAAAAAATTATTACTTGATACTATGCTTGAATATGGTTTAAGTGGTGTTGATATAATAATACAATTACAAAAAGAAATTTGGAACATTAAAACTGCTTCTGATGAAATTAAATTAGATTTTGTAAATGCATGTGGTGAAGCTGAGTTTCATTTGGTTGAAGGAAGTGATGAATATATTCAATTGGAAGCTTTACTTGCAAGACTTTGTTTAAAGTGTAAAAATTAATTAAAAACATCGAATAAATTTTCAAACACATGAAATAATCTTGTTTTTCCAAGTTTTTCTCTTAAATTTTCACGTATTGATTCGTAATACCATTGAATTTCTTCTTTTGAAGAATTAAATCTATTCCAAATTTCTTCTTTAAATAAAATATCTTCTTTCATTGAAAGTAAATTTGCAGTTTTATC
>JBFXLI010000036.1:0-3598 GCA_050187915.1 Candidatus Woesearchaeota archaeon
ATTGTGCTTTTGTTAAAAATCCAACTGCAGATGAACTTGCTACTATTGCAATAAGTACAGCTGAATCTATTGGTGAATATGGTGTTAAACCTAAAATTGCTATGCTTTCATTTTCAACAAAAGGAAGTGCGGAAGATGTTTTAATTGACAAAGTTAGAAATGCAACAAAAATTGCTCAAGATAGACGTCCTGATTTAATTATTGATGGTGAATTACAATTAGATGCAGCAATTGTTCCTGAAGTTTGTAAACTTAAATGTCCTAAATGTTCTTTAAAAGGAGATGCAAACATTTTAATATTTCCTGATTTAAACAGTGCCAATATTGGATATAAACTCGTCGAAAGATTTTCAAAAACAAAAGCAATTGGACCTATAATTCAAGGATTGAAAAAACCTGTAAATGATTTAAGTCGTGGTTGCAATGTTGAAGATATAGTTGATGTGGTTGCAATAACTGTAGTAGAGGCACAAAAAAATGAATATATTAATAATTAATAGCGGTAGTAGTTCAATTAAATTTCAAGTTATAAATGTTGAAACTGAAGAATGTTTAATGAAAGGTAGATGTGATGCTATTGGTTTACCTAATTCTTATTTACAATTAAACAAAGAAAAAGTTGAAAAAAATATTTCAAATCATATTGAAGGAATGCAATTAATTCTTGAATTAATAAAAGATTTAAAAGTTGATGGTATTGGACATAGAGTTGTTCATGGTGGAGAATATTATAGTAAAGCTGTTTTGATAAATGATGATGTTATTGAAAAAGTTAAAGAATGCTCTGAATTAGCTCCTTTACACAATCCTCCTAATTTAATGGGTATTGAAGCTTGTCAAAAAGCAATGCCTGATTTAAAACAAGTAGGTGTTTTTGATACTGCATTTCATCAAACTATTCCTAAATATGCTTATTTATATGGTATTCCTATAGAATATTATAATAAATATAAAATTAGAAAATATGGTTTTCATGGTACTTCTCATGAATTTATAACAAAAGAAGTTGAAAAAATTATGGGGAAAGAAAAAGTAAATATTATTAATTGTCATTTGGGAAATGGTGTTAGTATTTGTGCCGTTAAAGATAGTAAAAGTGTTGACACTACTATGGGTTTCACTCCTTTGCCTGGAATTATGATGGGAACAAGGTGTGGAGATATAGATCCAAGCATCGTTCAATTTTTAATGAAAAAAGAAGGTAAAAATGTTGATGAAGTTTTTGAAATTTTAAATAAGAAAAGTGGATTTCAAGGTTTAGGTGGACATCCAGATGTTAGAGATGTAAGAACATTTGCTATGCAAGGCGATGAAAAATTCAAAAATATTATAGATATGTTTGGTTATGATATTTCTTCTTACATTGGTTCTTATATTGGAATTTTAGGACATGTTGATGCAATAACTTTTACTGCTGGAATTGGAGAAAATGAACCATTTATGAGAAAAGAAATTTTGAAGTTTTTGAAAGAATTTGGAATAAAACTTGACGAAGAAAAAAATAATAAAAATGAAACGTTTATTTCAAGTGATGATTCAAAGATTAAAGTTATGGTTGTTCCAACAAATGAAGAATTGATGATTGCAAAAGAAACAAAAGAAGTTTTAAACAGCTTACAGTAAACGGCGAGCAGATTTTCAGTTATTCTTTTTTATTTTGAAAAAAGTTAAAAGAAAAATATTAATTCCGATTCGCTGACCGCTGACTTCAGTGTAATAGTACGTCTGCTTCTAATTCTTCTTCATCGAAAATATTTTCTTTTCGTTTAGAACGTCTCGCTTTTTTCTTAAAAGCTTCTTCGTATATTTTATCTTCCCTTTCTTCTTCAGAACCTTCAGGAATTTCATCATACCCTTGCATAAAAGCATCTTCTTCAGCGCTCATGCTATCGTTGTCCATTAAAGACTCTCGCCCATTACCAGAATAAACTTCATCAAACTCATCGCCATCTGAATACATATTAACAACCCCACACAAAATTATAATTTTCATTCTATAGCTTGTTTAAATATCTTTCTATAGAGTATTTAAATGAATTAAAAAAAATTAAAATATATTTAGTAATATTATATTATCTGTCACCACAACATTTAAAAAGATGGGATTTTAATCAAATATCCCATATGGAAAGAAAATATATAATTGTAACTGGTGGGGTTATTTCTGGATTAGGAAAAGGTATTGCAGCAGCATCTATTGGACATTTATTATCTTGTAATTACAAAGTAATTCCAATAAAATGTGATGGTTATCTTAATGTTGATCCTGGAACTATGAATCCTGTTGAACATGGTGAAGTGTTTGTACTTGATGATGGAACTGAAGTTGATATGGATTTTGGACATTATGAAAGATTTCTAAATACTGTTTGTACAGGTAAACAAAATTTAACTATGGGAAAGGTTTTTTATCAAATTCATGAACTTGAAAGAGAAGGAAAATTTTTAGGACAAACTGTTCAATTAATTCCTCATGTATCAAGACATATTCAAAAATGGTGGGAAGAATTAGGAAAACAACAAAATGCAGATATTGTTTTAATTGAAATTGGCGGTACGGTTGGAGACATGGAAAATGAATTGTATCTTGAAGCTGCTAGAAATTTAAGACAAGAAAAGGGAAGTGAAAATGTTTTATTTATTCATTTAACTTATGTTCCTATTCCTGGTGGTGTTGATGAACAAAAATCTAAACCAACTCAACAATCTGTAAAATTACTTATGGAGCGAGGAATATTTCCAGGAATGATTTTAGGTAGATGTCCTGAAATGCTTCAAGAAAAAATTAAAAGAAAAATTTCCTTGTTTGCAAACATAGATGTTGATTCTGTATTTAGTGCACCTGATGTTGATTCTGTGTATAAGCTTCCTCAAATTTTTGCAAAACAAAATTTAATTGAAGCATTAAATAAAAAATTAAATCTTCCAACAAAACCTATTTGTAATTCATGGACTAAAATACTTGAAAACAAAGAAAATAATAAAAATAAAGAAACTATTAAAGTTGGAATTTGTGGTAAATATACTGCATTAGAAGATTCTTATGCATCTGTTGTTGAAGCAATTCATCATGCCAGTGCAAATAATGATGTTAAAGTAGAAATTCATTTTATGGATACTGAAAAATATGATGAAAAGAAATTAGAACAATGTGATGCGATAATTGTTCCTGGTGGATTTGGTTCTCGTGGTGTTGAAGGAAAAATTCAAGTTATAAAATATTGTAGAGAAAATAATAAACCTTTTTTAGGAATTTGTTATGGACTTCAACTTGCAGTTACTGAATTTGCAAGAAATATTTGTAATTTAGAAAAAGCAAATTCTACTGAAATTGATAAAGAAACAAAAAATCCTGTAATTGATATTCTTCCAGATAAAAAAGATTTGAAAAATATGGGTGGAACTTTAAGACTTGGTGCATATGATGCAATATTAAAAAAAGGAACTAAAATTTTTGATTTATATAAAAATGAAAAAGTTTCTGAAAGACATAGACATAGATATGAAGTTAATCCTGAATATCACAAACAGTTAACTGAAAATGGTTTACTGCTGAGCGGATTAAGTCCTGATGGAAGATTGGTTGAATTTATAGAAT
>JBFXLI010000037.1:0-3346 GCA_050187915.1 Candidatus Woesearchaeota archaeon
TTTATTTATAAACTTTCCTTAATTTTTTCAAAGTAATGCATAAAAGATATTCCAATTTTTTCTAATTCTTTTTGTTTTTTTTCACTTAAATTTCTAGCAGATTGCATTCCCCATTCAGCCCATTCCTTTTTCAATTTTTCTTCAACAGGAATACAAGAGAAATATTTTAAACCTTTCTCAGCAAATGCGTTTCTTAAATTAAAATATACTTCTCTTCCTAGTCCTTTTAAGTTTAAATCAAAATTTCTTTTTATATATGCAACATATATAACAAAATCATTTTCTTGTAATGAATTCAAACTCAAAATTAATTTATCTGTCTTAGATAATTTTCCATCTTCAATTAATTTATATTCTAAATTATATATTGAATCAATTGTTTCTGGAAGTTTGACTTTAGAAATTTTACCTTTATTTTCAGCAGATTTAATATCTCTTAAATATTGTTCATAATCATCCCAATTTCTTTTACCATCAAAAGTATTTTCCTGATAATAAACAGCTTTTAATCGTTTTTCAGTAGTTTTATTTTCTTTTACAAATATTTTTAAATTATCTAACTCAAAAGGAAATAAATCAAGTAATTCATTTGAATCTAACATTTTATTTATATTTTTTAAGTGCTGATGTATTTAATTCATAATCAGTTGGATTAAAAGAAATTTTTATTACAGATCTAAAAATAGGATCTCCACAATATACTTGCCAAGCACCACCAAAAGCACCATTATCACTTAAAAATTTATTTTTATTAACTACAACAGAATCTAATTCTCCACCAAAATCAGTTAAAAGTTGTCTATATTTAGATTGAGCAGCATACTTTTCAACAACTTGTTTAAATTCTTCTTTAGCAGGAGTTAATTCCTTTTCTAATCTATTACTTTGGTATTTAGAACAAATACCTATGTAAAGGCTTAATATGCTTAAAACCGTTAAATTAATTTTTGTTTTTAAATCCATAAAATATGTATATTTATTTTTATTTATAAATGTTTCTATTAATAACTACTATAAAGTAATTAACAAAATAATATAAATACAATAATTAAATTATAAGTATGGCAGCATTTGATATATTTAAAAAAATAGGATTTGTCCTTCTAATTGTGCTTGTATTTACACCTTTAACTTTTCTTGTAACAAACACAATTGTTGAAAATTACATTGTAACAGAAAAAACAACAGATTGTTATATGTTATACAAACCATACGATGAATTAAGTCAATATGAAGAAAGTGTGGCACAAAAACAAGAGATGGCAAAATGTGAAGATGCCAACAGAATAATTACAGAAGAACAAGAAACATATAAATTCACAATAATTGCAATCATAAATGTAATTGTAATATTAACATTATTAATATTTGGAACAAAATTAGACGAAGTAATTTACTATTCTTTATTTTTTGGAGCTGGTTTAAACACAATTTCAATTGTAATGCGATATGGAAGAATGAATTCTTTAATCGGTGCAATTTTAGGAATTTTATTATTCATACTAATAATTGTGTTTGTAAATAAAGTATTGAGAAAAGATAAATTAAAGCAACAAAAAACCAAAAAATAATTTTTTTCTTTTTTTCTTTTTTAAATCAAGCAAAACTATTTATACTAGTTTAGATATTAATTAATGTAATATGCACAGATTTTTAAATAAAAAAAATATAATCGCCGTTGTTGGAGCATCAAGAAATTTAGCAAAATATGGACATACTGTTTTTGTTCACTTTTTACATGCAGGGTATGATGTAATTCCAATAAATCCTTTTGAAAGAGATATATCTGGTGTAGATTGTTATGATTCCATTGAAGATGTACCTAAAAAGATAGATGTTGTGCTATTCATAGTTTCGCCAGATAAAACAAATAAAATTTTAGAAAAAGTAAAAGAATTAAACATAACAAAAGTTTGGTTTCAACCTGGTTCATCAGATGAGAAATCAATTCAATTTTGTAAAGACAACAACATAGAATATATGGATGGAGTTTGTGTTTTAGTTAGTCAATATAAAAACGAGTAGAAACACTTATATATGTTTGATTTTTGCTTTGAATAGAAATTTAACAAGGTGTGTATAAATGCATGAATTTAGTGAATTTAAAGGAAACAAAATGATTTCTCTTTTTAGAGAAAAGGATGAAGAAGAAAAACCAAAATGGCCATTTTCATTTGGTAAAAACAAAGCAAAGTTAATTGTAGAAAATTATGAAGAAATTAAGAAATTTGCTGAGGAAGAAGATTAAATTAATTAGGGGAAAATAATGAAACATGATAAAGATGCTTTAATAGTTGCAATAATTGTTATGGTATTATTATCTTCTCTTTTATTAATTGATAACGATTCTAAAAGTTCAATAACAGGTAATGTTGTAGCTGATTACGAAGAAGTAGGTATAGATATTGTTGATACACCTACTGTTAATGAAAATATTAACCCAACATCTATTCCTCGAAAACGTATAAAAGGAATAATAGTTGAATAGATAAAAATAAATAGTAGTGATTCTTAAAAAGGGATATTATGGAAAATAATACTAAATTAATATTTGCTTTAGCATTTATTATTTTTATGACTTTTCTTTCTTTTTCTTTTGAAACTGAGACAAACAATGAAATAACTTCAAACGTAGCTAAAGTTTCAAACAATGAAAATAAATGTTATGATGTTATATTAGCATATAGCAGAAATCCAATAGACAGAAAATTATATAGAAGGGCTGAAATATGTGTTGAAAATGGAGTGCCAACTGAAATAATTATTAAAGAAGGAACATTAAATATTAAAGGTTCAACACCACTTCCACTTATTTCTTCAAAGTAATTAGAACTCAAAACTAATGATGGGTGTTTGTTTTATCCAAATAGTTTTTCCTTTTTTTAATTCTGGTAAAAATACACCTTGATAAATATACAATTTTCCCTTAAATTCATTTTTTAATTTATTAACAAATTCTTTTGAGAAAAAATTATCAGAATAAGAAAACAAAACATCAAATTTAGAAAAATCAATATTATTAAAATCATCACAAATAAAATTACAACTTAAATTTAATTCTTTTTTATATTTTTCACTTAAATCAATTAAACTTTTTTCAAATTCAACACCACTAGCATTACAAAATAAAGATGCTAAAAAAACAACTCTACCATCTCCACTTCCCAAATCTAAAAAATTTCCTTGCAAATTTATTTTTTGAAAAAATTCATTAAGAATTTCTAAATCAGAAACACCAAAAATTCCTTTTGAAGTTTTAAAAACATATTTATTTGAAGATTTATATTCTTCATCTTGTTTGTCAAAGAATTGTTTAAGTTCTAAAAATTTCATAAAGAAAAGAAAA
>JBFXLI010000038.1:0-3143 GCA_050187915.1 Candidatus Woesearchaeota archaeon
AAAGCTAAATTTTCTCAATCTAAATAATTATGAAATTTTAGAAATTTTTTTAAAATGCCTTTACAAGCCCTGTAATCTTGGTTTAGAAATCGCGAGCTCTAGAATGTCACGCAAACAATAATAGCCCCACCCGACGCAACCATCATGTGAGGGCGTAGAGGACTCGTTAAATTAAAAAAAACAAGGAAATTTTATAAATAAGTAAAATTAACCAAACAAATGGAAAAAGTTTATTGTGACACTAATGTTTACATCGATGCTTTAGGATTGGGTAAACCTGCTAAAGTCAAATATGGAAACTTTAGTGATTTTGCATGGATTTTTCTTGACAGAGTTATGAATGGAGAATGTATTTTAGTAACATCTAGTTGGGTTTTTGATGAATTTAAAAAAGTAATAGGTAATGATAAAAAATTAACTGAATTATTGGAAGGAATTGAAAATTCAAATAAAATACACATTCAAGAAAATCAAAATCACAAAAATGAAGCGAGGGAATTATCAAAAAATAATTTTGCTGATGCTAGACATGTAATTTTAGCCAAACATTCTGGTGCAATGATTATTACCACTCAAAATATAAAAGACTTTGTTGAATTTGAAGAATATTTAAAAGAACACGGTATTGAATTATTAAAACCGCAGAACGTTTAACTTAATAACTTCTTTCTAAGAGCTTCAGTCTTAGCAGATAATTCTATTTTAGGACAAGCTTCTTCTAATTGTAGTTTTTCTTCTTCTAATAAATCTAAATATGTTTCTTCTCTTGGTTGAGTATAAGGATCTAATTCAAAAATATAGAATTTTTCTAAATCTCTTTTGAAATTAGTTATGGCAATTAAATTCCAACAATATTTGAAACTATTTAAAATTTCTAATCTTATATTTTCAAATGCAGAGGGATCTAAGTTTTTTAATCTTCCAAAATATGAAGTGAATTCATCAAATTGAAATATAATTTTTTCTGAAAAATTAAATTTGTGTAAAAGTATCAACATTCTCATTAAATTTCTATTTATTGTTTTTAAATTTGATTTATTATTTTCAGTTATTTTCTGTTCAAGTAATAATTTTGTATCCAATTTTAATAAATATAATTCATTATTTTCTTTAGTGTAAAGATAATCTAATAAATCTTCAACATACTCTCCATGTGTAGAAAACTCTTCTAATGTTGATTGAATTTCTTTATCATAATCTTTAGTTATTCCAAAACCAAGTGTATCTTTAAGTGTATGAACACAACATTCACCATACATATACCATCCATAAGGTAAATTATTTATTTTGGATTTTTTAATTACCTCCACAACTGCTTTTTGTAATACTGTTTGCTTTAATGTTTCTTTACTTAATTCTTTAATTCTATTAGCAATTTTACAAAATAATTCATTTTGTTCCTTTGTTAAAGGAAGATTAAATATTGTTTGTTCATTAAATTCTCCATTCATCGAACATGAAATAAAATATTTATTATTTTCTTCTCCAATAAATTTTGCTTTTTCTAAACTATCAATTGCATTTTTTACAGTTTCCCAATTACTTTCTATTTTTTCAGAAATTTGATTAATATTCAAAGGACCATTAACTCTGAGACAATCAGCGATTTTTGAATAGATTTCACTCCGTTCAGATCTAGATAAAGCCATAAATACACCTCACACTTTTTACACTTATGTTTATTTTTAGGAATCTGTATTTTATAAATGTTTTCATTTCAAGGACTAAAATTCAAGTTTAAATATAAATTTATTGGTTAAATTTGACATTTATTAAGTTTAAATTCATAAAGTTTATAAATATAATCTAACTTATTTCAGGTTAAGCAGTAATAATTTAAATTATTGGGAGGATTAAATGAGAAGAAGAATTAAAAAATGGAATGATGGCGATTCAGGAATTTTTACAAATGGCACTAAATTTAGACTTGCAAATGTAAGGGCTCCTGAGAGAAATCAAAGAGGAGCTTCAACATCAACTAGACAAGTTGCAGGAATGACTGGGAGAACCAATGGTTTTGTCAATTGGAATCCACAAGCCAGAGATCGCTATGGTCGCGAGGTTGGAGAAATGTCAAATAAAGATGGCTCTGTAAATCAAAGAATGATTTATCGTGGAAATAAAAACAAAGGGAGATGAAAATGAAAACAATAGAACAAGTTAAAGAAGAATATGAAACATGTCCTCAAGGACATTCAAAAGATAATTTAATTTTTAGTGGAGAAACAGTTTATTGTACTAAATGTAAAGCGGATTATGATTTGGGAATGAAAAAATATAAATAAAAACCATTTTAAATACACTGGACATGTTAGGATCATCTTTATAAATTTCTTTTATTCAACAATTCTTTGAAATGAAAACATATTTTGTATTAGAAATAGGAAAATCAGCTTATACTGAATTCAAAATGAAAGATGGAACTTTCCATCAAACAGAAGATTGTATTTTAGTTGATGAAATTAAAGCAAATTCAAAAAATGAAGCTTATGAAAAACTAATTAAAGATGAATTACATAAAAACAAAGTTTTTAATCATTTATTGATTGTAGAAATTGTGGATGAACTCAAATAATTTCATAAATTCCTTTTGCTTTAAATCTTATAACTTTATTATCTCTTAAAATTTGTAATTGCTGTCTTAACTTTGCTTGAACATTATTGTTAGATGGATGTAATTCTTTAAAATATTTTTCATATTTATACAATTCTTTCAAACTAAATTCAGTTCCTTGTTCCTGAACAATTTTTAAAACATCTGAAGTCCAACCTCTAAATTCTGGTCTTTTGTTAGATAAGAAAAACATTTTTTTCCATATTTTATTTACTGAATTTTTTTCAATAATTTCTTCTTTATTTATTATCGGAATTTTTCCTTCCAATGGCAATTTGTCTAATAAAAAATTACAACCAGTCCATCCTGCTCTTCTTGCAGTTAAAGATAATGGCTTTCTTTTTTCAATCATAGAAGATGTTACAAAAAATTTAGGAATCATAAATAAAGATTTTACAAACCATTCATTAGGAGAATAATGTAATTAAAAGAAATTAGGAGATTTTCCAGATTTGATAACTGAATTCATTGTATTAAACTCACCATCTACGACTTTTTTAGCAAATTCTTTTTTAGAGCTTTTCAATTG
>JBFXLI010000039.1:0-2695 GCA_050187915.1 Candidatus Woesearchaeota archaeon
TTCCTTTGATTTCATTATATATCACAACTGTCAGTTTAGTTCAATACTCTAAGTTGATTTAAATCAACTGGTAGTTGAGTTAATATTTAGTAACATAGATAAAACTGAAAATAATATGACATATATGCCGTTATAAATATATAGTCTTCATGATAATATACTATTAGATTAGCATATTTAGAAGTGATATTTTTTATTTTTTGAGAGGAGAATTAGAAAAATTATATGAACATAACATTAAAAAATTACCTAACTATGCAGACTCATCTATTCCCTGATGATCCTGCCTTGACATTTCTACCATTTGTAGTTAACACAATAATAAAAAAAGATATTATTAAAACTTCATATGAATCTTTTTCAAGCATTTTCACGGAGTTTAATAATTTCACGTTACCTTATCATATTCTAAAAGATATTTTTGAGAAAATGTTAAATGATAAAACATTAGTAAAAACAACTTCAGCTTATGAATGTAGTACTGCAAAAATTAAGGATAAATATACCTTAATTGATGATACGGAGTTACAAACATACAATAATAATCTAGAAAAATTAATGTCGAGTTTTTCTGAATATGTTAATGATGAAAATTTTACTAATGATGAACTAGAAAATGTAATATTAGATTTTGTTAGGGAAAATGATTAT
Source organism: Candidatus Woesearchaeota archaeon (assembly GCA_050187915.1). GTDB lineage: Archaea > Nanobdellota > Nanobdellia > Woesearchaeales > SKGA01 > JAQUYS01. Next base: position 652 of record JBFXLI010000039.1, read on the forward strand.
GAAATTCTTCTCAACGATTATAAAGAAGACAATAAGAAAGAAGACAATGTTTTAATGCTGTTTTGGGTTGAATATTTAAAAGAGATTATGAAATTAAACTCTGATGAATATAAAACAGTACTTAAAATTTGTGAAGGAAGTTTAATTAAGTCCTTTATATTTGATGATGTAGATTCAACTGATATTTACAAGGGAACAAAAGTATTTATTGATACTCCAATTCTGTTGAAATTATTAGGATATTATGGGGAATATATCCAAAGGGAATTTAAATTTTTGTTCGAATCTTGGAAAAACCAAGGGGGCAGTTTCTATATTTTTAATCATAATTATGATGAGTGTTGTCGAATTTTAAGAACTGCACAAGAGTGGGTTGAAAAAGTTGAGATTGATATTACAAAGACTTCTGATGTTTGTATTTTTTTTAGAGAAAAAGGATATAACACAGAAGATGTAGAATTTGAAATTATTAACTTAAGAGATAAACTTAGTGAATTTGGAATCTCTGAATATCAAATAGACTTCAATAAGAATCAAGACAATATGATTGATGCACATTATGTTAGGAGTCTTATCGTTGATTTTTATTCTAGACATAGTGAATATGAATACAGCTATAGAAACAATATTGATGATTTCATCGATGTGGATGTTAAGAGCATTGTGTATTCATATTTTATAAGAGAAAATAATTTTGTTCATACATTCAAGGAGGCTAAATTAATTTTTTTGACTGAAAATAAAAGTTTGTACTATATTGCAAGAACCTTTCAACAAGATAATTTTGGCGACACAATATCACCTCTTCAGTTAGATTCTTTTATAGGAAAAATTATTTGTTCTAATAATATGAATAATATTTCGCTTGTAACTGAAAATAGGATTATTTCATATTGTGTAAACATTTTTAAGCCGACTCACAGTCTTAAAGAAGCTTATAACAAAAAAATAATTGACATGAGAAAAAACAAAGAAATTACTAATGAAGATTATCATTTATTGAAAAATTATCGAATCCTCAATGAAGAATTGGTCAAAAAAACAAGGGGAATACCCAAAAATATTTCTAATGAAACAATATACTATTTCTTAGATAAAGTTAGAACGGATTTAGTATCTGATATATCAAAACAATACGAAACTGAGAAAAAAGAATTAATTCAAGATACAACAAAAAAAATAGAGGAAAAGGAACAAGAAATTATTGACATTAAATCATCGTATGAAAAAGAAAAAAAGGCAATTACATTCAATCAAAATCTAAAAAAGAATTCAATGGTTGAAAAAGAACTAAATCAATATGTAAAAAGAGTAGAGCTAATTTTCTTGTTTGCATTTACCGCTTTAATGATATTTTTACATCTAGTTTATTTCTTGAATTTGTTTAGGACAAATAATAACGTTTTTATGTTAATCTTTAATATTCTTCTAAGTATAGTTACTATATATGGCTGGATTAATTCATTGAGAAGAAGAAGCGAAATTATAAAAAAGATGTTTTTTGTCAAGAATAAGAAAGTACTTCTAGAAAATAAGTACTCATATTTTCTCAGTGAAGATTCTAAAACATAAATTTTTCCTTAGAGACTAATATTTATGCAATTATGACTAGTGAATACTTAAATATTAATCCTAAAGAACTTGAAAGAAGGCTTTAAATTACTAATTAATTAAGATAATCTCAGATATTTGTGATTATCTTTTTTATAATTGAACCTAAAAATATAAATTCTTTAATGTATTACTAATGTAATATTATAAATAGATTGATTCATTACATAGATTAATGCTTAAAACAAATAATAAAAATTTTCGTTAATATAATATAATACAGTGTAATGTGGTTTCTTTTGATATTAAGAATTCACTCTCGATTTTCGATTTTATATTTATGTTATTGTTGTCAAAGTTTTATTGTTTTGGATAGGTTATACTAAGTTGGACAGAAATAGAATAGACATGTTAAAATACTTTAATAGGAAGGTTTTAAATCTTTTTGGGGTAACGGAGTTATCCACAAAAAGAAAAATGACGCTTTTCGAGA
>JBFXLI010000040.1:0-2565 GCA_050187915.1 Candidatus Woesearchaeota archaeon
TTTCTAAATATACATCCATGTTAAGATTATGTGTTGTAATTACAAACTGAATCGGGAAATCAATACTATTTAAAAATTTTTGAAAACCAATCATTATTGTTTCTTTGTCTTGATCTGTTTTAATGCTAAAATTTAATGGAGTTATTTGTAAAATGGATACTTCTGTATTTGTGTGGATTATGTTGTCTTTGATTTTTTTTATTTGAACTATTTCTTTCATTTTTTTTGTGTTAAAAATAACTTCTTTAAATTTGAAATAAAATAAAAATCTTTTAATCCATTTACCAATATCAAAGAAAACAAATAAAATTCCTAAAACAATAAATGTTCCTGCAAAAATATATTTAAATGTTGGATTACTTTTTCCTAAAAGAATAATTAAAGCAGGAGTTCCAAACAATACAGCCCAACCTAATTGAATAAAAGTTAAACCAAATAAGATTTTTTCTTTATGTTGAAGTTGTTGCGGTATTTCATAAGCCATTTTTTACACCAACATTGCAATATATTTTCCTGCTTGAACTACTTTCTCAGCACCATCTGCCATTCCTGATTTTGTAACAACATGTTTTGCTAATAAAATAAATAATAAATTAACAATTCCAAAACAATTAATCATAATTACAATTTTTATATTTTCAAATAAAGGGATTGTAATTAACATTGAACATGCTAAAATAATTATTGTAGATAAAAAATTTATAAACACAAATAATCCTAACAAATTTAAAATCATTTTTCCATAACTTTTTAATGGTGGAATGAAATAACAAAATATTCCTATTGGCACAAATAAAACTCCTAATGCTACAACTAAATATCTCATCACTAAAAAGAATAGTGTGAATATTAATGTTATTGCATAAATGAAAACCATGATAAATTCTAATCCTATATTTACAAGATTATCTGCTGTAAGCATGAAAAATAAAGGATCAACTAAAGATAAAACTGAAGAACTCATTACTGATCCTAATTCGATGGCTAAATCATAAAGATAAAATGAAGCTTGAATTAAAACCATCATAATTATAACATTCTTTAACCATTCTTTTGCCATTTCTCTTCTTACAACATTATGTCCTGAAAATAAAAATTGCATTCCCGCATAAATTAATAATAATCCGTAGAACATGCTAATACAATAAACAACTATTGCCCAAATTCCATGAAATAAAGTTATTGAAGGATGTGCTTGCAACAAATTCTTTACTAATTCCAATAATGGTTGCAAAGGAGCATTAATCAAATTTAAAATAAATTCATACATCTTTTCAGGAATACAACTGGCTAAATTTGTTAAACCACATTCAGTTTCAGCATGAACGCTAGGAATAGTGAATATTAAAATTGAAATTGGAACAAGTATTTTCCCCCAATATTTTTTTATTCCTTTGTAAATTAAAATATTTACAAAAACAAACACTGCAAGTTTAACTAATAAATATAAATTTTCAGTAAAGCCTTCTTTTTCAAATGGTGCGAGTTCTAGTTCTTGATATTTGTTAATGCATTCTTCATTAGTTGTTTGAAATAAATCTGTTGTTGTGATAGAACATGATGTTGGTTCATTAACATAAATTGTATTATTTGTAAATCTTAAATTTTTAGGAATTATTTGATTTGTTGGTTTTGCTTCTAATTCTAAGAAGTAATAAGGCTTATGTGTGAAATTTGCAGTAAACACTAAATTATTATTTTTTAAAGAAGCATTATTAAAATTTAAAATTGTGTTTGTTAAATTATTTGTTTCTAAAATTCCTTTATGTGTTTCTAAATATTCTGTAATAAATGTAAAGTTTGAAATTTCAGGTTTTTCATATTCAATTATTGAAACTTCATCAACAATTTCTAAATTATCATTAATATAAGTTGTGCTTTTATATTTGCAATTATAACAATGTCTTACACAACTTCCATCTGACCAACCACAACAATATCTATTCCATACATAAGTTTGTTTTTTTATTGAACTTTGAATATTGACTTTTGCTTTCAAAGAGTTGTAGTTTAATATTGAAGAGAATAATATTTTTTGATTTCCGATGCTATAGGTGTTCGCATACCAATTAATATTTGATGATTGTGATTGAAGATTATAATTTATTTTACATGTTGCTCCATTTCTTTTATTTGGATTGTAATAATCTTCAGGAACTTGAATTTGATAATTATATTCAGCTCTTGCAGTTATTGTTTGAGGAACAATGTAAGAATTGTTGTATTTAATAGAAGGTGATATTGTTAAAATTTCTAGCCATGCATTTTTTATGTTGTTGTTTTGATATGTTGGTGTATTTAGTGGTTTTTCATTTACTTGAATATTGTTGTTATATTCTTTAATTAAAGTATGATTTGGATAATATGAACTTGTGTAAATTAAGTTTGCAATTAAATCCTCATTTACTTCGTTTAGATATTCGCAATTTTCATTATTTATTAAAGAACAATCAAAGGCATAACTAGAAGGAATTAAAAATAAAATTAAAAATAAAAGAAAAAGTTTCATCCTACAAATAATGAAACTATTAATGGTGCAACCCAAATTATGATTAAACCTATCAC